>NZ_JBIRCY010000001.1:0-381124 GCF_044326205.1 Mesorhizobium sp. IMUNJ 23232
TCGACTGCGCGGTGTTGTTCTGGCATTGTCATGAACGTCCATCCGAGGCTCCTGGCTGGCGGTCGCGTGTGTGGTAACCGCAACCTCGCATCCAAGCCTCGGACGGACAACCTCCATAGCAATGACACCTAGGCAGCACGATCCGTTGCACCGTCGCCATGCCCTTCGATCCGCTCGCGCATCCGGTCGGCCAGCACTTTTTCCAGCCGCCGCGCCACGCCGGCGTCCCAGGCGTTGCGTTTGCCTTGACTAGTCTGTGGCACGACGGGCAGTGCCAACAGGCGGTCGACGATCGAGTCGTCCTCGCCGAAACCCTCGAAAATCTCGGCATCGAGACGCCCCGGCAGCGCGTGATTTGTACGATTCGTTCCCATGCCGCGAAGCATAGAGGCGCTTCATGACGGACCGAAGGCAAGCCCATGCCGGAAATGTGGTCCGCCGCGCCGACACGTTCCAAACCCGCGCGGTTGCTGGAAAAACGCTTCCCGAATTTTTCAGGAGGCGGCCTCGACCCGGTCGGGAATGCGCCCTTCGACCCGGCCCGCGCCCTCCGCAAACAACTCCACCGGCTCGGAGCGGCCGCGCAGATAGCGCGGCCCCAGGCTGCGCCATTTGCTCGCCGGCTCATTGGCCAGCCGCAGCGCGTGCGCCGAGATCAGCAGCGGCTCCTTGAGCACCTTCGTCTCGCTCTCGACGCGGCTGGCAACGTTCACCGCGTCGCCCAGCACCGCGAATTCCAGCCTGGCCGCGGCCCCGACGATGCCGACAAACGCCTCTCCCGCATGGATGCCGATGCCGACGCGGATCGGCTGGTCGCCGTTCAGCGCACGCGCATCGTTCCAGGCGCGGATCGAGGCCAAAATCGCCTCGGCGCAGCGCACCGCGCGGGCCGCGTCGTCGGGCCGGGCTTCCGGCACGCCGAACACCAGGAACGCGCCGTCCCCGATGAATTTGTCGACCACGCCGCCATGGTTGGCCGCCGCATCGAGGATCAGCGCGCGGTAGTCGCTGATAATGTTCACCAGTTCGTCGGGTGCGGCGTTTTCCTCCAGTGCGGTCGAATCCCGCATGTCGACGAACATCAGGGCGACCTCAGCCTTGCGCCCGGTGCGCAGCGCGCCGGCTGTGCTTGCGGCCATCAGCGGCGCAAGCTCGGTCGGCACGAAACGGCTGAGATTGACGCGGTTCGCCGTCTCCTCGACAGCGTTGAGCAGCATGCGCCGGCCGCGCGCCGCAGCCAGGATGAAGACGCAGGCGGTCAGCGCCAGCATGACCAGCCGCATGATGTTCGGCGGCAGGCTGAACAGCATGTCGAGGGTCTCGGACGCCTGGTGGAAGGAACCGTCGCCGGGATGGGCCGCCAGTATCGCCACCGCCGCGCCGGCCGCAAACAGCAGCGACGCGCAGACCTGCACCGCTGGCCGGAACCGCAGCATGTTGACGGCAAGGAACAGCGGAATGGCGGTGACGATCGGGAAGGCGAAAGCGAAGTCGGCGGGAAGCAGCGATACCCATGAGGTGAAATAAAGCAGGGTCGCCACCAGCGCGGCGTCGACCAGCGCAGCGAGATAGGCCATCCATGGTCGCCAGATGCTGAACCGCAGGAACAGCAGCGTGACAAAGCCCGAGGCAACCACAATGCCAGTCATCAGGGTCGCGTTGGCGAGCAGCGGCCCGAGGGTATCGAGATGTTCCGGGTTCCTGTAGGCCGCCGACCGCAGGCCGACCAGGAGCACGACACCGGCGATGACGCGCACCGCGCTGGCAATCCGCTCCGTCGTGGTGTCAGCCTTGGCCAGAAGCGCGGAAGCCGTCTGATCGCTCAGGGATCGCATGGCGGGAACTCCCAACGATGTCGCCGGGAAGGGATATGCAGCAGCGGCAGGTCCGCGACAAGCGGCCTAAGGTAGCACCGGGATCAGGCCCTTCAGCGATAGCGGCTAACTCGCCGCTCACTCGGCGGCCCGTTCGGCGATCTCGCGCCAGCGCTTCAGGGCAGCGTCGCGGCTGCGTGCCATCGCCTCGATCTCGCGGTCGAGATAGTCGCCTGAGACGACCCACAGGTCGCCGCCTGCCTGCAATACCTTCACATCGAACGGACGTCCGGAGACCGTCACTTGGGCCGTGCGATCCATGATCTCTCCAAGCTTCGCGCAACCCGCCGCCACGATCTTTTTGCCATCCGGGCGTGACAGCCGTTTGTAGGGGTAGCGGCGATGCCGGTGGTCAACGGCTTGCCGTGGCGTGTTCTTCCCGACCCTGCATGGCGCGCGCATCGATCGCCACGCGGGACACGTATTGGGCTTCTGCCGAGTACAAAATATCACTCGCAATGATCGGTGCCTGAAATAGTCCAGCGTTATTTACCGTGAGGCACGCAGTTCCGGAATGACCACCGAAACCGGCATTCCGTCGGCATATCCGCAATGACCCCACGTAACTTACATCCGGCGACTGGCTCCATAATGAGGGCAGGCGTAGTCTGACCAGCAATCCAAGCCGCGTTAACGGCCGACGCGGCTTCTTGAATGATTGAGGGTGGCAATGGATCGCCGGCAGACCAGTCGTATCGCGAAGGTGGCGACCTTCCTGGCAACGATACTGCTGTTCTGCGGCCAAGCGTCGGCGGAGGACGACGCACAGGAACTCGCGAAGAAACTGTCCAATCCGATCGCCTCGCTGATCAGTGTTCCTTTTCAGTTCAACTACGACAGCGGCTATGGCCCGAACGACGGCAACAAGGCCTACGTCAATGTCCAGCCGGTCATTCCCTTCTCGCTCAACGCGGATTGGAACCTGATCTCGCGCACCATCCTCCCCGTGGCTTGGCAGGAAGATATCGCCGGGCCTTCCGGCGACCAGTTCGGCCTCGGCGACACCACGCAGAGCCTTTTCTTCTCGCCTGCCAGGCCGACGCAAAGCGGCCTCATCTGGGGCGTCGGACCGGCCTTCCTGCTGCCGACCGCGACCGACGATCTGCTCGGCGGGGGAAAATGGGGAGCGGGACCCACCGCCGTCGTTCTCAAGCAGAGCGGCGGATGGACCGTCGGCATGCTGGCAAACCACATCTGGTCCTTCGCCGGCGACAGCGAACGGCCGGATGTCAACTCGACATTCCTGCAACCCTTCGTCTCCTACACGACCAAGGACGCCTGGACGTTCACGCTCAACACGGAGAGCACCTACAACTGGGAAGCGGAGGAATGGTCGGTCCCGATCAACTTCCAGATCGCCAAGCTGCTAGTCATCGACAAGCAGCCGATCAGCCTCTTTGCCGGCATCCGTTATTGGGCCGAAAGCCCGGAGAGCGGTCCCGACGGGTTCGGGGTTCGCACCGGAATTACATTTCTGTTTCCGAAAAAATGACCTTTGCGTCACCTTTTGCAACGTGAGGAGTAAGCCAATGACAATCAAATATGCATCTGGCATCGCAATAGCGCTTGCGGGCCTGCTGTGTTCATCGGGACTGGCGCTCGCGCAGGATGCGATCGCTGCGCCTGCCCAAAAGACGATTGGCGCGCACACCCCCAAGATGGTGCCGTCGCTCGCCGTTCTCAATTCCGGAGGAGCCAAGCTCGGGGGCGGCAAGCTGACGATGACCGGCATCGCGCCGAACTCCATCGTGTTCGCCGATCGCCCGGTGAGGGCGGCGGGGCATGTGCTCACCTCCGAATTCATCAAGCAGTGGGATGAAGGCAACGACAGCTTTGCCAAGGATCCGCCCAATGCGACGATATCGGTGATGAACAGCGACGGTTCGGCGATCGAGGACGCCGTCGTGGTTCTGAAATCGCCGAAGCTCGAAGGCAACACGCTGACCTTCGACGTCGCGGTGCTGGAGGGCGAGGTCAAGACGGCAGACGGGCCTGCCTCGCTGTTCATAGACTGGTTTGCCGCTCGCGGCGCTTATGGCCGCGTTGGCGTGGTCGGCGGCGTGGGCTGGCACGCTCCAGTGTGGCACGGCGGCTGGTATGCCCATCCCGGCGCGTATTACGGCGCGGGGTTGGCCACGGGAGCGATGATCGGAGCGGCCGCCGCCTCGGCATACCACCCCTATTATCCGCCGCCTGCCTGCGGCTATTACCCCTATCCGCCCTGCTACTAGGTTTCTGCTCTAGCAACTATCGATCGTTGTCCAGGTCACTGGACCTCGGAAAATCTTGAGGATGAAATGAACGTATCACGTCGCACTGTTTCACTTGGCGGCCTCGGCCTGCTTGCCGCCACGTCGCTGAGCTCGACGGCCGCAAAGGCCGAAGGCCTGATCTCGGACCTGATGGAAGGATCCGACGAATTTGCCGACGCCGTCGAAGCCTACATCTACGGCTATCCGCTGGTGACGATGGAAATGACCCGCCGGGTCATCACCAACGTCGCCGAGCCCGTGGGAACCAAGGGTCCGATGGGCCAGCTCATCAAGCTCAGGGAGTATCCAAACGCCTCGTTCCGCGATGTCACCGCGCCGAACGCGGACACGCTCTACACGACCGCCTTTCTCGATGTCGGCGACGAGCCGTGGGTCGTCAGCCTGCCGGACCTGAACGATCGCTATGCGCTGTTCCCGATGCTCGACGGCTGGACGACCGTTTTCGACGTCCCTGGCAAGCGCACCACCGGAACCGGGGCGCAGACCTTCGCCATCACCGGCCCGGGCTGGGAAGGCACGCTGCCGGACGGTGTCAAGCAGTACAAGTCGCCGACCAGCATCGTCTGGCTGCTTGGCCGCATCTACTGCACGGGCACGCCAGAGGACTACGCCGCGGTCCACAAAATCCAGGACGAGGTGAAGCTCTACCCGCTCAGCGCCTGGGGCAAGGAATGGACGCCGCCGGCCGGCAAGGTCGATCCTTCGATCGATATGAAGACGGCGGTGCGCGACCAGGTGAACAAGATGGACGCGGTCGAGTACTTCACCCTGCTCGCCGAGCTCCTGAAGCGCAATCCGCCGAATGCAGCAGACGCGCCGATGCTCGAGAAGCTGGCCCAGATCGGCATCGTGCCCGGACAGGATTTCGACAAGTCGAAATTCGATCCGGCTTTCGCCAAGCGCATTCCCGAGCTTGGCTTTGCCAAGATCATGCTGCACTTCAAGTTCAGCGATGGCGACATCAAGAACATCGACGGCTGGGGTTTCACGACCAAGACCGGCATCTACGGCACCAATTATGTCCAGCGTGCCTTGATCACGGCGATCGGTCTCGGGGCCAACCGGCCGCAGGACGCGATCTATCCAACGTCACTGAAATCGGCCAGCGGTCTCATCAGGCGGAAGTACGACGGCGCTGAAAAATACGTTCTGACCTTCAAGAAGGGCCTGACGCCGCCCGTCTCCGGCTTCTGGTCGCTGACCATGTATGACGAGAACTACTTCTTCGTCGACAACCCGCTGAACCGCTATTCCATCAGCGAGCGACAGCCGCTGAAGGCCAATGCCGACGGGTCCATCGATCTTCTGATCCAGAACGAGTCTCCCGGCGCCGACAAGGAATCCAACTGGCTCCCGGCGCCGAAGGGCAAGTTCATCCTGATGATGCGGCTCTATTGGCCAAACGAAAGCGACCCGTCGATCATCGACGGCTCGTGGACCATACCGCCGGTCAAGAAGGTGGGATGAACGAGAACGGGCTTGTTCGCTGGCAAGCACCAGTCACCAACCGGGCGCCCTGCGACCGAAAGGCCGCGGGGTGTGTCATCCGAGGTTGAGCGGCTATCAGCCGTATCCGCCCTGCTACTAGGCGCTTGGCTCCCGCCCGTTTGAGGACAATCGGGCAACGACGACAATCCAATGGCAATCGAACTTCCGTATAGAGGATTGACAGATGCGTGCAGGATTTAGGTTCGGCCTTTTCGGCCTGACAACCATTTTATTGGCACTCTCCGGACATGCGGCCGTAAGCGCCGAATGGCCGGACATCCGCGAGGCGAAGAATATCGCCGAGGAAGGCTTCATCTATGGCCTGCCGCTGGTGATGAACTACGCGGTGATGAATGAATTTGCCGTCGACCCGAAGTCCAGCCAGTTCAAGGCGCCGTTCAACAAGATCGACAGCCTCAACCACGTGGCGACCTACGAAGACACGGCGGTCGTCACGCCGAACAGCGACACGCCATACTCGATACTGTGGCTGGACCTGCGTGCCGAGCCGATGGTGATCTCCGTGCCGGCGGTCGAAAAGGAGCGCTATTATTCGGTGCAATTGATTGACGGCAATACCTACAATTTTGGCTACATCGGCAGCCGCGCTACGGGGAATGATCCGGGCTCCTATCTCGTTGTCGGACCCGACTGGAAAGGCGAGAAGCCCGCCGGCATCAAGCAGGTGTTTTCCTCGACTACCCCGTTCGTATTCGCCAACTTTCGGACCCAGCTTATCAACGTCGAAGATATGCCGAACGTGGAGAAGGTGCAGGCCGGCTACGGCGTGCAGCCGCTGTCGGCCTTCCTGAAGCAGCCGGCGCCCCCCGCTGCCCCGAAGATCGACTTCCCGCCGGCCACAACGCAGGGCATAAAGGACAACTTTTTCGACTATCTCGATGCCGCCCTCGAATTCGTGCCGCCCACGCAAGAGGACGAGGCCATTCGGGCCAAGCTTGCACGCATTGGTGTAGGCCCGGGTAAATCGTTCAATTTCAAGGACCTTCCGATCGCTCACAAACTGGAAATCGGCCTTGGCATGAAGGATGGCGATGACAAGGTCGCCAAATTTGCGGCCAGCGGAAACAAAACCATCAACGGCTGGAGCGTCGGTTCCTTGTTTGGCGACCGCGCGTTTTACAAGGGAGATTGGCTGAAACGTGCCGCCGCCGCCAAGGCGGGTCTCTACGGAAACGATGCCGTGGAAGCCATGTATCCCTTTACCCGCACGACTGCGACTGGCGAAACACTCGACGCCAGCAAGCGTAACTACACCATCACCTTTCCCGCCGGGCAACTCCCGCCGGTGAACTCCTTCTGGTCGGTGACGATGTATGACGGGAAAAGCCAGCTCCTGATCAAGAACCCGATCAATCGCTACCTCATCAATTCGCCGATGTTGCCGGGCATGAAGAAGAACGAGGATGGTTCGCTCACGCTCTATATCCAGAAAGACAGCCCCGGCGCGGACAAGGAAGCGAATTGGCTGCCGGCGCCCAATGACACTGTCTATCTCGTGATGCGCCTGTATTGGCCGAAGACCGAAGCGCCATCCATCCTGCCGGCCGGCGAAGGCACCTGGCAGCCGCCCGGTATCGTCGCGGCGCAATAATTTATCCCGACCATGAATTGTCCCGACATGCTGATGCGTGGCGTTGGCTATCGATGAGGAAAGAGCAAATGATACGAACGACGAGACTGCTTTGCGCCAGCGCCGCGATGGTGCTGATAAGCTTGGGCGCCGCGTCCGCCGATACACAGACCTACAAGATGACGACGCCTTTCGCACCGGGCGTCGCCGTGCCGGACAAGATCGAGTCCTCGATCGGGCCGCTCAACCTCCACTACGGCTATCCGTCGGCCGATACCGTCGACAAAATCTACGACAACCTGGACCGCTCGCGCGCGCTACAGGCTTACCTGCTGGCGATTCCGATCGTCAATCAGGCCGGCATGCGCGAATCGATACGCCAGTTCGGGCCCGACAACCAGACCAACGTGATCTGGGAAAATCTGCTCGGTCCGAGGACCGTAGCGCTGACCGGCAACGACAACACGATCTACAACTTCATGTGGGTCGACACGAGCAAGGGGCCGCTGGTTGCCGAGATTCCGCCCAAGGTTCTGGGGATGGTCGACGACTTCTGGTACAAGTGGGTGGCCGACGTCGGCATCACCGGGGCCGACAAGGGCGAGGGCGGCAAGTACCTCCTGTTGCCGCCTGGATACAAGGGCGACATACCGGCCGGGTATCACGTTTTGCGGCCGAGCACCTTCGGCAGCTACCTTGTCTTTCGCGCCTTCGTCGTCGATGGCTCCACCCAACCCGGGGTTGACTCGGTCAAGAAGAACCTGCGGATTTATCCCTTGGCCGAGGCTGCCAATCCGCCGCCGATGAAATTCGTCAATGCCTCCGAAATTCCTTCGAACTTCGTCGCACCGGGTGACTACTCGTTCTGGAGCCTGTTGAACCAGGTCATCCAGGAAGAGCCGGCGGACGGTTCCGATCCCACCACCTTGGGCCTGTTCGCCTCGATCGGCATCGAAAAGGGCAAACCCTTCGCACCCGACGAGCGGATGAAGAAGATCCTCACCGACGCCGCCAACATCGGCGCCGTGACGGCGCGGACGATCGCCTTCAAGGTTCGCGCGAAAGATGCGTATTTCTATCCGGACAGCACGTGGCGCCTGCCGTTTTTCGGCGGCTACAAGTTCGAGTCGGCGCCCGGTGTCAGCAATCTGGACGGTGCTGTCTTCTATTATTACTTCGCCATCGGCGTCACGCCGGCGATGGAGGAGAAGATGGTGGGCCAGGGTTCGCAATATCCCTGGTCGGTTCAGGACGCGGAGGGCAATCCCTTCGATGGCGGCAAGACCTACAAGATGCGTCTGCCGCCAAATATCCCGGTCAAGGATTTCTGGTCGGTCATCGTCTACGACAACCAGACCCGCTCGATGGTGCAGACCGACCAGCAAGCCCCAAGCGTCAGCAGCCAGAACAAGGGGGTCAAGGTCAATGCGGATGGTTCGACGGATGTCTACTTCGGACCCAAGGCCCCGGCAGGAATGGAGAACAACTGGGTGCAGACGATTCCGGACAAGGGCTGGTTCATGATCCTTCGCCTTTACGGTCCGCTGGAACCGTGGTTCGACAAGACTTGGAAGCCGGGTGAGATCGAGCTTGTTCACTGACGGCCTGCATCGCCAACAACCGGACGCCTCGCGACCGAAAGGCCGCGGGGCTGAGCCACCGGATAATGACGGCGAGAACTGCCAGGGTCAGGATCGTCAAGCGATTCACAGGAGTTGGAGATGCATGGTCATGAACGATGTGATCGATCGAGAGCCGGCTTATGATCCCCAGGATTTGGAGCGCCTTCTGGTGGCCCGGCAAAATGCAGGCGACGTCGATGGCATGACCGCCTTGTTCGAGCCCGACGCGGTGGTCGACTGCGGCGGCGGACGGCTGGTGCAAGGCCTGGAGGCCATTCGCGGCTTTTATATCGAGACCAATGCATCAGGGCGAAAGTTCGCGTTCGGCGAGCAGCGGCCGGCGCTGATTTGCGGCGATCTGGCCCTCACGTCGACACGGCTTCCCGATGGCGACGTGACCACGGAGGTCGCCCGCCGACAGAGCGATGGAACCTGGCTTTGGGTGATCGACAGGTACTCCGTCAGCTAGTTGGTGCCATCCGGTTCTGCGCGCTACGCCAGCCTCGCCCGCATCTCGCCTACGCCACCACCACGATCGGCGTCTTGCCCTTGCCCTTCACCCGGTCATACAGGTCGATGACGTCCTGGTTGATCATGCGCACGCAGCCCGACGAGGCCGCCTTGCCGATCGAGCGCCATTCCGGTGTGCCATGGATGCGGAACAGCGTGTCGACGCCGTCCTTGTAGATATAGAGCGCCCGCGCCCCGAGCGGATTGTCGAGACCGCCCGGCTGGCCGCCGGCATATTTCTTCAGCGCCGGTTTGCGAGCCACCATCTCGGAGGGCGGCGTCCAGGTCGGCCATTTGCGCGTGTGGTCGACCACGGCGCGGCCCGACCACACGAACCCTTCCTTGCCGATCGACACGCCGTAGCGGATCGCGTCGCCATTCTCTTGCACCAGATAGAGATGGCGCTTCTGCAAATGGACCACGATGGTGCCGGGTGCCTCACCGGTGGGGTCGACCACCAGCCGCCTCAAGTGAATGGGTTTCAGTTGGTCCGGCGGTATGGCTGGCAGACGGAACCCGTTGTCCGTTGCCGCGGCATACATCAGTTCGGGCTTGCCGAGATTTCCGTAGCCGCCGGGGTTGGGACCGACCGAGGCGGTCTTGATCTCCTCCGAGACCGGCGGGGGCGCCGGCTGAGGCGGTGCCGGCGGCGTCATCGCCGCCACTTTGGGCTGGCTTCCAGGCAGGCCGATGTCGATGGTGCGGCTGCACCCGCCAAGCATCAGGGCGCCGAGACCAACCAGCGCCGCACGCCGGCTGACCGGCGCGGAAAAAGACGGTTCGAGGGTGTCCGCGGGCGAGGAAAAGGCAAGCTTCATCATGCCCGCGAAGCTACACCAGAAGGTCCGAACGTACTGTGTCCGTTCACCCTCTCTATCGAATCTTCACGAAACGTGGTTGATGAAAAGTAAATGAGTTAAGTAGCTGATATAAAAGGTTTTTGGGAGTCGAGACACGTCAAATCGGCGCTGTTGCCGTCATTCTGCACGCGCCGACACCAGAACTCCTCCTTTGCGTCACAATCTCGACCGGAGCCGTTCCTACCTGTCCGCCGAAACATCGTGAGGGACGTCATGACCGAGTCGCTGAAGAACCAGTTCGCACTGCTTTTGGCCGGGGCGCTTGCCGTCGGCCCGCTGGTTGCGGCCAGCGCCGGCCTGATCGCGCTCTTGTCGGCGGGGGTTTTCTGATGGACGCCCGCCAACGCCCCTCCTTGCCCGCTGCGTCGCGCACGCAAGGCCCCTTTACATCTCCGCGCTGGCAGGGATTTATCCTCTCCTTTGAAGAGAGGAGACATCCATGTCGTTTGAAGCCTGGGCGGCCTTCGCCGCGGCGTCCGCTATCCTTCTGATCATTCCGGGGCCGACGATCCTGCTCGTCGTGTCCTATGCGCTCGGCCAGGGCTGGCGCACCGCGCTGCCCGTGGCGGTCGGCGTCGCGCTCGGCGACTTCACCGCCATGACGCTGTCGATGCTGGGCATCGGCGCGCTGCTCGCGGCTTCCGCCACCGTCTTCACCATACTGAAATGGATCGGCGCCGCGTATTTGATCTATCTCGGCATAAAACTCTTCCGCGCCGGCGGTACGCTCAATGCCGAGCCGCGCACCGACAAGACCTCGGCTGCAAAAATGATGGCGCATGCCTGGCTGGTGACGGCGCTCAATCCGAAAAGCATCACCTTCTTCGTCGCTTTCCTGCCGCAGTTTTTGATCCATGAAACGGATTTCTGGACGCAGATGCTGGTATTCGAATCGACCTTCCTGGCGCTCGCTTTCGCCAATGCCTTCGGCTACGCGCTGATCGCCTCGCGCGCCCGCGACCTAGTACACAACCCGCGCGCTTTGCGCATCTTCAACCGCAGTGGTGGCACGCTGCTGGTCGGCGCCGGCATCGCCACGGTGGCGATGCGGCCGGCCGGCTGAGCGCACGGAGGCAGTCATGGCGGGTGACGAAACCCTCACCGGCGCGTCCGACGCCGCTGCCGCGCTGTTCGAAACGGCCCAGCACGAATTGCGCTGTTTTGTCGGCGATCCGGTGGCCTCGGTCGAGGCCGCACTTGCCGACAGCCCCGACTTCGCCATGGCGCATGCCTTCAAGGGCTGGCTCTACGGCCTCTCCACCGACAAGGAGGCGATGCCGGTGACGCAGGCCTGCGCCGAGGCCGCCGCCCGCCTCGCAGGGACCGAGCGCGAACGGGCGCACGCCGAAGCACTCGGCGACCTCGCCGCCGGCGGCTGGCATCGGGCCGGAAAGCGGCTTGCCGCTCACACCGAAACACAGCCGCTGGACGCGCTGGCGCTGCAGGCCGGCCACCAGATCGATTTCTTCACCGGCAACGCTGAAATGCTGCGCGACCGCATTGCCCGCGCCCTTCCGGCATGGTCGCCGGACATGCCCGGCTATCACGCGATCCTCGGCATGCAGGCGTTTGGCCTCGAGGAAAACGCCGACTATGCGCAAGCCGAGGCGCTCGGCCGCCGCGCCGTCGATATCGAGCCGCATGACGGCTGGGCCCAGCACGCCGTCGCCCATGTCATGGAGATGCAATCCCGCCAGCACGACGGCATAGCGTGGATGCGCGACAACGAGGCGGGCTGGACGGAGCGCAGTTTCCTGCAGGTACACAACTGGTGGCATCTGTCGCTGTTCCACTACGATCTCGGCGAGACGGAGCAGGTGCTGGCCCTCTACGACGGGCCGATCTACGGCAGCGGCTCGACGCTGGCGCTCAATCTGCTCGACGCCTCGGCGATCCTCTGGCGGCTCATGCTCGGCGGCATCGACATCGGCAGCCGCTGGTCGCCGCTCGCAGAAAACTGGCTGCCCAAGGCGCGCGACGGCAACTACGCCTTCAACGACATGCACGCCATGATGGCCTTCGTCGGCGCCGGCCGCGACGATGCCGCGCGCGACCTGCTCGCCGCGCAGGAAGAGGCGATGCGGGCCGGGGACGACAACGCAGCCTTCACCCGCGAGGTCGGCCGCCCGGCCACCCTCGGCATCAAGGCGTTCGGCGAAGGCCGCTACGCCGAAGCGGTCGAAGCACTCCGCCCGCTGCCCGCCATCGCCCATCGGTTCGGCGGCAGCCACGCCCAGCGCGACGTTATCGGCCTGACACTGATCGAGGCGGCCCTGCGTGCCGGCGACGGATATCTGGCCCGCGACCTCACCGCGAAACGGCTCGCTGCCCGCCCCGCCAGCCCGCTTTCGGTGCTGTTTGCGCGGCGCGCGGCAATTCTTCCGCCCGCCGCCTGACCGTCAGCAGTGCCGTTGATCTCAGCGGCCTTGCAGGATGCGGATGATTTTCGGCGTCGGACGCCCCGCCACGAAGGCCTGATAGTCGGCATAGGAAAGGCGGCCGGAAGCCGTGGCGGCGATGACCCGCCGGCAGACCACCGTTTTCACGGAGGCCTCGGAGCTGTTCGTCAGCGCTGCTAGGATTTCCATTTCCTTCTTGGATGGATGGGCTTTCCTGACACAATCCGCCACGGCCATCGACCGCAGCTTCGGGCTGCCATCCAGCGCCGTCTGCGCCGCCTCGTATTTTTCCTTGCTCACCGCGCAGCCGGCGAGCGCGAACAGCGCGACACCGACCAGAATTGAAAGCCCTTTCAAATTACCCCCCACAAGTATGAGTTTGCCCGGCAATCTCATACTTGCAACCACAGGACGCGGCAATCCCTTGCGAGTCGGCGGTTACGCCACTCATTTTCCACCAATTTTTCCGAGGCTCGAAAAAAATCTTCTCCGAAGCGGCTTTTACCCATTCGCAGGCGCTGATTTTTTGTTATGAAAAAGCTCTTCTCCGGCGAATGGCGGCTCAGGCCGCTTGTCCGGGTTGCAAAACGACCGCGCGGACGGGAGCCGCGCGGCGATCGGGAGGATTGCGATGTATCTCGGCATAGACCTCGGCACGTCCGGCGTGAAACTTCTGCTGATCGACGGCGATCAGGAGATCGTCGGCTCGGCCAGCGCGCCCATCGAAGTGTCGCGGCCCAATCCCGGCTGGTCCGAGCAGGACCCGGCCGACTGGATCAAGGCGACCGAGGACGCCGTCGCCGCGCTGCGAAAAAAACACCCGAAGGAGACGGCGGCGGTCAAGGGCATCGGCCTGTCCGGCCACATGCACGGCGCGACGATCCTCGGCGATGGCGACGCCATGCTGCGCCCCTGCATCCTGTGGAACGACACGCGCAGCTTTCGCGAGGCAGCCGAACTCGACGCCGACCCGCGTTTCCGGAAAATCACCGGCAACATCGTCTTCCCTGGTTTCACCGCGCCGAAGCTAGTGTGGGTGAAAAACAACGAGCCGGAGGTTTTCGGCAAGGTCAAAAAGGTCCTATTGCCGAAAGACTATCTGCGCCTGTGGCTGACCGGCGAGCATATTTCGGAAATGTCGGATTCGGCCGGCACCTCCTGGCTCGACACTGGCAAACGCAAATGGTCCGCGCCGCTGCTGGAGGCCACGCATCTCGGCGAAGAACATATGCCGTCGCTGGTCGAGGGCACCGAACGCGCCGGCACGCTGCGCGCCGAACTGGCCGAGCGCTGGGGCCTTGGCAAGGGCATCACCGTGGCCGGCGGCGCCGGCGACAATGCGGCCTCGGCCTGCGGCATGGGCACGGTCAAGGCCGGCCAGGCCTTCGTCTCGCTCGGCACGTCGGGCGTGCTGTTCGCCGCCAACGATTCTTATCTCCCCAACCCCGAAAGCGCGGTCCACGCCTTCTGCCATGCTCTACCGAATGCCTGGCACCAGATGGGGGTCATCCTGTCCGCCACGGATTCGCTCAACTGGCTGTCCTCGATCACCGGCCGCAACGCCGCCGACCTCACCACCGACCTTGGCGAAGGGCTGCGCAAACCGACCGGCGTCACGTTCCTTCCCTATCTCTCCGGCGAGCGCACACCGCACAACGACGCCATCATCCGCGGCTCCTTCACGGGGCTGGCGCATGAGTCGGATGTCGCCGTGCTGACGCAGGCGGTGCTGGAGGGCGTCGCCTTCGCCTTCCGCGACAGTCTGCACGCGCTGGAAGCCGCCGGCACAAAACTCAACCGCGTCACCGCCGTCGGCGGCGGCTCGCGCTCGCATTACTGGTTGAAGGCCATCGCCACCGCGCTGAAAATCCCGGTCGACATTCCCGCCGACGGTGATTTCGGCGCCGCCTTCGGCGCCGCCCGCCTCGGCCTGATCGCCGCCGAAAATGCCGACCCGCACGAGGTTCTCACCGCCCCGGTCACCGCCGAGACCATCGAGCCAGTGGGCAAGCTGACCGCGGCCTACGACGAAGCCTACGCCCGCTACCGCGCGCTTTACCCAGCGATCAGGGGGACGATGTGAGCGGGGCGGCAGCTCTTACCTTCTCCCCGTTCACGGGGAGGTCCGCAGGACGCCCCGAAGGGGCGGATGAGGGGCGGCGCCGATCGTCGCCGTTCACGCCGCCCCTCATCTGCCTGCCGGCATCTTCTCTCCGTGAACGGAGAGAAGAGATCCTACCCCGGCACCTTGTCCAAAAACCCCCGCACCATATTCAGCTTGCCATCCTTGATAATGCCGACATCGGTACCCTCGATCACCGACTCGGTTCCTTCCGGCCCGAGCGCCCACGAAAAGCGGATGTAGTTGGCAAAGCCGTCCGGCTTGCCCTTCAGCGAAAACCGGAAGCCGGCGAACTTCTGGTGGACTCCCACGATCAAAGCACTGAGCCCGTCATGGCCGTCTGCCTGCATGACCGGGTCGGCATAGCTGATGTCGTCGGTGAAGGCCGCGCCGAGCAGCGCCCCGCGTTCGGCTGCATCGGTTTCGTTCCACGCCGCGATGTAGCGTTCGGCGATCATGTTCAAATCGGTCATGGCCCTGTCTCCTCTGCTTCGGGTTTCGACACGGGCGTTGTCGGCCATCGCCGGCGGCAATCCAATTACGCGGCAGGTAATCGGGCGCACGCCGCTTATCCATTCCACCGCGGCTGAACCGGCCGGTTGAAATTCGAGAGGAGAAAAAATCATGAGCACGGGATTTTTCGGCGACATCAAGCCGGCCAAATATGAAGGTCCGGATTCGGCCAATCCGCTGGCCTACCGCTTCTACCACAAGGACGAAATCGTCGCCGGCAAACGCATGGAAGACCATCTGCGCTTCGCCGTCGCCTACTGGCACTCCTTCGCCTGGCCGGGCGGCGATCCGTTCGGCGGCCAGACTTTCGAGCGCCCCTGGTTCGGCGAGAGCATGGACAAGGCAAAACTGAAGGCCGACGTCGCCTTCGAGATGTTCTCGCTGCTCGGCGTGCCCTATTACTGCTTCCACGACGCCGACGTGCGCCCCGAGGGCAAGAATTTTTCGGAAAGCGCGGCGCGCCTCGACGAGATCGTCGATATCTTCGCTCAGAAGCAGGCCGAGACCGGCGTGAAACTGCTGTGGGGCACGGCCAACCTGTTCTCCAACCGCCGTTTCATGGCGGGCGCGGCCACCAATCCCGACCCGGACGTTTTTCTCTACTCGGCCGCCACCGTTAAGCGCTGCATCGACGCCACGAAAAAGCTCGGCGGCGAGAACTATGTGCTGTGGGGCGGCCGCGAGGGCTACGAGACCCTGCTCAACACCGACCTGAAGCGCGAGCGCCAGCAGGCCGGGCGCTTCCTGCAAATGGTCGTCGACTACAAGCACAAGATCGGTTTCAACGGCACCATCCTGATCGAGCCGAAGCCGCAGGAGCCGACCAAACATCAGTACGATTACGACGTCGCCACCGTCTACGGCTTCCTCAAGGATTTCGGGCTGGAGAACGAGGTCAAGGTCAACATCGAGCAGGGCCACGCCATCCTTGCTGGCCACTCCTTCGAGCACGAGCTGGCGCTGGCAGGCGCGCTCGGAATCTTCGGTTCGATCGACATGAACCGCAACGACTACCAGTCCGGCTGGGACACCGACCAGTTCCCCAACAACGTGCCGGAAATGGCGCTGGCCTATTATTACGTGCTGCAGGCCGGCGGCTTCACCACCGGCGGCACCAATTTCGACGCAAAGCTGCGCCGCCAGTCGCTCGACCCGCAGGATCTGCTGATCGGCCATATCGGCGCCATGGACTGCTGCGCGCGCGGCCTCAAGGCGGCGGCAAAAATGATCGAGGACAAGGCGCTTTCCGGCCCGCTCGCCGAGCGCTACGCCGGCTGGGACGGCGCCGAGGCGAAAAAGGTCTTGGCCGGTGGCTACACGCTGGACGAGATCGAGCACTATGTCACCAGCCGCGGCATCGAGCCCCAGCCGCGCTCCGGCCGCCAGGAGCTTTTGGAGAACATCGTCAACCGGTACGTGTGAAGTAATTCTGCCCTCTCCCTCCACGAAGTGGGGGGAGAGGTGTCCAGCCCCAAGCGTGCCAAGGCGGAGCGGAGAGGGGCGATCCTGACCAACCGCCGATCGTTTGCGTCACGTCCGTGTCCAGAAAGCCCGCTGCCAGTCAAGGCGATCAGCCTGGACGTCTCCCCCAACCGCCGTTTTCGGCTGTCGGTGACGCGAACCTGCACCCTGGTAGTCGGTCGGCTTGGCACCTAAGCCACCACGTCCCGACGGCCGAACTCGTTGAGCTTAAAGCAAAGGTCGGATTTTGCCAATATTTCTCGCCAGCCTGGTTCATAATAGCCTCTGGTTTCCTGATGCCCTCTGTAGAGACGATTTGATTTTATGACGATTTGCTAATATCCTGACGCCGGAATTTTGGGGAACACCCCATGAAAAGTTCCCAGAGGCATTTTGCTTGTCAATTGTTGTGGCTTGCCCTTGCCGGCGAGGCTGGCGCCCACGATTGGTATACCGACAAAATCGACCCTGTTCTCCATTCAAAATGCTGTGGCAATCGCGATTGCCACTCGCTCAATCCCGATGACGTCAGGTCGGCAAAAGGTGGCGGCTATTTTGTCAGGCAACCTGTTCCCCATTACCGGAATGATCCGCCTGTGGGGGAGTGGTTTATACCGAAAGAGCGTGTGCAAACGGCGCCGGATGACCGCTACCATATCTGTGAGGCTTTGGTGCCGATCAACCGCTTCGTCAGCCCTTACTCGGACGTAGAAACCGATTACAGGCTGAGATGGATGTGCTTCTTCGCGCCCATGGGTACAAGTTCAATCCGCAAAGCGGGCGGTTGTCGAAACTCGAACATTAACTTGCTTGCCCTGGATTCAAACTGACCACTATCGGCGCCCGGCGGCGGATGCATCCCGGCAAAGTCTTGAAAATCAACGAAATTGCGGACCTGCCAAAGAACGGAAGACACTTCGACCGCGACTCGTTCATTGCGCCACCGAATCTCCAATCATATCAGCAGATGGAAGCCGCTCTCCGCAACGATCTCACCATTCGCCAGCAGTTCGATGCGATGATGACCTGCAAAATGCTTGCGTGTGGTGAAATCCTTCACCGTCTGGCTGATCGACAGTTCCGCGGCCGCTCCGGGCGCCAGGTCCAGAACCTTCAGCTTGAACACTTTCCGGTTCGCCACGCCGTTCTTCTTCACGTAATGAACGGCATAGTCGACAACCAGCCGCTGGGATTCATTCGCCGTTGAAACCAGCCGGGCGGCCAGAGAAACCCGCTCGCCAAGCGCGATCTTTTGCGGCGTCACCGCCATCGCTTCGACCTTGAGCAGCGGTTTGCCGCCCGCGCCGACCAGCGCCAGCGCGCGCGAATCTCCTTTTTTGATCAAGGTTCTGAGCGCATGCTTGGCGATCCATGACGTCCGCTCGTCGTCGAGTGGCCACTTTGAAAGCCGGTCCAGCACCCAATCAGGATGGTCCTTGGCGATATCGTTCAGATGGTTGGCGACCGATTTGCGCACATAGAGGCTCGGGTCGCTTTTCAGCCTTTCGAGGATCGGCGCAACCGGCGACGGGTCCTTGATCAGCGACGGGATACGCACCGCCCAGGGCAGGCGCGGCCGGCAGCCTTCGCTGGCCAGCCGCCGCACATGTTCGTTCTCGTCGCCAGCCCATTGCTCCATCACCGCCAAGGTCCGGCTGAGGTCACGCAAAAGGAATGGCCGGACCGCAAATTCCGCCGAGCCGAATTGCGTGAAAAACCGCAACGCTTTCATAGAGATATCAAAATCATCAAGGCCGTAGAGCGCTACAAATTCGGCCAACGAGATCGCCACGAAACTGTGCCTGAGGTGCGGCGCGAGCGCGGAAAGAACCTCGATATTCCGAGCATAGCCGCCCGGCAGCGCCGCGTGCAAAGCCACCGCCACCTGCCGCATCCGCTGCATGATGCCGAGCGCGTCGAGATTTTCGGCCGCCCGAGCCATGAAGGTGTCGGTATCGAAGCCGGCCGAGACGGCGGCCGCCTCGCGCGCGATATGGGCAAGCCGCTCCCGGTCGAAGATTTCCTTCAGCGCTGGCGTACCCGTATCCGATTGTTCCTGCATAACTTTCCGCGCCGCTCAAATCGCCTGTCCGAGGCATTCATAACACGGCCTGTTGCCGACGATCTGTCAGGAGCGTCGGCTCATTACCGAGACAACTGGATGTTTCCGCGGACGGTCGGACTCGCTGGAACAGACCTGACGGTATCGGCCGAGGCTAACCGTTCGCCGCTACCAGCGCCCTCTCCAGCTTGCCCATGCCTTCCGCCAGAATCTCGTCGGAGATGGTCAGCGGCATCAGGATGCGGATCGTGTTGGCGTGAACCCCGCAGGACAGCAGCACCAGCCCTTCGGCGAGTGCGGCCTGCGTCACCCGTTTGGTGGCGTCGGCGTCGGGCTCGGAACCGCCGCGCCCCTTCAGCACGTCGAACGCCACCATGGCGCCGGGTCCGCGGACAAAACCCATCGGCACCGTGTCGTTGCGCTGCGAAATCCGCCCAAGTTCGCCCTTGATGCGCTCGCCGAGCGCATTGGAGCGGTCGAGAAGTCGTTCTTCTTCAATGACATCCAGCACCGCCAGGGCGGCCGCGCAGGCGATCGGGCTGCCGGCATAGGTGCCGCCCAGCCCGCCCGGGTCCGGCGCGTCCATGATTGCGGCCTTGCCGACGACGCCCGACAGCGGGAAGCCGCCGGCCAGCGATTTGGCGATGGTGATCAGGTCCGGCTCGACGCCGGAATTCTCGATGCCGAACAGCTTTCCGGTGCGCGCGAAACCCGTCTGCACCTCGTCGGCGACCAGCACGATGCCGTGGTCGTCACAGATTTTCCTGAGCGCCTGGAGAAGCTCGACCGGTGCGGGATGGAACCCGCCTTCGCCCTGCACCGGCTCGATGATGATTGCCGCAACATTGGCCGGGTCGACGTCGGCGCGGAACAGGTACTCTATCGCCCGGAGCGAATCCGCCACCGTCACATTGTCCTGCGGCACCGGGAACGGCACGTGCCAGACACCAGCCGGCATCGGCCCGAACTTTTTCTTGTAGGGCGCCACCTTGCCGGTGAGTGCGCTGGTGAACAGGGTGCGGCCGTGGAAGGAGCCGGAGAAGGCGATGACATTGGTGCGCCCGGTATGAGCGCGGGCGATTTTCATGGCGTTTTCAACCGCTTCCGCGCCGGTCGAAAACAGGATGGACTTTGCCTCGCCCTTGAATGGCGCGAGCTTGTTCAGCTTTTCGCACAGCGCGATGTAGGGCTCGTAGGGCACGATCTGGAAGGCCGTATGGGTGAAGGCGTCGAGCTGCGCCTTGACTGCCGCAATCACCTTCGGGTGGCGATGGCCTGTATTCAGCACCGCGATGCCGCCGGCGAAATCGATGAAGCGGCGGCCGTCCCTGTCCCAAAGCTCGGAATTTTCCGCCCGCTCGGCGAAGACAGGATAGGCGGTTGCCACCCCGCGCGGTATCGCGGCGACGCGGCGGGACTGGAGCGATGCGTTTTCGGACATGGTTTTCCTCAAGATTCGTAAACAGCAATCGGCGGGGATGTTTTCCGCGCCTTCTCGGCCATCACTATAGCGTGATGGCCCGGCTTTGTATGGCGCACAGGCAAAAATCCGCTGCGGCCAGCGGCGAAGCAATCCCTACGATTGACCGGACACCTCCTCCCGTCCAAAAAGCCAGAACTGGAGCCTAATAGGAAAGTCGCATTGAGCGAATACCCGTATCCGTCGGATTGGGACTTGGCGTGGCTTGCATCCGATAGGAGCAACTACCTCGCAGCCTTCATCACGGCTGGTTCAGGACCGATACCTATCAGCTTGTTGCCTCAACTTAACCGCTATGAGGCAAGCGAGAATCTGGAGTATCTAATGCTCCAGCTACCCATCGTTTCGGAAGCTTGTCTCCTGGTTACGGTACCCACCCCCGATAGCTATATTGAGCTTGCTAGGCGCGGTCTCTACGTTTTCGATTTGAATGACGTTCATCGGACTACAGCCTACAGCTACGCCTACGAGGCGGTTGCTGCGCCGACCTTTCCGATCAGAGCTACTTCTCTGAGCGGCAAACTTGCCAGGACTGCGTCCGAGCAAAACTTGGCTAAGGTTCGCTTTGACGAAAATCGGCTTATTGACATTTCATCATACCTCGACTGCTCGTCGTCCTGACGGGAAAGGCGAGGCTGACTTGGTGGGCAAATTCTCTGTCGCCAATTATTCGTTGCGGTTGCGCTGTCGCAAAACTGCGCTAAACCTGCGGCGACATTCGATCGGAGGAATTCATGGCCGGGACATTCGTGATTGCGCAGGGCGGCGGCCCGACCGCGGTGATCAACCAGACCATGGTGGGCGCGGCGCTCGAGGTGCGCAAGCGGCATCCCGGGGCAAAGGTGCTTGGCGCGCTGCATGGTGTGCGCGGCATCCGCGACGGCAACTATGTCGACCTGACGGAAATCCCGGAGGCCGAATTGCGCCGCATCGCCGGCACGCCGAGTGCAGCGCTGGGCTCGACCCGCGACAAGCCGGACGCCGCCTATTGCGAGGTGGTGCTGAAGGGGCTCCAGAAGATAGATACCCAAGCCTTCATCTATATCGGCGGCAACGACACGTCGGGTACGCAGCAGATCCTGACCGAGGCGTCGGGCGGCAAGATCGCCTTCGTGCATGCGCCGAAGACGATCGACAACGATCTGGAAGAAAACGACCACACGCCGGGTTTCATCTCGGCCGCCGAATATGTCGCCGGCGCGTTTCTCACCGCCGACCTCGATTTCCGGGCGCTGCCCGGCATCTATGTGGCGATCGTCATGGGCCGCCACGCCGGCTTCCTCACCGCCGCCTCCGCCGCCTGGCGGATCGACGGAGATTCTGGGCCACATCTGATCTACGTGCCGGAACGCGCCTTCTCGCCAAAACAGTTCGTCGACGACGTCAAGCGCACGTTGGCGAAACACAAGCGCTGCATCGTGGCCGTCTCGGAAGGCGTCACCGCCGAGGACGGGCGTGCGCTGGTCGAGACCCTGGTGCCGCCGGAGAAACTGGAGCGCGACGCGCATGGTAATCTGAAACTGTCGGGCGGTGATCTCGGCATGGCGTTCGAGCATGCGCTGAAGGAAGGCGTCCCGGGCGCGCGCGCCCGCGTCGACGCGCTGGGCTACATGCCGCGCGGTTTCGTCGGCGCGATCTCCAAGGTCGACCAGCAGGAGGCCTTCGACGCCGGCGCCTTCGCGGTTGCCGTGGCGGGGGAAGGCGGCGGCTCGGTGGCACTGCAGGTCGAGAACGGCAAGACCGCGCTGCGCAAAGTTCCACTGATCAACGTCGCCGGAAAGACGCGGCATATGCCCGACGATTTTCTCGACACCGCCGGCACCGGGCTCGCGCCGGCCGGAAAAGCCTATTTCGAGCGGCTGGTGCCGAAAAAATACGACGTCGGCAAACCGTTCGTCTGAGGCGCGCCGAGACCTCGATGTCCCGTCACACCCGGCTGCGGCGCTGGCTCTATATCCGCCTCGAGCCGACAGCGTGGCACAGGAAAGGCCTGTCGCGGCTCAACAAGTTCATCGTGCTGGTCATCGCCGCCGCCGTGCTGGTGGCGATCCTGGAAAGCGAGCCTACGATTTATTTGGGCCGGGAAAATCTCTTCCTCGGCCTCGAACTGGTCTTCGGTTCGATCTTCCTGGTTGAATATCTGGCGCGGCTGTGGACCTCGGCGGAGGACCCCCGATATGGCGGCGGCTTTTTGGGTTATGTCCGCTACGCGCTGTCGCTACCGGCGATCATCGACTTGCTCGCCATGTCGACGCTGTTCCTCACCTTCTACGGCAACGAGACCTCGCTGCTGCGGCTGTTCCGGCTGCTGCGCATCCTGTCGCTGGCAAAGCTCGGGCGCTATTCCAGAGCCTTCAACGCCATCGGCCACGCCGTCTATTCGCGCCGCTACGAACTGCTGATGAGCCTGATGATCGCCACCGTGCTGCTGCTGGTGTCGTCGACGCTGCTCTACATCATCGAGGGCGAAGGCCAGCCCGCCGCTTTCGGCTCGATCCCGCGCGCCATGTGGTGGTCGATCGCCACGCTGACCACGGTGGGTTACGGCGACGTCATTCCGGCCACGCCGATAGGCAAGATGCTGGCCGGGCTGACGGCGATCACCGGCATCGGCCTGATCGCCATGCCGACCGGCATCCTGGCCGCCGCCTTCAGCGACGCCATCCAGCAGCACCGGGCCGCGCAGGAGAGGGAGCGGGAGGAGAGAGACAACAGAATGTCGTGATCTTCCAGCGTTTCCCTTGCGATCCCAAAAGGGAGCAAGGATGCTGGCGGACTGATCGGCCCGTCAAAAACGCGCAGACAGCATCCATCGCCGCCGAGGGGCGGAAAAATCCGCGCCGGCCGGAAATCCTTCGCTTTTCACGTCCAGTTTGCCGCCGTCATGACGTGTCGGGGCGCAGCGGGTTCAGCGCGTCCAAGGCCAGCGCATGGGCATGCGCCAGAATCTCGTCGACCTCGCGCACGTTCTTGCGGCGCCGGGCGTCGGGGTCGCAGGGCGACAGCCGGCCGCCGGGCGGCCGGCCAAGCCACAGTGGCCGTGTCCGCTGGAACCGGACCGTGCCGCGCGCCGTTCTGCCGCGCACGACTACGGCGCTGCCGATTTGCCGCATTTCCGCGACCGCCGCGTCGCATCGCGCCTTCCAGCGGGCGAACCGTTTTGCCTGTCCCGGCAGGTCGTCGAGCGCCGCGCCCAGCGCCTGGAGCCGCAAGCCGAGACGCGCCGCATCGATCGGGTCGTCCGGCGATGGCGGCGGCGGCAGCGGAGACGGCTCGCTGAAGCCGGGAACTGAAATGCGCGGCACGCCGCGCGCCGGTACATAGCGGCGGCGGACGCGGAACGGATACTTTTGGGGATCGAACAGCGGCAGGCTGATGGTGCGGGGCCTGGCGGCGCGGAGAGCAACGGCCCTCCTCGCTGCTTCGGCACGCCTGAGATCGTCATTCGACACGGTGACGGCGAGGCCGAGGCGGCGCATGGCGGCCGCCGTGTCCACTGGCTTCGGTTTTCGCGGGCGCAGCGGCGGCAAGGTCACCACGATGCCGTGCGCCGCCGCGATGACGAGGCGCCGCGCGGCGGATTCGGCGGGACGCAGCAGCCGCAAGATGGCGCGGTAGAGATGGCGGGGAAGCGTAAGTGCCGGGTCAAGTGCCGGGGACAGTTTACTTTTTTCCGCCAGCGCCTCGTTCTGAACCTCCGGGCCCTTCTGCGGAAAGAAAGTAAACTGTCCCCCTGCGCCAAACCCCATCTCGGCCATGCCGACGAGCATCAGGAGGATGCGCTTCAGCGCCTCCACGTTTCGCTCGATTGCCGCATTTCCGTCGATCAACTCCACCGCCGCTTCCTCCGGACAAGGCCGGCACGCAGCATAGAACATATAGGGAACATTGGCAAGTGTCCAAGGAAAATAATCCTTTGCATTGGCGGTACGGCGAAACTGCCGTCTCGGCGTCAGCACAACACATTGAAAAGGAATGATTTTTCGGGCGGTGGCGGCCCGCGTCGGCGCCTACCCGGCCTGGACGCAAGGCCGGTCGAAAACAATGTCATGCCTGTAAAGCCAAGCAGAAACAGATAGTTGGTGGCAACCCGCGTGGAATCTTGCGTAATAAGCATGACCAAGGGGCCGGCAAGGCCGACAAAGCCGCGATCGGGGCGATCATGGAAACCCCGGGGTAAAACTGTCCCGGATTCAGACCGTGTTCTGGCTCCGGTTGTGGAATCTCAAGCCGGGACATTCGCGTGCTGTCCCGGCGGATGGCATTGAATTGCGGGGTGCGCCTGGTGGAACCGGCTGCCTACGTGTGCGCTTTCAGGGCGTTACCCGGCAAGCGGCGGGTTGAGGCGGGCAAAACCTTCCTGTCGACGGACGAGATTGAATCGCATCGGCGAAGCTGTCTGTCGAAGCCCGCCCAACCAGCTTGGCGGCCAGAGCCCATTGCGGTGGCACATGAGACGTGCGAACCCTGCGGAGTTGAATGTCCGATGCGGGACGCTTTGCCGGCACCGGTTGCAATGTGAGGGCTCCAGAATGACCGCAACCACCGCCGGTGCCGTTCCGCGGCGCGGCATCTGGGGCTGGATGCTGTTCGACTGGGCGGCGCAACCCTTCTTCACCGTGGTCACCACCTTCATCTTCGGCCCATATTTCGTGTCGCGCATGGCCGGCGACTCTACGTTGGGATTGGCCGCCTGGGGCTGGGGCGTGGGCGCCGCCGGCCTCGCCATCGCCATCCTGTCGCCGGTGCTGGGCTCGATCGCCGACCAGACCGGACGCAAGAAGCCTTGGATCATGTTCTTCGCGGCGATCAAGATCACCTGCCTTACGATGCTCTGGTATGCGGCGCCGGGGTCGAGCCTTGTCGAAGTGCTTTTCTTCTTCTGCCTCGCCACCATCGCCGCCGAATTTTCAATCGTCTTCAACGATTCGATGATGCCGCGCCTGTTCTCGAAAGAGGAAACTGGCCGGGTGTCCAATATCGCCTGGGGCCTCGGCTATCTCGGCGGCATGATCGCGCTGATCTTCGTCGTCACCTTGCTCGCTGCCTTGCCGGGGACCGGCAGGACCATCGTCGGCCTACCGCCTCTATTCGGGCTCGATCAGGCGCAGGGCGAGGACGCCCGCGCCACCGGGCCGCTGGCAGCGTTGTGGTACTTCGTATTCATCCTGCCGATGTTGTTCTTCACGCCGGATGGCGCTCGGGGCATGCCGCTTGGCCCGGCGATCCGCACCGGCCTTTCCGAACTGAGATCAACCCTCACGGAAGTGCGCCAGCGGTTCGGCCTTGTCCGCTTTCTCGTCGCCCGCATGGTCTATCAGGACGGCGTCAACGCGCTGCTGGCGCTGGGTGGGGCCTTTGCGGCAAAGATGTTTGGCTGGACAGTAACCGAATTCGGCATCTACGGCATCATCCTCAACGTCATCGCCATATTCGGCTGCTTCGCGGCGAGCCGCCTCGACACCGCTTTCGGCTCGAAATGGGTGGTGATCGTCTCTCTGATCCTGCTGACGCTTGCGACGATCGGCATTGTCTCGACCGGGCCAGGTTTCACCCTGTTCGGGCTGGTCGAATTGTCCACCGCCGACAGCGGCGGCATGTTCGGCACCGCGGCGGAGAAGGCCTATATCGCCTACGGCCTGCTGATCGGCATTGCCTTCGGGCCTGTGCAGGCGTCGTCGCGCTCCTATCTGGCGCGCAGCGTGACGGCGGAGGAGGCAGGACGCTATTTCGGCATCTACGCGCTCGCCGGACGGGCCACCAGCTTTGCGGCGCCAACCCTCGTCGCGACGGTCGCGGCCGTCACCGGGTCCGACCCGGCCGGCATGGCGATGATCCTGCTGTTCCTGGTCGGCGGCCTGCTTGTCCTGCTGCGCACACCCTATCCGGCCGATCGGCCCGCCGGCTGAGTCCTGCCCTGCCCGCCGGCGGGAAGCCGCATCAATGCCTGAAATGCCGGACGCCGGTAAACACCATGGCGATGCCATGCGCGTCGGCGGCCGCGATCACGTCCTCGTCGCGCATCGAGCCGCCCGGCTGGATGACGGCGGTCGCGCCAGCCTCGACCGCTGCCAGCAACCCGTCGGCAAAGGGGAAGAAGGCGTCGGAGGCGACCACCGAGCCTTTTGTCAGCGGCTCGGCCAGTCCGGCAGCCTCGGCCGCGTCCAGCGCCTTGCGAGCTGCGATGTGGGAAGAGTCGACGCGGCTCATCTGGCCGGCGCCGATGCCGACCGTCGCACCGTCCCTGGCGTAGACGATGGCGTTCGACTTCACATGCTTGGCGACGCGGAAGGCGAAGCGCAGATCGGCCAACTCCGTCTCGCTCGGAGCACGTTTCGTCACCACCTTCAGGTCGAGCGCGTCGACCACCGCATTGTCGCGCGACTGCACAAGCAGACCGCCGGCGACCGATTTCACCGTGATCCCGGCCGTGGCAGGGTTCGGCAAGCCGCCGGTCACCAGCAGGCGAAGGTTCTTCTTCGCGGCGATGATCGCCAGCGCTTCCTCGCTGGCCTCCGGCGCGATGATCACCTCGGTAAACGTCTTGACGATCTCTTCCGCCGCCTCGGCGTCGAGCAGCCGGTTGACGGCGACGATGCCGCCGAAGGCCGAGACGGGATCGCAAGCGAGCGCCTTGGCGTAGGCCTCGCGCAGCGTGCCGCCGACGCCGACGCCGCAGGGGTTGGCGTGCTTGATGATGGCGACCGCCGCCGACTGCGTGGGATCGAACTCGCCGACCAGCTCGAAGGCGGCGTCGGTATCATTGATGTTGTTGTAGGAAAGCTGCTTGCCCTGCAGTTGCCGGGCGGTCGCCACGCCCGGCCTTTTGTCGCCGGTGACGTAGAAACCCGCCGACTGGTGCGGGTTCTCGCCATAGCGCATGACTGTCTCCAGTTTTCCGCTGAAGGCGCGCCAGGCGGGGTGCTCGACCTCCAGCGTTTCGGCGAACCATTGCGAGATCGCCGCGTCATAGGCCGCGGTGCGGGCAAACGCCTTGGCCGCCAGTTTCTTGCGGAACTCCAGCGTCAGGCTGCCGGTGTTGAGCTCCAGCGCGTTGAGCACGGCGGCATAGTCGTCGGGTTCGGTGACGACGGCCACATAGGCGTGGTTCTTCGCCGACGCCCGCACCATGGCCGGCCCGCCGATATCGATGTTTTCGACCACTGACGGATAGTCCGCGCCGGAGTGGCGCACCTCCTCGAACGGATAGAGATTGACGACGACGAGGTCGATCGGCTCGATGCCGTTCTGCCGCATCGCCGCGGTGTGCTCGGGATCGTCGCGCACGCCGAGCAGGGCGCCGTGGACCGCCGGATGCAGCGTCTTGACGCGCCCGTCCATGATCTCGGGAAAACCCGTCAGTTCCGACACGTCGCGCACGGCGAGACCGGCGGCGGCAATCGCCTTGGCCGTTCCGCCCGTCGAGACCAGTTCGATGCCGAAGCCGGTCAGCGCCCGCGCGAATTCGACGAGGCCGGCCTTGTCGGAGACGGAAAGCAGCGCGCGGCGGACCATGACGAGATCGGGCGCGGGGATTTTTTTCGAGGCAACGGCCATGGGAGGGTCTTTCGCGACGGGGCGTTGGGTGCGACCTAACACGGGCTGGCCGGAAATCAAGGGAGTCGCGGGCCGGGGATCATACCTGCGGCATCGCCGGTTCGCGGCGTTTCTTCTGGAATTGCCATTGCGCCTCCGGCACCTCGGAAGCCCGGAACGCCAGCACGATCTGGCGGCTGCGGCGCGGGCCGCCGAGCGCGGCGAAGAAGATCGATTCCTCGACCCGCGGCGCAATGTTGGTGGAAAAGAACCAGCGGTCGGCGTTAGGCGGCGCAAGCACCAGCCGCCCCTGGTTGTCGCGGAACAGTTCCACCTCCGGATGGAGATGGAAACGGATGGCCACCGCATCCTGTTCGGAAGCCGGCCCGCCCTGCAGCGTGAAGCGGTCCAGGCCGGCCAGCGTCTCGCCTTCCGCCGAGAGCGTCAGCCGGCGTTCGTGGTAGATGCCGAAACGCCTGACATAGCCGTCGTGGCCGGCGATAAAACCCTGGGCGCCCGGCTGGTCGAGCCGGTCGCAGCGCACTTCGTGCGGCCCGTCGACCAGCGGCGCGCCGATGATGCTGCTGATGCGTTCCGGATGGCTGAAACGCGCCAGCGACGTATCGTTGATGGAGGCGGTGGAATGCGCGGCGGTGGCGCGGCCGAGCGGGCGGAATTCTTCCGCGCCATAGGTGTCGACGCCGGCATTGACGACGAACTGGTGCCGGCCCGACGACAGCTCGAAGGACAGGCAGCCGGCGTGCGCGGCCTCGGCGACCTCCAGGGGCGGCGGCGCGCCGGTGTCGGCGATCACCACCGTTCCGCCCATGGAAAGCCGCTCATAGCCGGAATGCGGCGCATGCAGCAGCGGCGCGCCGGCCGTGTCGTCATGGCGCAGTATGGCGGCCACGCGTTCGTGGATGGTGACGCCCATGCCGTTGAAATGCGCGAGGCTGCCGTCGGCATGGCGGAAGAAGCGCAGCGCCGGCAGCATGCGTTCGACCGCGCCGATCAGCGCCCCCGGCGGGGCTTCCGCCTGGTTGGCGTAGGTCTGGCGCAGCGGCAGGAGATCGGCCAGCAGTTCCATGACCGCCATCGGATTGCGCGAGATGTGGCCGCCGTCGGGCAGGACCTGGCGTTCCAGTTCGTCCGCGAGGTTGCGGGTGGCGTTGCGCAGCGCCGAGGGCGGTGCGGGCAGCGAGAGCGCGGCATAGGCCAGCGCGATGCGGGCGCGCAATTTGCCCTCGCCGTCCGGCATTTCCCGCACCACCGAGCGGAGGTAGCGGATCTGCATCGCCAGCGATCTCAGGAACGAGCGATAGAAGGCGAATTCGGCGCCTTGCAGGACCACCGACGAATGCTGCAGCCAGGCGATCAGGCGCTTGGCCGTCATCGCCGGCTCCCACGCGACGCCCGCAATGTGCGAGCCGTGCGCCGCGATCCAGTCGGACACCAGCGCGCGGGCGTTGGCGGCGGCGAGTTCGGTGCCGGCGGCGCGCATGTGGCGAAGCCAGCGAAACCCGTTCAGGGACTTCAGCCAGCCACGATCCGTCACGTCCAGCAGGAAGGGCGAACGGCCCCCCGTCTCGACCATATGGCCGCTCAGCGGAAAACGGCCGTGATAGATTTCCACCGCCACCTGCGGGTCGGCGAGGCGCAGGTCCGGCGGTGCGATCAGCACACGCTCCGGCGTGCGGCCGCTGTAGCGCCAGCGGTAGAGCGGGCCCGTGCGCAGGCGACGGCGACCCCTCCGCCAATATTCCCTGGCGACCAGCGTCCACAGACGCCTCGTGCTGGCAGCCGCCAAAAATTGCTCCTGGGCTTCGGCTAATTCGCGCCTTGTAGATGATTCAGCCGATGCTGCGAAGGCGAAACGAGATGTTTGGCCGAGCCGGCTCAGATGCTGCGGCGCAGGCGCGCGGCGAAAAATCCATCCATGCCCGAAAGCGATGCGTCCGCCATCGGCATGTCCGCCGGCGTGGTGCGCAGCCAGCCCTCCGGCGTGATGAAATCGTCGATCCCGGCGAATTCGCCCCGTTCGATCGGGTCGGTAGCGAAATCGGTGCTTTGCGAAAGGAACTGCCGGATCATCTCCTCGCCCTCCAGCGGATCGAGCGAGCAATTTGAGAAGACGATCCTTCCGCCGGGCTTGAGCAAACGTACGGCATGATCCAGCAAGCGGCGTTGCAGGCCGGCAAGCTTCTCGATGTCAGCGGGCGACTTCGTCCACGGCACGTCCGGATGGCGGCGCACGGTGCCGGTCGACGAACAGGGCGCATCGAGCAGCACCGCGTCGAACGTCTCGGGCGGCATCCAATCGATGGCATCGGCCTGGACGATCTCCGCCTTCAGCCCGAGCCGGTCGAGATTGGTTTGCAGCCGCGCCAGCCGGCTGCGCGAACTGTCTACGGCGGTGACGGTCGCGCCGGCCGCGGCAAGCTGGGCCGTCTTGCCGCCGGGCGCGGCGCAAAGGTCGGCGACGCGCAGCCCCGCCACATCGCCAAACAGTTTTGCCGGCAGCGCGGCGGCCGCATCCTGCACCCACCACGCGCCCTCCGCATAGAAAGGCAACTCGGCTACGGTGGCGGGCAGCCTGCCGACCCGGACAGAGCCCGTCGGCAGCACGACGCCGCCGAAAATGTTCGCCCAGTGCTGCGGATCAGTCTTTACGGTGAAGTCCGTCAGCGACTCCAGCCGATGCGCGGCAAGGATTTCTTTCGCGCGCTCAGGACCATACGCCTCGCGCAGCCGCGCAACAAACCAGTCGGGCGCATCCGTCACTGCCGCGAGGGTTTCTGGCAGGTCGGCCGCCTTGTCGCGGGCAACACCCCTCAGCACGGCGTTGACCAGTGCCGCGAAACGGGCGGTGCGTGGGTCGCCCTTCGCATGCGTCACGGCAAGGTCGACGGCTGCGCTGTCGGGCACATCGAGAAACAGGATCTGCGCCGCGCCGACATGCAGGATGTGCGACAGCGTCGTCGCGTTGGCCGGCAGCGGCGAGCGCAGCCGCGCCGACATCAGCGCCTCGATTGTTCTGCGGTAACGGAGCGCGGTGACGAGGATGGCGCGGACCAATCCGCGGTCGCGCTGGTCGAGTGCCTTGAATTGCGGATGGCCGTGCTCCTGGTCGGTCAGGCCGTCGAGCGGCGTCTTTGCATCGACCACCGCCGCGAGCAGCCGCGCCGCCGCCATGCGCGCGGCGAGGCCGGGTGCGGACGGCTCGGCAGGCCGGCCCGGCTGGGAGGAAGAGTGCTTGCTGCGTCGTCTGTCCCGCGGCGGCGATCCTTCGCCGCTCACGACCAGCGGCCCTTGCCGCTCTTCGGACCGGTCGGGTTGCGTCCCCAGGGATTGGCCTTGGGTTCAGGCTCCGGGTCTGGCTCGGCGGGCGCAGCCGATGGGTTTCCCCACGGTCCGCCTGTTGAGGCAGGCTTGCGGGCAGGCGTCTCGGCGCGTGGCTGGGGACGAGGCTGGGCGGCCTGGTCCGAGCCGAACTCCTGCGTCATCGCCTCAAGTGCGGCGATGCGGTTTTCCGTGTCCGGGTGCGTCGAGAACAGATTGTCCATGCGCTCGCCCGACAGTGGATTGATGATGAACAGCGGCGCGGTCGCGGGATTGCGCTCGGCGTCGTCGTTGGGGATACGCTCGACGTTGCGGGCGATCTTGTTCAGCGCCGAGGCCAGCCAGAGCGGATGGCCGCAGATCTCGGCGCCGCGCCGGTCGGCGGAGTACTCGCGGGTGCGGCTGATCGCCATCTGCACGATAGCGGCGGCGAGCGGCGCCACGATCATGGCGACGAGCACGCCGATGAAGCCCAGCGGATTGTTGTTTTCGCGATTTCCCCCGAAGAAGAAGGCGAAGTTGCCAAGCATGGAGATCGCGCCGGCAAGCGTGGCGGTGATCGTCATGGTCAGCGTGTCGCGGTTCTGCACATGGGCGAGTTCGTGCGCCATCACGCCGGCGACTTCCTCGTAGGAGAGGCGGTTGAGCAAGCCGGTGGTGGCGGCCACGGCGGCGTTCTGAGGGTTGCGCCCGGTGGCGAAGGCGTTGGGCTGCGGATTGTCGATCAGATAGACCTTCGGCATCGGCAGGTTGGCGCGCGCGGCGAGGTCGCGCACGATGCGGTAATATTCCGGCGCGTTGCGCTCGTCGACCTCGACCGCGTGGTGCATGCGCAGCACCATCTTGTCGGCGTTCCAGTAGCTGAACAGGTTCATGCCGGCGGCGATGAGGAAAGCGATCATCATGCCGCCCGAGCCGCCGATCAGATATCCGACCCCCATGAACAGCGCCGTCATCAGCGCCAGAAGCATGGCAGTCCGCATCATGTTCATTGAAAGCTCCTTGCAGGTCGATCCCAGAGGATTTGCTGCTATATGATGGGGGAGACGCGAGGTTGTTTCAATGATTTCCGACGAAGACGCAATGGCCGTACCCGCCGGCGAAGCGGCAGCAAACCCGCCGGCTTCCAACGGTCCATCGCAAGCAAGGCCGCTGACGGCCGCGGCCCGCAGGGCGCTTGACGAAGCGGCGGCGCGCCGTGCCCAGACCGAAGCGCGGGTGGCCGCCATGCCGCGCGAGTTCGGCGGCCGCCGCGGCGAGGAACCGGTCCGTTACGGAGACTGGGAAATCAAGGGCATCGCCAGCGATTTCTAACGTTTCGTGGTTCGGTCGGGGCCGCGCCCAGCCTGCCGAACGAACTGTCCAGTCGGAACAAAATCGGCCTCCGTCGCGTTTTGGACGACTTCTTTTCCAGATGCGGGGAGGCAATCCATGCTCATTCGGCTCGGCTATGAAATCGCGATTTCCTGCCCTCAGCCGACGCCGGTGATCTCCCTTCTCGAAATCCACCGTGACCGTCAACCCGACATCAAGCGCCAGACCCGCGTCCTGACCTCGCCCTCGGTGCCGACGCGAATTTACACGGATCTCTTCGGCAACATCTGCCGCCGGTTCAGCGCCCCCGCGGGCGGCGTGCGCATCCTCTACGATGCCGTCGTCGAGGACAGCGGCGAGCCGGACGCGGCAAATACGCTGGCGCAGGAAAGCCTGGTCGAAAACCTGCCCGACGATGTGCTGGGCTACCTGCTCGGCAGCCGCTATTGCGAGACCGACCATCTGATGGGACCTGCGTGGCAGCTCTTCGGCCATCTTCCGCCGGGTTGGGCGCGCGTGCAGGCGATCGTCGACTATGTCCATGCGCGTCTGTCGTTCGGTTATGGCTATGCCCGCGCGACCCGAACGGCGGCACAGGCGCATGAGGAGCGCGTCGGCGTCTGCCGCGACTTCGCGCATCTGGCAATCACGTTCTGCCGCTGCATGAACATCCCGGCGCGCTACGTGAACGGCTATCTCGGCGACATCGGCGTTCCCGCCGACCCGGCGCCGATGGATTTCAGCGCCTGGATGGAGGCCTATCTCGACGGCAAGTGGTACAGTTTCGATCCGCGCCACAACATTCCCCGCATCGGCCGCGTGGTGATCGCGCGCGGCCGTGACGCTACCGACGTGCCGCTGCTGCATACGTTCGGGCCGCACTCGCTGTCGACCTTCAAGGTCTGGACCTATGAGCAGGAGACGTCGGCGACGCAGGCGCCGGTGAGGGCCATCAACCGTATGATCGGCACGCATATGCTCTCATAGGTTGAATTTTCTCGACTGAGACAACCTTCTCAACTATGTTTGCTCTTGCGTGATTCATGGAAAAGGAATAAATTCCTTTTCCATGAATCACCATACCTTCCTTCGCCGTGGCATTTCGGCCCTGCTCGCAGCGGTGGGGATCATCGGCGTGTTTCCGTGCAAGGCAGGGCTCGCCGCCGCAAGCTTCGCAGGGCCGGTAGAGGCGCGAGTGCTTTCGGTTCTCGACGGCGACACCTTTGTCGCCGAGACGCATGTGTGGCCGGGGCAATTCGTTCGGATCAATGTTCGTATTCGCGGGGTAGACGCGCCGGAGATGAAAGGCCGCTGCGCATCCGAGCGGCAAGCGGCGCGGCAGGCGCGCGACGTGCTGTCGCTCATGCTGGGCGACGATCCCATCGTCATCTCCAACATCGGCGGCGCCAAATATTACGGCCGGGTGCTGGCCGACGTGTTCACGGCCGAGGGCGAGGAGGTCTCGCGGGTCCTGATCGAGGAAGGGCTGGCCCGCCCCTACAAGGGCGGCAAGCGGCAAAGCTGGTGCGAATGATCCGCCGCGATACAGCGCCGCCGTCCCGATATGGCACATTCTTTCCGGCGCTCGTAGGTCATGGTTAACGCTTGTCAACCAATAGGGCAGGCGCCTGGCCAGCGCTAACCATAACTCCGGGCGACAGTCAGCAATTTCAAAGAGTTGAGACTTCTCCTCGGCTCTCGGCCGGCAACGACTGATCCAGGCCGGAATCCTGCAATGCGCCTTGCGAACGGTTGGCGGACCGTCGGCATGGAGGCGGCAGATGAATTCTCTCGGATTGAAGCTCGCGGCGATTCGTTTCGCCGAGGATCGTAGCGGCAACTTCGCGGTGCTCTTCGGCATGTCGATGATGACGGTCATGATGGCGGCTGGCTTCGGCGTCAACCTGACGCAGGCTTATCATGTGCAGTCCAGCCTTCATGCCGCGCTCGACGCCGCCGTGACCTCGACGGCCCGCGACATCACGACCGGCGTTATCAAGAAAGAAGACGCGCGTAAGGAGGTGGAGAAGATCCTCTCCGCCAACGCCGACGGCAAGTTCGCCGACAAGGGCGCTTTCGTGCTCGACACGCTGACAATCGATGACAGCGCCAAGACGCTGGAGGCTACGGCCCACGCCTATGTCGACCCGGCCTTCCCGTTGTTCGGCTATGATCCGAAGGTGGCGATCACTTCGGCCGCCCTCTATTCCGACAAGAAGGTCGAGATCGCGATGATGCTCGACAATACGTGGTCGATGGATCCGAAGTGGGCGTGGGGGCATGACAAGATCGGAGACCTCAAGAAGGCTGCCACCAACGCGGTCAAGCTGGCGCTCGCGCAGAACCGCGACCCGAAAAATCCACGCGTGCGCGTGGCGCTGGTCCCCTATGCGGATGCGGTCAACATAGGCGATCTCGCCGACCAGGCGAGCTTTTTTGAAACTGCCACCGGTCCGGACGTTCCTCCCTCGAACTACGTCATCAGTTCGGTGAAGCGGCTGGACAACTGCGTGACCGAGCGCAAACGCATAGACGGCAAGCCGGACTTTACGGACGACGGCCCGCAAGAGGAACGGCTCGGGCTGGACAAAAAATGGTATAAGGCGCTGGTCAACCGCGATAACCGATTGAAGCGTAGCGATGGGCAGAAATCCTGTCCCGATGGTGTGCTCGTGCCACTGACGGCTGATGCTGACAAACTTCTTGACTCGATCGAAGGATACAAAGCGGTTGGTGTCACCGCGGGCGCAATCGGAATACAGTGGACCTACTATATGCTGTCGCACCGTTGGGCGAATGCGATAAAGGACGCGTCGATGGGTAAGGGTCCGTCAGACTACGACCCGAAGAAGACCACCAAGGTGGCGATCCTGATGACGGACGGCGTGTTCAACACCGCATTTGCTGGTGTTCCCGCCGGCGGAGAACGCGACAGTTCGGTATCGAAGACCAAGTCGGCGAGCTACGCCAAAAGCCTGTGCAAGAACATGAAAAAGGACGAAATTCAGGTCTTCACCATCGGTTTCGACCTCGACAATGTCGACAAGGACGGTGCGGACCCGAAGGAGGTCAAGGCCATGCTGAAGGCATGCGCGAGCCCGGACACCAAGACCGTCAAGCACTATTTCGAAGCGTCGACAGGCGCGGAACTGGATGCAGCTTTCGCCGAAATCATCCGCAACACCGAACGGCTGGCGCTCACCAAGTAGGCGCTTCCGGCGTTAACGACCCAAAGAAAAAGGCCTCTGTCCCGACCGGGACAGAGGCCTTCCGTGTCTTTCGTCCAGCGCGGCCGTCAGCGGCGATCCCTGGGGATCACCTGCCGCACGTGATCGCGCTTCAGCGGGAAGACTGCTCCCCGAAAAGGCAATCCGCCGAGACCACACGCTGGGAAACGAATACACTCGACATCGGATCACCTCCTTTCGATTGGTTGAACACATGCATATGATGGGGTCTCGCCGCCGGTTTGGCAAGAGCGGCCGCAACCTGCGGGCGTGCAAGCAGATTTGCAGGCGTTGAACGAGGGGTCAGGTCAGAGGCCGGGCGGGTTTGAAAACTGCCCGATGGGGGTGGGAATGGACGCAGGCGACAGGGCGATCCGTATCATTCGGGCGGTGGTGGATACGCTGAGGCCCGGGTTCGCGGTCAGGCTCTGGACGGGGGAGCGTCTCGGCCCGCCAACCGGCGCGACGATTGTGCTCAACGATCAGGCCATCGTCTGGCGTCTGCTTCGCTATCCCAAACTCGATACGCTGATCGAGATGTGGGTGTCGAAAGCGGTCGACATCGAGGGCGGGACGCTCTTCGACATCTTCGAACGCCGCTCGGAAGGCAAGCTGAGAGCAAAACTCAAGACCTTGCCAAAACTCGGGCTGCTGCGCGACTTGCCAATGATCCTGTTTTCGGGAAACCCGACACGGAAAACCGCGGAGCTTGCGGGCCGTGACCCCTTCGTCAGCGGCTCCAGCGCCGAGGCGATCCGCCACCACTACGACATTTCCAACGCCTTCTACCGGCTCTTTCTCGACGAGCGCATGGTCTATAGCTGCGGCTACTTCACCGATTTCGCCAATGGCATCGACCAGGCGCAGGCGGACAAGCTGGAGCACATCTGCAGAAAACTTCGGCTGAAGCCGGGAGACCGGCTGCTCGACATCGGCTGCGGCTGGGGCGCCATGCTGATCTACGCGGCAAAACATTATGGCGTGACCGGCCACGGCGTGTCGCTGTCGGAGCGGCAGACCGAGCTTGCGCGCGAGCGCATCCGCGCGGAGGGGCTCGAGGACCGCATCACGATCGAGATCAAGTCCTACACGGAACTTAAGGGCAGTTTCGACAAGATCTGCTCGATCGGCATGTTCGAGCATCTGGGCATCGCCAACCATGCCACCTATTTCGCCAGCGTGCGCCGCCTGCTGAAGCAGGACGGCATCTACCTGCATCACGCGATCACAAGGCGGTCGAAAGGCACGATGCGCAAGACGCTGAAGAAGGGCGCGGAATACCGGGCGATCATCAAATACATCTTTCCGGGCGGCGAACTCGACACGATCGGCATGACGACCGGCAATCTCGAAGCGCACGGGTTTCTCGTCTACGATGTCGAGAATTTGCGGGAACACTATGCCCGCACCTGTCGGCTCTGGGCCGAGAGGCTGCAAAACCGTTTCGACGAGGCGGTGGCCGAGGTGGGCGAAGCCAAGGCGCGGCTGTGGCTGCTCTATCTCACCGGCTGCTCGATCACCTTCCAGCGCGGCTCGACGCAGATTTTCCAGACGGTGGCGGTCAAGCGCGGCAAGGGCCTCAGCATATTGCCGCCGACGCGGGCGGATTTGTATCGATAGAGTTGGAAACGCTACCGCCTGTCCGCCGAGCCACCTCGACGAGGCCCTACAGGAAGCGCATCGGCGCGCCAAGCGAGACCCGCGCCGGCCTGTCGACGGTGCAATAGACGCCCATATTGTGGGCATTGTGGCGCACCAGGTTGCGCAGGATATTGGGATCGTTGTCAAAACCGTCCTGCGCAATGATGGTGAAGCCGCAGCGGCGGCACGGTTCCGAGATCGTCAGTTCCAGGTCGCCCACAGCCAGCCGCCGGCCGATCCATTCCGTCTCCGGGAACGATCCATCGACCTCGGGCATGTCGACCACGATGTTTGGCCGAAAACGCCGGGCATCGGGATCGCCCTGCGGGTGCAAGGCTTTCAGCCGTGCCATTGAAGCGGTGGTGAGCAGATGCACCGGCGCCTTGCGGTAGCGTTCCGCGGTCAGCGGGCCGGCATAGGCGTCGGAAGCATATTTTCTATCGAACGGACGGATGGATACCGCAAAACCGAGATAGTCTGATACAGCCTCGTCGCTTTCGACGCCCGGCGCCGACAGCCAGCTGCTCTCCGGCGTTGCGATTTCCAATAGACCATCTGGCGAGAGCCGCGTCTTGATGTGCGGCACCTTGTGCCATTTGCGGTCGCCGTCGGGCCGGGCGATCTCGTCCGTCGGGGCTTCGACCAGGCCGAACAGACGATCACCCTCGGCGCCTGAAGCGCCGATATCCAGAATTCCTACCTGCTCGCCACCCAGCGAACTCGCCGGATAGCGCCAGAGACCACTAACCCGGCCGATCTCTTCCATTCGCGGCCTCCAGACCGAGGGTCTACCCTTTCTTGTTCTGACGGTTGGCGACGAGGTCGTCGACCACCGCCGGATCGGCGAGCGTCGATGTATCGCCCAGCGCGCCAAAATCGTCTTCGGCGATTTTTCGCAAAATGCGGCGCATGATTTTCCCGGAGCGTGTCTTCGGCAGGCCGGGCGCGAATTGCAGCTTGTCGGGCGAGGCGATGGCGCCGATTTCCTGGCGCACATGCGCGACCAGTTCCTTGCGCAATTCGTCTGATCCCTGCTCGCCGGCCATCAGCGTCACGTAGCAATAGATGCCCTGGCCCTTGATGTCGTGCGGGTAACCGACGACCGCGGCCTCCGAGACCTTCGGGTGGCTGACCAGCGCCGACTCCACTTCCGCCGTGCCCATGCGGTGGCCGGAGACGTTGATCACGTCGTCGACGCGGCCGGTGATCCAGTAGTAGCCGTCCTCGTCGCGGCGGCAGCCGTCGCCGGTGAAATATTTGCCCTTGTAGGTCGAGAAATAGGTCTGCACGAAGCGCTCGTGGTCGCCATAGACGGTACGCATCTGCCCCGGCCACGAATCGCTGATGCAGAGATTGCCGCTGACGGCGCCCTCCAGCAGCTTGCCGTCGCCGTCGACCAGTTCCGGCTTGACGCCGAAGAACGGCCTTGTCGCCGAGCCGGCTTTGAGGTCCGTGGCGCCCGGCAGCGGCGTGATCAGGATGCCGCCCGTCTCGGTCTGCCACCAGGTGTCGACGATTGGCACCTTCTTGTCGCCGACGACGTTGAAATACCACTCCCAGGCTTCCGGGTTGATCGGCTCGCCGACCGTGCCAAGCGTGCGCAGCGACTTGCGCGAGGTTTTGGTGACATGACCGTCGCCGGCGCCCATCAGCGCGCGCAGCGCGGTGGGCGCGGTGTAGAAGATGTTGACCTGATGCTTGTCGATTACCTCCCAGAAGCGCGACTGCGAGGGATAGTTCGGTACGCCTTCGAACATCAGGGTGGTCGCGCCGTTGGCGAGCGGCCCATACACGATATAGCTGTGGCCGGTGACCCAGCCGACATCGGCGGTGCACCAGTAGATGTCCCCGTCGTGATAATCGAAGACATACTGGTGGGTCATCGAGACCCAGACCAGATAGCCGGCGGTGGTGTGCAGGACGCCCTTCGGCTTTCCGGTCGAGCCGGAGGTATAGAGGATGAACAGCGGGTCCTCCGCCTTCATCTTCTCCGGCTTGCATTCGGCCGGAACCGAAGCAACCTCGTCGTGGTACCAGACGTCTCTACCCGGCGCCCAGCCGACCTTGCCGCCGGTGCGGCGCACCACCAGCACGTTCTTGACCATGACATGCTGGCGCGCCGCGATGTCGATCGCCTTGTCGGTGTTTTCCTTGAGAGGAATGGTCTTGCCGCCGCGCAGGCCCTCGTCGGCAGTGATCACGAAGGTCGATTCGCAGTCGACGATACGGCCGGCCAGCGAATCCGGCGAGAAGCCGCCGAAGACGATCGAATGGATGGCGCCGATGCGGGTGCAGGCGAGCATCGCATAGGCGGCTTCCGGGATCATCGGCATATAGATGGTAACGCGGTCGCCCTTCTTGACGCCGTGCTTCTTCAGCACATTAGCGAGCCGGCAGACGTGGCCGTGGAGTTCCTTGTAGGTGATCTTCTTGTCATCATAGGGGTTGTCGCCCTCCCAGATGATCGCCACCTGGTCGCCGCGCTTCTTCAAATGCCGGTCGATACAGTTGTAGGAGACGTTGGTGCGGCCGTCCTCGAACCATTTGATCGAGACCTTGCCGTTGTAGGAGGTGTTCTTGACCTTGGTGAAGGGCTTGAACCAGTCGATGCGCTGGCCGTGCCTGGCCCAGAACTTGTCCGGATTCTTGATCGAATCGGCATACCATTTCAGGTAGGTCTCGTTGTCGATCAGGGCGCGCTTCTTCCACGCGGGCTGGACCTTGTGGACATGCACTTCGGACATTCTTTTCCCTCCCTTGCGCCGCGACCCATCTGCCATGCGCCGCAACCCGGCGCCAGCCGGTCCGTGATTTGGCCGGCATTATTATCAATTCGCCGGAAACGACAATATTAGACGTTGGGGGCGCGTGGCGGGATGCCGCATCGGCCCTGATTCAGGCGCCGCGATATCTGTTAGCACTCAGCCGGCTTCGCTGCCAAGTTACTGAAATTCTTGACAGAACCGGGACGCCGGGAGCAAATTTGTTAATCGACAGGTAACCGTTGCGTCGCACAATTTGCTTGGGAGGATTGTTCGGCGCTCGAGACGAGGACCGCCATGCGAACCGCTTCCGAAATGGAACTGATGCTCCAGGGCTACGGGCTGACCACCGCGAAGATCCTCTATCATTATCCCGACCATCCGCATCTGCTGCAGACCTACGTCTGGCAGGATTTCGACCTCGCGCCGAAATTCCCGATGCTGTTCAAGTTCCTGGACTTCTGGCAGGAAAAGCTGGAAGGGCCACTGCACTCGGTGGCCTACACCCATCGACGGCTGATCGCGCCCAATGAATGGCGCAAGGTCGACGGCGAGATCGTGCTGCACTGAACCTATTGGCTCGGCGTCGAGCTTGCCACGACTTTCGACTGCTCGCACTTGCTGGCATTGTCGGTCTGCCGATATTCGCCCTTGTTTGCGATCACAAAAGTCGCGATAGGCCTAGGAAGGCCATATTTGTTGGAAAGTATATCACGCAGGGCGAAGAATTCCTGCCGGCAGGTATATAGCGGAAATCCGTTACGCCCAGACGAAAAGCCCGCAGCTTCTATCTCCCCCGCCGTCAATTCGCCATCGACGTCATCGCTTCCCGAAATATAAATTCTTACGGATTTTGGCTCACTCGAACAATTCTCGCGCGTACGGTCGGTCTTTATCTCATAGATCACGCCGGATCGCGTCGTACGGTCCATATCGAAATCTTCCCCCTTCGCGTACTCGGTCTTTCCGGACACACCGCCGGTCATCGCCAGTTTCGCTGTTATTGGGGAAAGTATCGTATTAAGATCGATGCCAAGCTCCACATCAAAGGTAAAATCGAAGGAGATTTGGGTTTCGCAGCTTTTGCTATCGAGAAATCTGCTGTTTAGATACCCAAGTATCTTATCTTTTAATTCATCAATATCTCGGTTATTCTTCCTAAACGCATCTTCTATCGCGTTGTATGCCTCTTTGGCGGGATCATATTTCAGGAACGGAAATGCCCATTCGTTGGATTTCAGAAAAACATCCCTCGAAAGCACCGCAACATCATCGGTTGTCGTGGTAACAACTTCATCGGCGCGCCAAAGGTCGCCAAGTTTTGATTTATCGAGAACAAGTGATATCTTGTTGTCCTCTGAATTTATGTCCGCAACGGCATAGACTTCAGACTGAGTTAATCCAATCTGATTGTATTTTTCGGTTTTCACGTCCTTTTTCGCCTGAATGACGGCGATAAGCTTTACAGATCTACCCTTCGTCTTTTCATCGAATATCGCGCTTCTGAAGAAACCAGCTGGTGGCTTTGCAAGGGTTTTGTTCTCTCCTATCACATAGGTCAACAATCCGTCATAGGTGATTGCAAGGTGCCATGTATTACCTGCGCTGTCCTCATAGCTATTGTTGAGCAAGGCTAATGGGGTTCCTGCCGGTATGTATATTTTCTTTTCATGAATTTGAGGATTTTTTAGAGCGTCATTGCTGTAGATATTGAATAGCCGCCCGATGGTGCTCTTCGCAATTGCATAATCGACAATCTCTACATCTTTGTCTTGCACTTGAAGAGGTTGTGCGTTCAGCGGGGCCAGGACGAACATGGCCACCATGAAGATCGCGAAGCTTAGAAGTCGCATCTGTTGCCTCCCGCACAGCGACCATAGCGGGATTGTAGTCATTAAGCTCCGATCTTTGCAACAGCGTGGCTGCCACTAAAGCGCGCCAAGTATGCCGGAACTGGTCTGTCCGATACGGTAGGTTCATTCAGGAAAACGCGGCGGGACGGCGCCCCGCCGTTCGGTTTCTCTGCCCACTCGCCTCGGCGGCTACGCTCGTTTGACCAGCCCGACAATGATCAGGATGATGATCGCGCCGATCGCCGCGGCGATGATGGAGCCAATCATGCCGCTGCCCAGCGAAATGCCGATCTTCGGAAGCAACCAGCCGGCGACGATAGCGCCGACAATGCCGAGCACGATGTTGCCGACGAGGCCAAAGCCCATGCCTTTGACGACCAGGCCGGCAAGCCAACCGGCGAGGCCGCCTACGATGATCCAGATGATGACGTTGTAGAGTACGTTCGAGCCTTCGACGGCTGCATTTTCCATGAACATTCTCCTGCATCGACCACGGTCGCTGCCTGCCAGCGAATCCTCGCCATGGCCGAATCAGAGAATACGCCTCACGGGCATCCTTATCCAGCATGCGGTTGTGGCCGCCGTTTGCAGGTGCGCATCGCGTGCGGGACGAATCTCAGAGGAAGTTCGGAACAACCCACGGGTTGATCTCGATGCCCGAGCGGCGCGGCGCAGGCGCATTCCCGTTCGGCGCCGGATCGATCGACTGGGTCTTGAATTGATCGAGCACCGGCCGCTCCGCCGGCTTGACCACGCGGGTCTTGGCGGTGGGAGCCGCCGGCGGCTGCTTGACGGTATCCATGGCGAAGAGCGGGCTGGAGACGGCCACCATGACCGCCAGGGCAAGGGCGACTTGTTTCACGATCGGATCCTTTCGCGTAAAATCTCGTACATGTACGCCATTACGTACGCATACGGCATGCGAAGGTCGTGCGCAATAGAAATCTCGTACGTGTACGAAAATATTTCCGAAACGTTAAGAAAAGTCGTGCGAAGCGGCGTTGGGCGTCAGCAGCGTCGCGGATCGTCCAGCGGTGGAACGGGAGCGCTGCGGATGCCCGCAAGCACGACCTCGATCGAGCGCTCGACATAGGCGTCGCGGTCGCCGAAGGGATAGTTCGGAAAGCTGATCAGCAGCGACACGGTGCCATGCCCAAAAGTCCAGATCAGCGTGGCGATGGCGAACACGTCGCCTGAAAGCACGCTCGCGTCGACGCAGGCCTGGACCCGCTGGAGGAGGAGCAGCAGCGCAGGATTGTCCTTGTGGATGCCCTTTAAATCCATGTCCGCGAAGCCGGCCGGGTCGCGCGTCATGAAGACGGTCCGGTATTCGTTTGGATTGTCGAAGCCGAATGCCGCGTATTCGCGCATCAGCTTGATGAGGGCTTCGAGCGGGTCGGCGGGCGCGTCGCGCTCCATGCACCTGGCCAAGACGGCGAAAGCGTCCTGGGCCAGCGCGAACAGGATGGAATGCTTGTCCGGGAAATAGGAATAGACCGACATCGGGGCATAGCCGACGCGCGCAGCCAGCTTCCGGATCGTCAGGCCTTCGTAGCCGTCTTCCTTGACCAGCGCGTGGGCGGCCTCGATCAGCTCGGCGCGGATCCCGGCCTTCTGCGTTTCCCTGCGGCTCCTGGCTTGCATGCTTGGCGGGCCTCCCGACGTGGATTATACGCTGTACGAAAAATGCTTCAACGGCGATGCGGGTTGCAAGATGCAGGTTTCGCGGACGGCAAGGTGTGCGGCATGACGGGAGAAACGAAGCTTGCGGCATTGATTGCCGGGATGCGGCCTTGCTTGCAAACCGGCGTCTTTGTGTTCTGCAGCATCCCGAGCGGCCACGCCGTGCTGCAATATGTCGAACCGGTCATGCTGTTCCGCGAAGCCGAAGGCATCACACTGATCCTGCGCGAAGAGGACGCGGATGCCGCCGGTCTGGCCAAAACCTTCCCGTGCAGGATGATCACGCTGGAGATTCATTCCTCGCTGGAGGCGGTAGGATTCCTTGCCGCCATCACAGCGCGACTTGCCGCCGCGGGCATGGGGGTCAACCCTGTCTCCGCCTTCTACCACGACCATTTGTTCGTGCCGGCCGGCCGGGCGGAAGAGGCGATGGCGATCCTGCGGGAAATGGCGAAGGGCTGAAGTCAACGCCTGCGGACATAAAGAATGTCCGGCAGGCCTTCCTCGTTGCCGCTGCCGTCGCCAAAAGCTTCGGCTTGAAAGCCGTACCATTCATAGAAACCGCGCGCGCCGGAATTGGCTTGGAAGCAATGCAGCTTCGCCACCGGCATGGTCTCGACCGTCTGCGTGAGCAACCGGCTGCCGATGCCGCGACCCGTGAAGGCCGGATCGAGATAGAGCTGTTCTATCCATTCGCCTTTCACGGCAATGAAGCCGACAACGTTTTCGCCGGCTTCAGCGACGGTAACGGCCTGATGGGGAAGAACCTGGTTGGCGATGAAGGCAAGATCCTCGTCGGGCGTATGCAGCACCGGCATCCAGTCGAAGGATGCCAGCGCCGCCCGCATGATCCGGGCTATATCAGCCGCGTCGGCCGGATTTGCCCGACGCAGGACGACCTGTCGCGAAGTGTCCGTCAAGCCGCCTTCTGCTTGGGCTTGACCAGCCCGCGCGCCACCAGCAGTTCGGCGATCTGGATCGCGTTGAGCGCGGCGCCCTTGCGCAGATTGTCGGAGACGATCCACATGTTGAGGCCGTTGTCGAGCGTCGAATCCTCGCGGATGCGGCTGATATAGGTGGCGTCCTCGCCGGCCGATTCCAGCGGCGTGATGTAGCCGCCGTTCTCGCGCTTGTCGATCACCTGGCAGCCCGGCGCGTCGCGAAGAATGTCGCGTGCCTCGTCGGCGGTGATCGGCTTTTCGAATTCGATGTTGACGGCCTCGGAATGGCCGATGAAAACCGGCACGCGCACGCAGGTCGCCGTCACCTTGATCTTGGGGTCGAGCATCTTCTTGGTCTCGGCGACCATCTTCCACTCTTCCTTGGTCGAGCCGTCGTCCATGAAGACGTCGATATGGGGAATGACGTTGAAAGCGATGCGCTTGGTGAACTTTTTTGCCTCGACCGGGTCGGCGACGAAGACGGCGCGGGTCTGCTGGAAAAGCTCGTCCATGCCTTCCTTGCCGGCGCCGGAGACCGACTGATAGGTGGAGACAACCACGCGCTTGATGGTGGCCGCGTCATGCAGCGGCTTCAGCGCCACCAGCATCTGCGCGGTCGAGCAGTTCGGATTGGCGATGATGTTGCGCTTGGTATAGCCGTCGATGGCGTCCGGGTTCACCTCGGGCACGATCAGTGGCACGTCCTGGTCGTAGCGCCAAGCCGAGGAATTATCGATGACGATGCAGCCCTGCTTGCCGATCTTTGGCGACCATTCCTTGGAGACGTTGCCGCCGGCCGACATCAGGCAGATGTCGGTATCGGAAAAATCGTAGGTGTCGAGCGCCTTGACCTTCAGCGTGCGATCGCCGAACGACACTTCGGTGCCGACCGAGCGTCGCGACGCCAGCGCCACCACTTCGCCGACCGGAAAACCGCGCTCTTCCAGAATGTTCAGCATCTCGCGGCCCACATTTCCCGTGGCGCCGACAATCGCTACCTTGAATGCCATGTTACCTGCTCCTGTCCCTCACCGCTTTGCTCTGGGAAAACCCGCTGGCCGGCGCGGGTCTCGTTCCCGGGCCGGACCCGGGTGAGGGCGAGATGGCCAGGGAAATCAGACCGTTTTGGTGACGGTCGTTTTTTTGGCCGGGGTTTTGGTCGAAGCAAAGGACACGCGGTCGCGCCCGGCGCCATGGCCGGGAAAATCGACTGCAAAAAGCGCCATCAACAGGCCGCGCATCGTCCACCTTTTTCGCGGTCTCGACTGTCAAGACCGCCGGCTGTTCGCCCGCGCGTCTCTTTACGCGGTTCGGCTGAAGAGTCAATTGCGCCCCGACGTCGCTTCAGGGCAATCTGGATCACGGAAGCGGCAGCCGGGTCGCGCCAGCAGACCAACATGATCTGCCAGCTCGACCGCAGCCGCCGCGAGGACAAGGCAGCCGCCGCGAGGACAAGATAGTCTATCTGTTCAGTTCCATAGACGGCGTGTGGAGCACCCTCATGCGGCCGAAGGGCCGGGATCGTCGAAACCGTTCGGTCCGGCCGGCACCAGCCGAGGCTGGCCATAGAATGCGCCACGGATCAGCTTCAGCGCGGGCTTGCGCTGCACCGGCGCGGACAGTCCGGCCATGGCTTCCTTCTCGCGCCTCGCGGCTTCGGGCTGGTAATGCACCTTCTCGAGCAGGATTGCCTCTTCGTCGCCGTCACTGTTGGTGAGGACGAATTGCTGGCCCTCGGCGAGGCCAAGCAGCGCCAAGCCGCGCTCCGTGGTGATCGGCAGCAACATGCCGACTGGCGAGCCCATCCGGTCGTGCGAGATCACGCGCGTGTCCGGATCGCGCCCGTCGATGCTGAAGGTGACGCGGCTGCTCAGCGTGGCGACGTTCACGGGAACGTCCTCGCGGAAGACGACCAGGGCGGATTCGATTTTCCGTTTCAGGATCGGCGCCAGCGGGTCGTCTCTGCCGAGGCAGCGGTCGCGCATGACCTCGAGGATGGTGTAGTCCTTGGTCGTCAGGATACAGGTTTCTTTTGACATCGCAGTTCTCCATCGCTCCGCTGAAGGAGCGGTTGCATAAAAACGATATGGAGAATCCCCTGGCCGCGCGGCGCGGCGCAGGGGCTAAAATCCTGCGATGAGGCAGCCTCCGAACAGGGACAGGCGGCAGGGCGGGAAGCACATGGTCATGCCGTCCGCAATTCCCGGTATGCCTGACCTGGAGCCGCGGGAACCATCGGCTCGACGTTTTCGACCGTGAGCCGGTGGATTCGGCCGTCGCGTGCCGTCCAGTCGATGGACTGGCCGGCGGAGAGGCCGATCAGGGCCGCGCCGATGGGCGTGAGGATAGAAACCTTGCCCTCGGCGATGTCGGCTTCGCCCGGGAAGACCAGCGTGACGGCCCTGTCTTCGCCAGCGTCCGTGGTGAAGCGCAAGCGGGAACCCATCCTCACGACATCGGCCGGGATGCGTGCGTCCTCGACGACGCGGGCGCGGTCGAGTTCGGCGAGCAACTGATCCGCGACGTCGGGATTCCTTGCCGAATAGGATTCCGCCAGCCGCGACAAACTCTCGTAGTCCGACCGGGTCACCCTGATCGCAGGCTTGTTGTGTTTTGTGGGAGCCATATCGGCCTCCTCGCAATTTTTCGCCGCAACGGCGCGGAAGCGCCTGCGGCCTTGAACTCATTGTGGATTGATGTCGCCTTCTACGGCGCGGTCCATCCCGCGAGGCGGGGAAACCAGCCTATGCCCCGCGGCCGGGGCGCGACGCGACCGGGCCGGGGGTCAGTGGCCCGCGATAGGGCACACCCGCTCAAGACGAAGAGGGAAGCGCTCGGTCAACATGCCCTGAACGTGGGATGCCGCGGACGGAAAGTCAAGCTCGGCGCGACGCGCCGGGCTATCGGGCGAGGCTCCATACCGTCGTGCGCTTCACTTCGGCGTCTTCCAGCGCACGCGTTACCGGGACCTTATACACGGCGAGCCGGCCGAGCCTCTCCTTCGGCAGGTAGGAGCGGCCGGGATCACCCACGAGTACCTTTGCGCCGCGCGCCGCCAGCGCTGTGAACCATGGGACAAGGCGGTCCGTGAAGGCGCGGTCATAAAACACGTCGCCCGCAAGCACGGTGTCCCAGCCCTCGTCGTGCCCGATCAGATCATCGCCAGAAAACAGCACCGACACGCCATTGGCCGCCGCATTCAGCGTTACGGCCGCCTCGCAGAAGGGATCGATGTCGGCGGCGGTAACGCGAGCCGCACCGGCCTTCGCGGCGGCAATTGCTACAAGGCCGGAGCCGGTCGCGAAGTCGAGAACCGAGCGGCCGCGCGCACACTCCGGATTGTCCAGAACATAGCGTGCAAGCCCCTGGCCGCCGGCCCAGGCGAAGGCCCAGAAGGGCGGCGGCAGGCCGATCGCCTCAAGCTCTTCCTCGGTCCGATGCCAGAGGTCGTGCGCCTCATCGGCGAGGTACAAAATGATTTCAGGCACATGTGGCGGCGCCATCAGCGCCGTGTTGGCGAGGATGAAGGCGGTCTTGTCGCTGGATTGAGGTGCCTTGCCGGGCGCGTTCACGGCGCCGGGTCGACCCCGCCGACGCGGCAGATCTCCCGCCACTCATCCGCCGACACCGGCTGCACCGAAAGCCGGGAATTGTTGACCAGCACCATGTCCTCCAATTTCGGATTGGCCTTGCAGTCGTCGAGCGTCACCGGTTTCGGCACGTCCCGCACCGCTCGGATGTCGACGCATTCCCAGCGTGCGTCGTCCGTGGTGCTATCCTGGTGCGCCAGCTTGCAGACCTCGGCGATGCCGACGATGGCCAGGCCCTCGTTCGAATGATAGAAGAAGCCGAGGTCGCCTATCTGCATGGCGCGCATGTTGTTGCGCGCCTGGTAGTTGCGCACGCCGTCCCACTCCTGGCCGGTCTTGCCCTTGGATTTCAGCATCTCCCAGGAAAAGGACCCCGGTTCGGATTTGAAAAGCCAATACTGCACGGCGTTTCCCCTCGTCTCGATCGACGGCCTCAGGCGGCCGGGTTGTTGAACACCCAGTTCCACTGCTGCACGGTCACGCTTTCGAACAGGCCGACCTTCGAGAACGGATCGTTGGCGGCGATCTCCTTGGCGGCGGCAAGGTCGGCCGCCTCGACCGCAACGAGGCTCCCGCACGGCTTGCCGTCGCCGTCGAGGAATGGGCCGGCGAATTTCAGCCTGCCCTCGGCGTTCAGCTTGTTGAGGTATTCGACATGGGTCGGGCGATTGTCCACCCGCGTCTGCAGATGGCCGGGCTTGTCCTTGCAGGTGAAGACGAAAATCATGGTGGGCTCCTCGTTTGATGCCTATTATCGCAATGCGCAGCCGACCGGAAAGGCCAGCGGCCGCAATTCAGTCGGCCTCGGATTTCAGCGGCCGTGTCATCAGGTTCTCGACCGCCTGTGCGATTGTCAATTTGCCGGTCAGAATGAGCGCGGTGGCGGCGATGATCGGCGCCTCCACGCTTTTTTCGTCGGCGATGCGCGCCGCAATGCCGGCGGTGGCGACTCCTTCGGCGAGCGGCCTTCCGGCGAGCGCCTCGCCGCGCCCGAGCGCCAGCCCGTAGGCAAAATTGCGCGACTGTGCGGAGGCGCAGGTGAGCAGCAGGTCGCCGAGCCCGGACAGGCCCATCAGCGTTTCCGGCTGCGCGCCAAACGCCGCTCCGATGCGCCGCAACTCGACAAAGCCGCGCGTAACCAATGCAGCCTGCGCGCTGGCGCCGAGCTTTGCGCCGATTGTCGCGCCGGCGGCGATGGCAAGCACATTCTTCAGTGCGCCGCCGATCTCGACGCCGGTCTGGTCCGTGGTTGAATAACAGCGGAAGGCGCGGGTCGACAGCGCCGTTGCCAGATCGGCCGCCAAGCCCTCCGACGGCGCCGCGACGACGACGGCGGTCGGCATGCCGCGCGCCACGTCGGTCGCGAAACTTGGGCCGGACAGCGTCGCGCTGGGATTTGCGGGACAGGCTTCGGCGGCGATCTCCGACAGCAGTTTTCCGCTGCCGCTTTCAATGCCCTTGGCGCACAGCACCACCGGCACGCTTTTCGGCATGTGCGGCGCGGCCTGCGCCAGCACCGCGCGCAGCGACTGCGCAGGGATGACGGCAAGGATAGCTTCGGCACCTGCGAGCGACTGCGCGATATCGGTGTCAGTAGCGATGCCAGTCTCGAAGGTCATGTCCGGGAGGTAGCGCGGATTTTGCCCCGCGGCGATGGCGCGCGCCGCGTCCGGTTCGCGTGCCCACAGCGACACATCATTGCCGGCGCGCAAGGCCGTCAGCGCCAAGGCGGTGCCCCAGGCGCCGCCGCCGAGAACCGCGATCCGCGTCATGCCTTGGCGCCCCTGCGTCCGGCTCCGACCACCGGCGCCGACACGTTGTCCAACGGCCAGCGCGAGCGCGGCACGAAATCCATGCCGTCCTCGCCGGCGAGATCGGCGCGCAGCCGCTCGATGCCGGCCCAGGCGATCATCGCCGCATTGTCGGTGCAGAGCGCCAGCGGCGGGGCGACGAAGCCGAAACCGTGTTCGGCGCAAAGTGCCAGCAACGCCTCACGAACTGTCTGGTTGGCCGCGACGCCGCCGGCCACCACAAGTGCGGGCGCGGCTACGTCGGGAAACTCGGTGTTGAATCGGACCAGTGCGCGCCCGACCCGGTCGGCGAGGGCGTCGGTGACCGCCGCCTGAAATGATGCACACACATCCGCGACATCCTGTTCGCCGAGCGGCGCAATCGCTGTCGCAGCCTGTCGAACCGCCGTCTTCAGCCCGGAGAAGGAAAAATCCGGACGTGCCTCGCCTTTCATCGGGCGGGGGAAAGCAAAACGGCCGGCGTCGCCATCCTGCGCCGCCTTCTCGACATTCGGTCCGCCGGGATAGGGCAGGCCCAGCATCTTCGCCGTCTTGTCGAAGGCTTCGCCCAGCGCGTCGTCGATCGTCGTCGCCCAGCGCTGGTAGTCGCCCACGCCGCGCACCAGCACGATCTGCGTATGGCCGCCGGACACCAGCAGCAGCAGGTAGGGGAACGACAGCCCATCGGTCAGGCGCGGCGTCAGTGCATGGCCCTCGAGATGGTTGATCGCCAGCAGGCGCTTTCCGGCTGCCGAGGCAATCGCCTTGGCGGTCATCAGCCCGACGATCAGCCCACCGACCAGCCCAGGCCCGGCGGTTGCGGCCACCGCGTCGATATCGGCGAGTCGGGTATCCGCGTCGGCCAGGGCCGCCTCGATCAAACCGTCCAGTGCCTCGACATGGGCGCGCGCCGCAATCTCCGGAACGACGCCGCCGAAGGCCGCGTGTTCCTCGATCTGGCTGAGCACGATGTTGGAAAGGATGCGCACGTGCCCGGCGTCGTCGAGCGCCACCACGCTCGCGGCGGTCTCGTCGCAACTGGTCTCGATGCCCAGAACGCGGATCATCTGTCCCTTGAAAAAGCGTCTATGATTGTCCGGCGGGGATTTCCCCGTTAGGAGAGGCCCCGCCGGGCGTCACGGCCGGCTGCCTATCATGGACGCGCCCTTATGCAAACTGCCACTCTCAGGATCGGAACGCGCGGAAGCCCGCTAGCACTTGCCCAGGCGCACGAGACGCGTGCGCGGCTGATGGCGGCGCACGGTCTGCCAGAGGAAGCCTTTGCCGTCGAGGTGATCTCGACCAGCGGCGACCGCATCCAGGACCGGCCGCTGTCGGAAGCCGGCGGCAAGGGGCTGTTCACCAAGGAGATCGAGGAAGCGCTGCTCGCCGGCAGCATCGACATCGCCGTGCATTCGTCCAAGGACATGCCGACGCTGCTTCCCGAGGGCTTGCGGCTCTCCGCCTTCCTGCCGCGCGAGGATGCGCGCGACGGATTCGTCGGAAAGGCGGCCGTCACGATCGAATCGCTGCCGCATGGCGCGACGGTCGGGTCGTCGTCGCTGCGCCGGCAGGCGCTGATCCGGAGGATGCGGCCCGACATTTCGGTGGTGACGTTTCGCGGCAATGTGCAGACGCGGCTGCGCAAGCTGGAGGAGGGGCAAGTTCACGGGACGATCCTCGCCCATGCCGGCCTGAGGCGGCTTGGCATGGCCGATGTCATCACCGACCTGATGCCGCTCGAAAAATTTCCACCGGCGCCGGGGCAGGGCGCGATCTGCATCGAGAGCCGTATCGGCGACGCCCGGGTGGAGCGATTGGTAATGCCGATCAACGATGGTCCAACCTGCGTAGCCTTGCTTTGCGAGCGCGCCTTCCTAGCCGCACTCGATGGGTCCTGCCGTACACCGATCGCTGGTTACGCGACGGTGGATGACTGCGATATGCATTTTGCTGGATTGATCCTGTCGCCGGACGGGCAGACTGCGTTCGATGTCGCGATGGGCGGCAGCATCGGGGGACCGGAAAACCTTGGCCGCCGTGCCGGCGAGGCCGTGCGCGAAAAAGCCGGAACGCGCTTCTTCGAGAGCTGGACCTGACTTGTGGCAAAAGTGCTGGTGACCCGCCCGCAGCCGGGCGCCGCGCGCACCGCCCGGCGTCTCGCGGAACTGGGGCACCGGCCGGTCGAACTGCCCCTGACCCGCACGGTGGCACTGCCCGTTGAGGCCGCGTCGCTATTTTCAACGGTCGACGCCGTGGCGGTGACCAGCGCCAACGCGCTTCGGTATTCGCCTGCCCCATTGCTCGCGAGCTTCGGCGACCGCCCCTGTTTCGCCGTCGGCGAACGCACTGCCGCAGAGGCCCGCGAACGCGGGTTCCGGAACGTGACAGCCGCCACCGGCGATGTGGAGTCTCTTGCCGGTCTCATCAGCGCGCGTCTTCGTCCCGGCGCTACCGTTGCTTATTTGACCGGAAAGGTTCGCCTCAGCGATTTCGAGGCCCGGGCGGCTGCGGCCGGGATGACCGTTGTGGTGGTCGAAACCTACGATACGCAGGATATCGACTATCGGTCGCAACAGCTTGCAGACATCGTCGGAACGGAACCGATCGACGCCGTGCTGCTTTATTCGGCCAATGCGGCGGGTTGTTTTTCCAGGCTGCGTTGGCCGGAGGGTTTTGACCATCGGATGGCGCGGGCGGCGTATCTGTGCATGTCATCGCGTGTCGCCGACAGGCTCGAAAACCCTGTGAAAGCGCGTATTCTTGTCGCACCGGAGCCATCGGAAGCCGCATTGTTCGGGCTTCTGCCTGAGGTGGCGGAGCGGCCATGACCCGCCCTCTTTTCAGCCGGAGCCGATGTGATAGGTATCGACCGAGGCGGCATGCCGGCTCGTGAACAACGACAGCGGAGACCAGTGCATGGTCAAGACGCCGAGAACCCGGCATTCCAAGACACGGCGCGAGCCTCTCACCATCGAGCTCGACCCGGCCGATGTTTCGCGCGTGGCCGAAGCGGCGTCGGACGGCCAGCCTTCTTTCGAGACGGACGCGGCCGAACCTGTGGCGGAGACTGATGCCTTGAAGGAGACGACGGCAGGCAAGGGTTCGGACGTTGGCGAGACGGATACGAGCAGCGTTCAGGCGGCTTTTTCCACGGAGACCGGCACCGCTGCGCAGCCCGAACAGGAATACCAGCCGGCCGAGGCGGCGCAGGAGCCGCCCGGCTACGGTTTCGACGAGCCGGAGACGAAACGGGCCGCGCAGGCCGCATCCGAAGAACCTGCCAAGGCAGCCGTCCCGCCTCCACCGCCCCGCCGTGACGGATTTTCGCGCATTGCAGCGGGTGTGATCGGCGGCGTCGTTGCGCTCGCCGCGGCGGGCGGGCTTCAGTATGCCGGCCTGCTCGGCGCGCCGGTTGCGCAATCGGGTGGCAGCCAGTTCGGCGCCGAAATAGAGAGCCTGAAACAGGAAATCGCTGGGCTGAAAAGCGGCCCGGGCGGCGGAGACGCGTCCGGTCAGGTCACGGCGCTCGCCGGCGGACTCGACACGGTCAAGGCCGATGTCGCCGCGCTGAAAGACGCGATGTCCTCCGGCGCCGGTGGTGACGCTGCGGCGGTCCAGGCGCTGGGCGACCGCATGAAGGAACTCGAAACGGCCGTGTCGGCCCTCGGCCAGGCCGGCGCGCCGGATGCGGCAGCCGTCTCGCAACTCGGCGAGCGGATCGCGTCGGTGGAGGCACTGGTCAAATCGGCGGGCGAATCGGCGGCGGCCACGGAAAGCAAGCTGGCCGCGCTCGAACAGTCCGTGACGGCGCTGACTGGCCGCGTCGACGCGCAGGCGCAGCAGCCGAAGATCGCGCTGGCCATCGCCACCGCCGCGCTGAAATCGGCGGTGGACAGGGGCGCGCCGTTCCAGGCGGAGCTCGAGACGTTTGCCGCCATCGCGCCGAACGCGCCGGAGCTTGCAACGCTGCGCGCCCATGCCGAGCAGGGCGTGCCGACGCGCGAGACGCTGCTTGCCGAAGTCGAACCCGCCGCAGCCGCGATGATCGCGGCGGCAAAACCCGCCGATCCCAATGCCGGCTATTTCGACCGGCTGCTGAACAGCGCCGAATCGCTGGTTTCGGTCCGGCCAATCGGCGAGGTCGAAGGCACCGGCGTGCCGGAGATCGTGGCGCGTTTGGAAGTCGCGCTCAAGGCCGGCGACCTTGACAAGGCGGTCACCGAGTTCGATGCGCTTCCCGAGACCGCCAAGGCCGCGGCCGGTTCTTTCGGCGAGAATCTGAAGGCGCGTCGCGATGTCGAGCGGCTGGTCGACCAGGCGATTGCCGGCGCGATGAAGGCCTGAGGACGACAGATGATCCGTATCCTGATCTTCCTCCTCGTCGTTTTCCTGCTTGGCCTGGGTTTCGCCTGGCTTGCCGACCGTCCCGGCGACATGGTGGTGACCCTAGACGGCTACCAGTACCGCGTCACGCTGATGGTCGCCGCCGTCTGCGTGGTGGCCGTGGTCGCGGCCGTGATGATCCTGTGGTGGCTGGTCAAGTCGATCTGGAACAGCCCCTACACCATTTCGCGTTATTTCCGCGTGCGGCGGCGGGACCGGGGCTACCAGGCACTGTCGACCGGCATGATCGCGGCCGGCGCCGGCGACGCAGCACTTGCCCGCAAGAAGAACAAGGAGGCGGCGAAGCTGATCCGCTCCGACCAGGAGCCGCTGATCCAACTGCTCGACGCGCAGGCGTCGCTGCTGGAAGGCGACCATGACGGTGCTCGCCAGAAATTCGAGGCGATGCTCGACGATCCGGAGACGCGGCTGCTCGGCCTGCGCGGCCTTTATCTGGAAGCCGAACGCCTCGGCGACGGCGCGGCGGCGCGGCATTATGCGGGCCGCGCGATCGATCTCGCGCCGCAACTCGGCTGGGCGGCGGATTCGACGCTGGAGGAAAAGACCGCGCGCGGCGACTGGGATGGCGCGATCAAGATCATCGACGCGCAGAAGGCGACGCGGCAGATCGAGCGCGACGCGGCGAACCGCAAGCGGGCCGTGCTGCTGACGGCCAAGGCCCTTGCGCTGTTCGATACCGGATTTGCCGCGGCCAAGACGGCGGCGCTTGAGGCCAACCGGCTTCAGCCGCATTTCGTGCCGGCGGCGGTCGTTGCGGCCAAGGCGCTGTTCCGAGGCGACGATACCCGCAAGGGCGCGAAAATCCTCGAAGCTGCCTGGAAAGCCAACCCGCATCCGGATATCGCCGATCTCTACGTCCACGCCCGTCATGGCGACGCCGTCAACGACCGGCTGGCGCGGGCGAAGAAATTGCAGTCGATCAAGCAGAATCATCCCGAATCGTCGCTGGCAGTGGCGCGCGCCGCGCTCGATGCCGGCGATTTCGCGCTGGCGCGCAAGGAGACCGAATCGGCGATCCGCATGCAGCCGCGCGAAGGCGCCTGGCTGCTGCTGGCTGACATCGAGGAGGCGGATGCGGGCGATGTCGGCAAGGTGCGTCAGCTTCTCGGCAAGGCGGTGCGTGCGCCGCGCGATCCGGCCTGGGTAGCGGACGGGATCGAATCCGACACATGGGCGCCGGTCTCGCCGGTCACCGGCCATCTCGACGCGTTCGAATGGCGCATCCCGGTCGAGCGTCTCGGCAGGGTGATCGAGGACGAGCCCGAGCCGGCGGAGAAGCCGGTGCTCGCCGCGCCTGCTCCAATAGTCGTCGAGGAGCCAGCCGAAGCCGCCGCGCCTGAGCCGATCGTCGAGTTGGAAGCGAAGCCGGCGCCGGTTCCTCCCGAGCCAGCCAACGATCGCAGGCCCGCCGAACCGCTTGCGAAGGCTGCGATGGGTGCCGCCGTGGAACCGCCGGCTGCCGACCGTTCGCCCGAAAAACCCGACGGCGTGGCAATTGTCATCGCGCCGCCTTTGCCCGATGATCCGGGCGTCGATCCCGACGCTCCGGCCAAGGCGCCGCGGCGTTTCGGATTGTTCTGACGGACGGGCGCGGAGTTGTCGGCGATGCTTGAACGAGTGAAGTCCTTCTTCAAGGATTTGCCGGGCGCTGCCAAAGGTCGCGGCATAAGCGGGGACGATCCGCGCGTGGCGGCTGCCGCCCTGATGTACCACGTCATGGATGCCGACGGCGTCCGCCAGGATGTCGAATGGGACCGGATCAAGCAGATCCTGGCCGATTCCTATCATATCAGCGGCCGGGAACTCGACGAGCTTGTCAAGGCGGGCGAGAAGGCCGAACAGGAATCGGTTGACCTCTATGCCTTCACCAGCGTGCTCAGCAGGCATCTCGACGAGGAAGGCCGCATAGCCTTCATCCGGCTGATGTGGGATGTGGTCTATGCGGACGGCGTGCTCCACGAACTGGAGGACAACACCTTGTGGCGGGTCGCCGAATTGATCGGCGTCGACCGCCGAGAGCGCGTGCTGGCCCGTCAGGAGGCGGCGAGCAAGGTTCCGGGCGCGAAAGGCACGCCGACCGATGAATAGAAGGACGGCCGGCAAGCGGCCGCGCATCCTCGTCGTCCTGCATCAGGAATTGTCCAGCCCCGGCCGCGTCGGCCATTTGCTGACCGAGAGTGGTTTCGACCTCGACATCAGGCGGCCGCCGCTCGGCGATCCGCTGCCGGATACGCTCGCCGAGCACGCCGGCGCGGTCGTGTTCGGCGGCCCGATGAGCGCCAACGACGGCGACGAATTCGTCAGGCGCGAGACCGAATGGCTGGCCGTGCCGCTGGTCGAGAACCGGCCCTTCCTCGGCATCTGCCTCGGCGCGCAGATGCTGGTCAACCATCTCGGCGGCAGCGTCGGCAGCCGCGACGACGGCATCGTCGAGATCGGCTGGTATCCGCTCAAGCCGACCGAGGACGGCAAGAGGCTGATGCATTGGCCGGAGATGGTCTACCAGTTCCACCGCGAGGGATTTTCGTTGCCTGCTGGCGCGACCCTGCTCGCCACGGCGGATCACTATCCCAACCAGGCGTTCCGCTATGGTGGCAATGCCTGGGGCATCCAGTTCCATGCCGAACTGACGCGGGCGATGATGCAGCGCTGGGTTGTGCGCGGGGCGCATCGTTTCGAACTGCCCGGCGCGCAGCCAGGCCGAGACCATCTCGGCGGCCGCATGATCTGGGACATGCATCTGAAACGCTGGCTGACCGAGTTTTTGGAGACGGTGTTCGGCCGGCCGGAAGCGGCCTGACGCAATTTCCATCACAGCCCAGCGATTGGCTCAATCGCTCCAGTCACCCTCCGGCGTGCCGTTGAAGCGTTTCCTGAGGCCCGCCCAGCAGTCGATATAGTCCTCCTGCAAGGTCTTGAGTTCGGCCGCGAAGCTGGTCAGCATCTGCGGAAAGCGCGTCTCGAACATGAAGGCCATGGTGTTTTCGAGCTTTGCCGGCTTGAGCTCGGCGCGCGACGCCTTCTCGAAGCCGAAGGCGTCCGGGCCGTGCGCCAGCATCATGTTGTGGAGGCTGACGCCGCCGGGGACAAACCCCTTTTCCTTGGCGTCATACTGTCCGTGGATGAGGCCCATGAACTCGCTCATGATGTTGCGGTGATACCAGGGCGGGCGGAAAGTGTCCTCGGCCACCAGCCAGCGCGGCGGAAAGATGACGAAGTCGACGTTGGCCGTGCCCTCCTCGCCCGAGGGGGCGGTCAGCACGGTGAAGATCGACGGGTCGGGGTGGTCGAACAGGATGGCGCCGACCGGCGAGAAGGTGGCGAGGTCATATTTGTAGGGCGCGTAGTTGCCGTGCCAAGCCACCACGTCGAGCGGCGAGTGGCCGAGTTCGGTGACGTGGAAGGAACCGCACCATTTGACGATCAGCCGGCACGGCGTCTCCCTCTCCTCGAACCAGGCGACCGGTGTCTTGAAGTCGCGCGGATTGGCGAGGCAGTTGGCGCCGATCGGCCCGCGATCCGGCAGCGTGAATTTCGCGCCGTAATTTTCGCAGACGTAACCGCGCGCCGGGCCGTCGACGATCTCGGCCTTGAAGGTGAGGCCGCGCGGCAGCACCGCGATTTCGCCGGGTTTGATTTCGATGACGCCCATCTCGGTGACGAAACGCAGGGTGCCCTGCTGCGCCACCACCAGCATCTCGCCGTCGGCGTTGAAAAAGTGGTCGTCCACCATCGAGACGTTGGCGGCATAGACATGCGCGGCCATGCCGGACTGTCCGAGCGCGTCGCCCGCCGTGGTCATGGTGCGCATGCCGGAAATGAAGTCGGTCGCTCCCTCCGGCATCGGCAGCGGGTCCCAGCGGTACTGGCCGAGCGCCAGCGCGTGGTTTTCCGCGTTCGGCGCGGTCCGCCACAGCGGATAGCTTGTCGCCTTGAAGCGGCCGTGATGCTTGACGCTCGGACGGATGCGGTAGAGCCAGGAGCGCTCGTTGGTGCCGCGTGGCGCGGTGAAGGGCGAGCCGGAAAGTTGCTCGGCATAGAGTCCGTAGGCGGGACGCTGCGGCGAGTTGCGGCCTTGCGGCAGGGAGCCCGGCAGGGTCTCCGTCTCGAAGTCGTTGCCGAAACCCGGCATGTAGGAATGGGTCATGGCCATTCTCCTCCCTCATTCCGATTTATGCGCTTGTTGCAAGCGTAGCCGCCGAGAATGTAACCATCAATGAGGATGAACGCAGGGAGAGACCCCGTGCTCCAGTTCAGATTCGAGGCGGAGGTGATCCACTGGAGAGGGCCGTCGCCCTTCTTCTTCGCGCCGATCCCACTGCAACATAGCGCGGAAATCAGACGGGTATCGAAGCTCGTGACCTATGGATGGGGCGTGATACCCGTCGAGGCGGAGATCGGCGGCGTCGTTTTCCGTACGTCGCTGTTCCCCAAGGACGAGATATATTTGTTGCCTCTCAAGGTCGATGTCAGGCGGAGAACCAACATAACGGCAGGCGATCCGGTTTCCGTCGACATGATAGTTCGGCCTGCCCAGCGATAGACGGCACTTGTGCGTCCGGCACCATCGTCGCTGTCGCCGCCCATATTGCGGAGCGGGGTGAAACCGGGATCTCCCATGCTGCGCAAGCTTGACAGCCGGTCGCCTTTCCCCTTATGAGCCAGCAACACTTTCGGGCGCGCTCTCGGGCGCGCCTTTCCGTTAGGCCCTGCCGGGGCCCCGTTCGACAGGCCAGACCAATGAAGATCAAGAACTCGCTCAAGGCCCTGAAGGGCCGCCACCGCGACAACCGCATGGTTCGCCGCAAGGGCCGCATCTACATCATCAACAAGACCGCCCCGCGCTACAAGGCGCGCCAGGGCTGAGCCCCGGCTCGCCGACGATCCCGGCCGCGGGCCTACCTGCACGGGCATCACGCGAATTTCAGTTTGACGTTCCGCTCCGGGGGCCTAGAGTTCCCTGGATGCGGAATCGTTTTGCTTTCCTGACGGCACTGGTGCTTTTCGGCGCCGCTCCCGCATTCGCCGCCGACGCGGCCTCTCCCCCTCCCACCGAAAAACCCGAAGCCACTATCCCGAAGACCAAGGCCGAGCGGCTTGACGAACTGTTCGCCAATCTCAAGCGCGAGCGCAACGAGAAGGCGGCCGAGCGCATCGCCTCGCGCATCTGGGAGGAATGGAACCGCTCCGACAGCGCCATCGTCGACCTGATGATGCAGTGGTCGCAGCAGGCGGTCGAGAAGAAAAAATTCGACGTCGCGCTGGATTTCCTCGATCAGGTCGTCACCCTGTCTCCGGACTATGCGGAGGGCTGGAACCGCAGGGCGACCGTGCATTTCATGATGCACAACTATGCGAAGTCGATGGCCGACATCGAGCGAACGCTGGAGATCGAGCCCCGGCATTTCGGCGCGCTCTCCGGCCTCGCCCAGATCATGAAAGAGACCGAGCGCAAGGAATTGGCGCTCGACGCCTACCAGCGGGTGCTGGTCATCTATCCAATGCTGCGCAACGCCCAGAACGAAGTCGCCACCCTGTCGGAAGAACTGACCGGCGAAGGCATCTGATCCACGCCGGACGAGGCGCGTATAAAACGATCATCCCCGCCGGCAGCCCATCTTGAATCTCCTGACAGCCGCAGTCGCCTTCCTGCTCGCCCTGGTCCTCGTGCTGATCGGGGCGACGCGCATCGGCGCCTGGCTGATCGAGCGCCGCAACCCGCCCGTCGGCGCGTTTGTGGAGGTCGGCGGGGCGCGCATCCATTATCTGCATGTGCCCGCGCCGGCCGGCGCCGACCTGCCGCCGCTGGTGTTCGTCCATGGCGCCAGCGCCAATCTCAGGGACCAGATGGCGCCGCTTGAGCCCCTGCTGGAGGGCCGCGCCGAAATGCTGTTCTTCGACCGCCCCGGCCATGGCTGGTCGGAGCGCGGCGGCGGCAACGAGACGCTGGAAGGCCAAGCAAAAACGCTGGCGGCGCTGCTGGAGCGGCTCGGCATCGAAAAGGCCGTCGTCGTCGGCCACTCCCTGGGCGGCGCGGTGACGGCGGCTTTCGCGCTGCAATATCCCGAGAAGGTGGCCGGCCTGGTTTTCGTGTCGGCGGCGACCCATCCCTGGCCGGGCGGCGGCACCTCCTGGTATTACGACCTAGCTGCGCTGCCGGCGGTCGGCCGGCTGTTTTCCGAAACGCTTGCCTATCCCGCAGGCATGCTGCGCATGGCTGCCGCGACCGATTGCGTGTTCGCGCCGAATCCTACGCCCGAAAACTATCTGGCCCGGGCCTCCATCCCGCTGGTGCTGCGTCCGGCGACTTTCCGGGCCAACGCCATCGACGTCCGGGGTCTTTACGGCTTCGCGCTCGCCAATGCGCCGCGCTATCCCGACATTTCGGCGCCGACGGTGGTGATCTCCGGCGACAGCGATACGGTGGTCTACGAGGAACTGCATTCGCTTGGCCTGGCGCGCGACATTGTCAGCACGAAACTCGTCTGGGTAAAAAATCTCGGCCACAAGCCGGACTGGATCGCGCCGCAGCTCATCGTCGCGGCGGTCGAGAAACTTGCCGGCAGGCCGGTCGATCTCGATGCGATGGCGCGGGAGGTCGAAGCGCGGATCGCCGGCGACCGGCAGGGCGAAGGGGTTTGCGCCGACGAGAAGCCGGCCGGCGCGGAACTCGCGCCGCAGTAGCGGCGTACAGTGTCTGCCTACGATTGGCTACGGATTTGGGAAAGGCCGGCCTCGACCGCTCAGGCGCGCTTGTCGGCCTCGATATAGGCGATGCGCAGCATGTTGGTGGAGCCGGGGGTGCGCAACGGCACGCCGGCCGTGATGATGACGCGGTCGCCCTGCTTGCCGAAATCCTCTGCCTTGGCGATGCGGCAGGCGCGCTCGACCATGTCGTCGAGATCGGCGGCGTCGGGCGTCACCACGCAATGCGTGCCCCACAGCAGCGACAGCCGGCGCGCCGTCGCCACGACCGGCGAGAGTGCGACGATCGGCACGCGCGGCCGCTCGCGGGCGGCGCGCAGGCCGGTGGTGCCGGAGGCGGTGTAGGTGACGATCGCCGCAAGATTCAGCGTTTCGGCGATCTGCCGCGCCGCCAGCGACACGGCGTCCGCGCCTGTGGCTTCGGGCTCGGAGCGCTGGGCATTGATGATGCCGGGATAGAACGGGTCCTGCTCGACCTGCTCTGCAATGCGGTTCATCATCGCCACCGCCTCGACCGGATAGGCGCCGGCAGCGGATTCGGCTGACAGCATGATGGCGTCGGCGCCTTCGAAGACCGCGATCGAGACGTCCGACACCTCGGCGCGGGTCGGCACGGGAGCGGTGATCATCGATTCCAGCATCTGCGTGGCGACGACCACCGGCTTGCCGGCGCGCCGCGCGGCGCGGGTGATCTGTTTCTGGATGCCGGGCACGGCTTCCAGAGGCATTTCGACGCCGAGGTCGCCGCGCGCCACCATGATCGCGTCCGAAAGCTCGATGATCTCGGGCAGCCGGGCGACCGCCTGCGGCTTCTCGATCTTCGACATCAGCAGGGCACGGCCGCGGGCGATCTTGCGCGCCTCTGCGAGATCGTCCGGGCGCTGGACGAAGGACAGCGCCACCCAGTCGACGCCGGTTGCCAGCACCGCGTCGAGATCGGCGCGGTCCTTCTCGGTCAGCGCCCCGACCGGAAGCTCCGTGTCGGGCAGGCTGACGCCCTTCTTGTCGGAAATCTTGTCGCCGGCGATGACGATCGTCTCGATCGAATTGCCGTCGCAGCGGACGGCCTTCAACTCCAGCTTTCCATCGTCGATCAGCAGCCTGTGGCCGACCTGCACCGACTGCAGGATCTCGGGGTGCGGCAAATGCACGCGATCGGCATTGCCGGGCGTCGCATCGTTGTCGAGGGTGAAGGTCTGGCCGAGCCGCAGCGCCACCTTGCCTTCGGCAAACTTGCCAACGCGCAGTTTTGGCCCCTGCAGGTCGGCGAGGATGCCGATGGGCCTGCCGACCGCTTCCTCGACGGACCGGATCCGCTCGACCAGCGTGCGCATCTGCGGGTGGTCGGTGTGGCTCATATTGATGCGAAAAACGTCGGCGCCGGCCTCGAACAGCTTGCGGATCATCTCGACCGACGAGGAGGCCGGCCCGATGGTGGCGAGGATCTTGACTTTGCGGCTGCGTCTCATGGTGTAGGCGTCCCCGTCGCGGCGGCATCTCCGCCGGTCGCGGGCTGGTCGGTGAGCTGGACCATCCAGCTTGCCTGTTCACCCGTGTCGTATTCCTGGAAGCCGGCGCGTTGAAAACCTCTGGCCACGCAGTCGGTTACGCCGGCGATCTTGAATTCCTTTTCCGCCACGCACATGGTGATCGGACCGTCCCAGCGGCCGCCGCGCTCGGCGTCCTCGGCGTAGAGATAGTAGAAGCGTGAGGCGAGCGGCCCCTCGATCAGCGTCTTGCAGCTCGATCCCTCGACATGCCACCAGCCTTCGGTGACCCATCCGGCCTTGGCGCGATAACCGATGCCGACGCCGACCAGGTTCTGGGTGGCGTTGCAGACGCGGAAATCGGCCCGCGCCTCGCCGGCGCCGAAGCCAAGGAACGCCATGAAGACAGCCGCAACCGCGACGGCGCAACGGCTGCGCAGGCCGGCGGCAAGGACCATTTCCAAACCTCTTGAAGCTGACGAAATCATTCCCGGGCACCCCTTTTCGGAAAACTGCGCGCGCATGTCAACGCGCGCGGCCCGTCGATCCAATCGATTTAAGTCCCGGCGCGCCAAATCATGAGCCCGCTTCGGACTTCGGGCTCAAGATTGGCGAAACAACGGCATTGCGCCTTCCGCCGCTTCATGGAAAGACCCGTGCCTTCCTTAGATTGCAACGATCCATATGGAATGTTCATGACACGATCGGCACTTTTCGCCCCCGTCGTGATGATCGAGGGCGACCGGCGGCGTGGCATCCTGCTGGTCGCCGACCATGCGCGCCGCGACCTGCCGGACGAATATGGCGACCTCGGCCTGCCGCGAACCGAGTTCGACCGTCACATCGCCTACGACATCGGCGTCGAGGAAGTGATCCGCGGGCTTGCCGCCCGCCTCGGCGCGCCGGCCGTCTTTGCCGGCTTCTCGCGGCTGCTGATCGATCCGAACCGGGGCGAGGACGATCCGACGCTGATCCGCCAGCTCTATGACGGGACGATCGTGCCCGCCAACTATCCGATGACGGATGCGGAGCGCGAGCGGCGGCTGGACATGTTCTACCGTCCCTACCAGGATGCCGTCGGTGCCATGATCGCGTCGGTGGCGCATGAGAGCGGCGCCGCGCCCTTCATCTTTTCCATCCATTCCTTCACGCCGGTCATGCAGGGCCGGGTGCGCCCGTGGCATGCCGGCGTGTTATGGGACCTGGACGATCGCGTGGCAAAACCGCTGATCGAGATGCTGGCGGCCGACCCGCTGCTCACGATCGGCGACAACGAGCCTTATGACGGCGCGCTGAAGGGCGACACCATGTACAAGCACGCGATCGTCAACGGCTTCGCCCATGCGCTGCTGGAGATTCGGCAGGATTTGATTGCCGACGAGACCGGCGCCGAGGCCTGGGCCGAGCGGCTCGCGCCGATCGTTGACGCAATCAACCGGCAACCCGATATACATGTGGTGAAACAATATGGTTCGCGCACCGGCCCCTTCTAGTGGGATTTGGGTAAAACCGGCCTGCGAATGACAGGCCGCGATGCGATCCCGAACGCGAGCCGGTGGAGGCCGACATGTCCGAACTGAGCGACGACCAGAAGCGCGATTTCGAGGCGGCGGCTTTCCGGCGGCTGGTCGAGCATTTGCGCGAACGAAGCGACGTGCAGAATATCGACCTGATGAACCTCGCGGGTTTTTGCCGCAACTGCCTGTCGAACTGGTATCGCGAGGCGGCTGAAGCGTCCGGCACCGACCTGTCGAAGGAAGCGTCTCGCGAAATCGTCTACGGCATGCCCTATGCCGAATGGCAGGCGCTACACCAGACCGAGGCTTCCGACGCCAAGAAGGCCGTCTTCGAGCAGAATCGCCCGAAGGACCATTGACAGGCGGCCTGTTTCCAATGGATCGCGGCGGAAGCTGACTGGCGACCCGTCGCGCCACAAACGCCCGCCTGCCCGCTCCGGTATGGGCATTCCCGGACGGCAACACGCATCGCTCTTGACCCTCCTTCACGCTTCGGGCATCGAACCGCGTCCTCGCCGCGCTTCCGAGTCGCGGCCCTTTCAATCGCCGTTCGGAGACAGACATGGCCGAAGACATCACCGAAACCAGCCAGACCGTCGCGGCAGGCCAGCTCAAGGCTTTCATCGAGCGCATTGAGCGACTGGAAGAGGAAAAGCAGACCATCGCCGACGACATCAAGGACGTCTACGCCGAGATGAAGGGCACGGGTTTCGACACCAAGGCCGTGCGGACGATCATCCGCCTGCGCAAGAAGGACGCCAACGAGCGGCAGGAAGAGGAAGCGATCCTCGACCTCTACATGGCCGCGCTCGGCATGGCCTGAATTTTCTCGCGGCCACGTGGTTGGCCGCGCGACGCTTGCCGAGAGCGAAGGCCTCGGTCATGCCGGCGGCAGTGCGCCGCTGTGCGTCAAGCCACGTCGAGGACGATCTTGCCGATGTGCTCGCCCTCTTCCATCCGCTCGTGGGCGCGCCAGGCTTCCTTGAACGGAAAGATCATGTCCATCACCGGCACGACGCGGCGGGCGGTGAGCAGCGGCCAGACCTGGGCCTCCAGAGCCGCCGCGACCGCGCCCTTGAACTCGGTGGTGCGCGGCCTCAGCGTCGAGCCGGTGTGGACGAGGCGCTTGACCATGATCTTCGACACATCGGCGCTGGCCGTCGCCCCCATCTGCGTGGCAATCTGCACGATGCGCCCCTCGACCGCCGCCGCCGAATAGTTGCGGTCGACATAGTTGCCGCCGACCATGTCCAGGATGACGTTGGCGCCCTTGCCTGATGTAAAGGTCTTTACGGCCTCGACGAAATCCTCCATCTTGTAGTCTATGGCGAGATCGGCGCCGAGCGCACGGCAGGCTTCGCATTTGTCGGGCGAACCGGCGGTGGTGATGACCGTCGCGCCAAATGCCTTGGCGAGTTGGATGGCGGCCGTGCCGATGCCCGAACTGCCTCCATGGACGAGCAATGTTTCTCCTGACTTCAGGCCGCCGCGCTCGAACACGTTGTGCCAGACGGTGAAGAAGGTTTCGGGAAGGGCGGCCGCCTCGGTCTTGGTGAAACCCGCGGGCACCGGCAAAGCGTTGGTTTCGTCGACCTTGCAGAATTCCGCATAGCCGCCGCCTGGCGTCAGCGCACAGACCGCGTCGCCGACCCGCCAGCGCTTCACGCCCGGGCCGACTGCCGCCACCGTTCCCGCCACTTCCAGCCCTGGCAGGTCCGAAGCGCCGGGCGGTGGCGGATAGGCGCCCTTGCGCTGAAGCACGTCCGGCCGATTGACGCCGGCTGCGCTCACACGGATCAGGATCTCGCGCCCTTCGGGTTCTGGAACCGCTCGTTTCTCCGGCTTGAGCACCAGCGGCCCGCCCGGCTGCGAGATCGCCACCGCCGTCATGCGCGCCGGGATTTTCGTGTCGTCCGCCATCATCTTTCGCTCCGATCTGTCCTGCCGCCGCAATTGCCTATTGGGTCAGCCCTTATGTAGGGTGTCCGCCGATCTGGCAAACCGGAGGTCGAAGATGGCGATATTCGACGACGAACCACGCAAGCCGGCAAGTGCCCACGTGGTGGGCCAGGACATATCCCTGGTGTCCGTCGATGAACTGTCCGAACGGATCGGGCTGCTGAAAGCCGAGATCGAACGACTGGAGGAAGAACGCGCCAAACGCGGCCAGACGAAATCTGCGGCCGAGGCGCTTTTTCGAAAGTGAGCGAGGTCGTGGGCGACAAGCGCTTAACACTCGTTGTTCAATTTATGTTATAGGATGGCGCGACCAGACAGGAGATTGCGCCGTGAATGTATCGATCGGAAAACGCTGGGAAGACTTCGTCGACGACTTGGTCAAGGAAGGCCGCTACGGTTCGCAGAGCGAGATAGTCAGGGAAGGCTTGCGGCTGGTGGAGGAGCGCGAGGCGAAGCTGAAGGCGTTGCGTGAGACCATTGATGCGTCGATCGCGAAGGGCGGCAGCCATAGCGCCGAGGAGGTCGACGCTTACGTGGACCGGCGCCTCGATGAATGGGAGGCCGCGCGGACACAGGGCTGATCGTGGCCACGCTGCGTTACACCGATGTCGCCCGAGCCGACATCGCGGACATCACGCTCTACATCGCAACGGAAAGCGGCAGCCGCAGAACGGCTGAAAACTTCCGCGCTCGACTTCACCAGAAGTGTCGGCACCTTGCATCACTGCCCGGCACGATGGGGCGGTCGAGGCCGGAATTGCGGCCGGATCTGCGCAGCGTGGCATTCGGAAGCTATGTGATCTTCTTCCGCTATCGAGATGACCTCTTCGAGGTCGTCAACGTGCTGGAAGGGCATCGGGACATTGGAGACTATTTTGCCGGGGATGAGACGTAGCCATCTTCCTCGGTGGTAGGCTCTTTCAGCAACGTTGCTTTCCGCGCTGTCAGGATTGGGCATGAGTTGGCTCCGGGCGCGCGGGCAACCGGCGGAGGTCTATTGCAGACGAAGCAGCCGGCCGGCGGCACCCGGCGTCGTATGTCGTGGTCACGCTATGGACGAAATCGGCTATTGTAACGCCGGTCCCTTCCTCTTCTGATCCGGATTGAATGATGTTTGCGACCTACCGGCCGATCCTTTCCCTGCTGCGCGGCACCGCCTTCCTGCTGGCGGCGTCGGGCCTGCATGGTCTGCTGCTGCCGCTGCGAGGGCAGGAAGAAGGATTCTCGACAACCGTGCTCGGCTTGCTCGGCACGGCCTGGGCAGGTGGGTTCGTTGCGGGCTGTTTCCTTGCACCGCGCCTTGTCAGGCGCGCCGGGCATGTGCGGGCTTTCGGGGCGTTTGCTGCGTCCGGCGCGATCATCGCGCTGCTGACCGGGCTGATGATCCATCCCGTCGCCTGGATCATCCTGCGCGCCGCCACCGGCTTCACCATGGCGGGCGCCTTTATGGTCATCGAAAGCTGGCTGAACGAGAAGGCGACCAACGAGAACCGCGGCACGGTCTTCGGCCTCTACATGATGGTGACCTATGCCTCGATCATGGCCGGCCAGATGATCGTCGCGGCGGGGGACGTGCGTTCCGATTCGCTGTTCATGGTGGCCGGCATCTTCTTCTGCCTCGCCCTGCTGCCGACCGCCATGTCGACGGCCGCGACGCCAAAGCCGCTGCAGGACGTCTCGCTCGACGTCAGAAGCCTGTATGCAAACTCGCCGGTCGCCTTCTTCGGCTGCCTGCTGGTCGGCGTGGCCAATGGCGCCTGGGGCACGCTGGGCGCCGTCTACGGCGCCCGCATCGGCATAACCACGGCCGAGATCGCGCTGATGATGAGCCTTGTCGTCGTCGCCGGCGCCGCCATGCAACTGCCTGTCGGCCGCGTCTCGGACCGGACGGACCGGCGCTACGTGCTCGCCGCTGCCTCGCTGGGCGCGGCGCTGTTCGGCCTGCTTGTGTTCTTCGCCACGCCACGCGGCGGCGTAACGGTCATCGTCATGACCGCCTGCTATGGCGCGCTCGCCTACACGCTCTATTCGCTGGCGGTGGCGCACGCCAACGATCATGCGAGTCCCGAAGATTTCGTGAAAGTGTCGGGCGGCCTGCTGCTGCTCTACGGGTTCGGCACGATGATCGGCCCGCTGCTGGGGTCATTGCTGATGAGCTGGATGCGGCCGGAGAGCCTGTTCCTGGCGACGGCCGCCGCGCATATCGCGCTAGCCGCCTACACGCTGCTGCGCATCTCGAAGCGCGCGCCGGTGCCCGTCGATGCCCGCGAGGCGTTCAAGACCATGCCGTCCGAGCGTGGCGCGACCCCCGAAGCGGCGCGGCTTGATCCGCGAATCAAGCCCGAACAAGACGGTTGAGTATTTTCGGGACTTGCCGCACCATTAGGTCATGCTCACTGACGCGTTCGCGGCAATTGCAGACCCACACCGGCGACATCTGCTGGAAGAACTCCGGCGCGGGCCGAAGACGGTCGGTGAATTGGCCTCCGGCCTGCCGGTGTCGAGGCCGGCGGTCTCGCAGCATCTGAAAGTCCTGCTGGATGCCGGGCTGGTGAGCGCCAGGGCCGAGGGAACGCGGCGCGTCTATGCCGTCAGCGAAAACGGCTTTCTCAAACTGAACATCTGGCTGGATCAGTTCTGGACGGCATGAGGCCGACCCAAGCATAAATCGGATTGCCAACGCCTCGACATTCTGTCGAGCAGCGATGTGAAGGCTCGCAGATAAAAACCAACTACCGCCCTAGCGGCAAGAATTGCCGCCGGGCGCCGGGAAACGTTTCTGAACCGATGTCTGGCTCAGTGCGTGGTATGCCTCAATTTCTCCATTTCGTCTTTCAGTGCCAACTTGCGTCGCTTGAGGGTCACGATTTCGAGATCGTCCACCGACGGATGGCTCAATGCCTCGTCGATCTGGCGTTCGATGTCGCCGTGTTTCCGCTGAAGTTCGTCAAGGTGGTGGGCAAGAGACATGCTTGCTTCTCCCTTCATGGTTTCCTCGATCGCACGCCATACCGCGGCTACCGCCCATGCCGCCGTGTGACGGTACGGTGACACTCTGCCACCAGATTGCGGCAATGTCGAATGCGATCTGGTAGGATTTCCTGAAACGGCGAAATATGGTATTGGGTTCGCGCCGGGCGGCCCAGCACGACCGGACCCGCCTCATTTGGCGCCCGGCGCCGGAATTTCGTTGACGGAAACCCATGTCGGACCAGGATCAGACCGAGATTCGTCTCGAGTTCGCCAAGCTCAAACAAGAACATGCCGATTTCGACGCCGCGATCAACGCGATGATCGCCATGGCCTGCGATCCGCTGCAGATCCAGCGCATGAAAAAGAAGAAACTGGCGATCAAGGACCGGCTGGTCACGCTGGAAGACCGGATTATCCCCGACATTATCGCGTGAGCGGCCCGGCGTCGCGCGCATTGATCATGCGCGCGACGTCATTTCGGGCAGCCCGGAGTTCCCGCCTGCTGGCCTTCAGCGCTTCGGCAGCCACTTCTTTTCGATTCGGCAGACCATGGTGAAGGCCGGGTCGAAGACGTTGCCGACGTCGTAACGGACGACCTGTCCCATGAGGTGGCTGGCGGCTTGCGGGCTCAGGCCGTAGTCGCCGGTCAGCCAGTTGAACATGTCGGTCGTCGCATGCTGCAGCGCCTGGTCGAGCGGCCTGGCGTTGCCCACCGAAAAGATGTCGGTGGCGCTCTCGCCACGCGGCCAGACAAGATTGCAGTGCTTTTCGACGGTCAGGCGAATCTCGACGTCGAAGCAGGTCTCGATGCCGGTGCCGACGATCTCGCCGTCACCCTGCGTCGCGTGGCAGTCGCCGAGGAAGAACAGGGCGCCGGGCACGGCGACGGGGAACCACACGGTCGCGCCTGGGCCAAAACCCCGGTAATCCATGTTTCCGCCGTTCTCGGCGCTGGTCGCGGTGGAGAAGGCCTGGCCGCCGCCCGGCGCCACACCGAAGCAGCCGATCATCGGTTCCAGCGGCAGGACGAGGTGCTCGAGGCCCGGCACGGCGGGCTCCGGGGTGGCCGTCAGCGCCTGCCGGTCGATCCGCCAGTTCGTCTTGTCGCGCGGCGGCAGGCCGCGGACGAATTCCGGGTCGACGACGTTGCCCGCCAGCGACGCCCGGGTCCATCCCGTGGCGCGGATCGGCGTCATCCGCAGGATTTCGACCTTCAGCGCGTCGCCCGGCTCGGCGCCGGTCACGAAGATCGGGCCGTTCATCGGGTTCGGCTCGGGGGCGCGCTTGACGCCGTCCTTGTCGATGCCGTGAGCGTCGATCGTTTCGGTGATCACCGTATCGCCCGACGCGATGGTGAGGGCGGGAGGCAAGGTGCCCAGCACATTGTGCCAGTGGGTGGCGCTAAAGCGATGCGTTGTCATGGTCGAAGGCGTAGCCAAACGCCTCTGTCGCCGCAAGCGTGCGTCAAGCCATTCGCCGGACCTGGAACAAAGTCGCCGCCGGAACATGCTGCCGGTGGTGGCAACAGGCCGTTCCGCGCCGGCTATCCTTGCGAGCCTCCCGGAATTCCGTTATGCGCCGCATTCCGTACGATCGGGGATACACCGTGACCGAACGCAGAGCCGATGTGGCGATCATCATGGGCAGCCAGTCCGACTGGGCGACCATGAAACATGCCGCCGAGACGCTGGACGCGCTCGGCGTGCCGCATGACGACCGCATCGTCTCGGCGCATCGGACCCCGAAACGGCTTTATGATTTCGCCACAGGCGCAAAGGCAGCCGGCCACAAGGTGATCATCGCGGGGGCCGGCGGAGCGGCCCATCTGCCGGGGATGACGGCGGCCTTGACCTCACTGCCGGTGTTTGGCGTGCCGGTGGAATCCAAGGCGTTGTCCGGACAGGACTCTTTGCTTTCCATAGTCCAGATGCCGGCAGGCATTCCCGTGGGCACGCTGGCGATCGGGCGGGCCGGCGCGGTGAATGCCGCGCTGCTGGCCGCCGCTGTCCTTGCCCTCACCGACGAGGGGCTGGCGGCACGGCTGGAGGACTGGCGCTCGCGGCAGACCGCCGCCGTGGCCGAGGCGCCATCCGACGCATGACAAAGCCGCTTCAGCAAAATTCGACCATCGGCATCATCGGCGGCGGCCAGCTCGGCCGCATGCTGGCGATGGCCGCGGCGCGGCTGAGCTATCGCACCGTGATCCTGGAGCCGCAGGCGGATTGCCCGGCCGCGCAAGTTGCTAACAGGCAGATAGTCGCTGCCTATGACGATCCGGCCGCGCTGGACGAATTGGCGCATGTGTCTGCCGTCGTGACCTACGAGTTCGAGAACGTGCCGGTCGCCGCCGCCGAACGGCTTGCGGCCTCCGTTCCAGTTTTTCCGCCGCCTCGTGCGTTAAAAGTGTCGCAGGATCGGCTGACCGAAAAGACGTTTCTCAACGACATCGGCGTGAAGACCGCCGATTTCCGGGCCGTCGGCAGCGATGGCGATCTCGCCGCCGGGCTGGCAGCGTTTGGCGGCAGCGGCATATTGAAGACACGGCGGCTGGGTTATGATGGAAAAGGCCAGCGCCTGTTCCGCGACTTCGCGGACGATCCGGCCGGCGATTTCGCCGCGATGGGCGGCGTGCCGCTTATCCTCGAAAAATTCGTGCCGTTCGACCGCGAGATTTCGGTGATCGCGGCGCGCGCGGCGGATGGCGCAATCGCCGCTTTCGATCCCGCCGAAAACGTGCACCGGCACGGCATCCTCCATAGCTCGACTTTGCCAGCTTCTGTTTCGCCGGCGACCGCGAAGGCGGCGACCGAGGCGGCGTTCTCCATACTTGAGGCGCTGGACTATGTCGGCGTCATTGGCGTCGAGTTCTTCGTGCTGGGCGACGGCGGCCTGCTTGCCAACGAGATCGCGCCGCGCGTTCACAATTCGGGGCACTGGACCGAAGCCGCCTGCGCGGTCTCGCAATTCGAACAGCATATCCGCGCCGTAGTTGCCCTGCCGCTGGGAGACGCGCGCAGGCATTGCGACTGCGTGATGGAAAATCTGGTCGGCGACGACGTTCTTCGCGCGCCGGAGTTGCTGCGGGAGCCCGATCTGGTGCTGCATCTCTACGGTAAGGCGGAAGCCCGGCCCGGCCGCAAGATGGGACATTTCACGCGGCTGCGGCCGACCTGAAGTAAGCCGGCGAAAAACTGCCGCCTATACGCCTCGGACTATGACGCGCCTTTCAGGCTGGCAGGGATTCCGATGACATTTCCCACGCCAAACGAATCGTCCGCAGACGCACGGGGCACCTGTAGGAAATGTTGAACGGGCGGTTTACCCATTCGACACGAAACTGTCATGCAACTGTTACATAGGCTCGTTAAGGCCTCTCCGCGTGACGCCGATGACAGGCGTGCTAGCCAAATTTTCCGACAGGAGCAGGCCCCATGAAAAAAGCTATCCTCACAGCGTCGGCTGCGGCCTTGGCGCTTGCCGCCTCGGCCGGCTATGCCGCCGCGCGCGACCAGATCCAGATCGTTGGATCGTCCACCGTGTTTCCGTTCACCACCGCTGTCGCCGAGAAGCTCGGCCAGGGCGGCAAGTTCAAGACCCCCGTGGTCGAATCCACCGGCACTGGCGGCGGCATCAAGCTGTTCTGCGGCGGCGTCGGCGAGAACACCCCCGACTTCACCAATGCCTCGCGTGCCATCAAGGACAGCGAGCTTGAGACCTGCAAGGCCGCCGGTGTTACCCCGGTCGAGATCAAGGTCGGTTTCGACGGCATCGTGCTCTCCAACTCCAAGGCCGGTGCGGTTGCGGACCTGACGAAGGAAGAGATATTCAAGGCTCTCGCCAAGAACGTCGCCGTCGACGGGAAGGTCGTGCCCAATCCGTACAAGAACTGGTCTGACATCGACGCGTCGCTCCCGAATTCGAAGATCGAGGTTCTTGGCCCGCCGCCCACGTCGGGCACGCGCGACGCCTTCGTCGAACTCGTGATGACCGAAGCCTGCCAGGAAGAGGTCAAGGCCGCGAACGCCAAGGCCTGCGGCGAAATCCGCGAGGACGGCGCTTTCGTCGAAGCCGGCGAGAACGACAACCTGATCGTACAGAAGCTCGAAGCCAATCCGGCCGCCTTCGGCATCTTCGGCTTCTCCTTCCTCGACCAGAACGCCGACAAGCTGCAGGGTCACAAGATTGACGGCGTCGAGCCGACCTTCGAGAATATTGCGTCGGGCAAATATGGCGTGTCGCGCTCGCTCTTCATCTACGCCAAGAAAGAGCATGTCGGCACGATTCCCGGCATGGAAGAGTTCATCGCCGAATACACTTCTGACGCCGCCTGGGGTCCCGAGGGCTATCTGGCCGACAAGGGCCTGATCCCGCTGCCGGACGACCAGCGCGCCCAGTCGGCCGCTGACGCCAAGGCTCTCAAGGGCATGGGTTCCTGATAGGCTTCAAATGGCCGGCCCGGGCGAGAGACTTGCCCGGGCCGGCTGTTCCGTGCTCGGAAGGCCGGATGTTTGATCCGGGAAGGTGTGCGTCCTTGAAAACGGCGGATTCGAGTTCCTGAAAATGGTCAGCTACCTCGTCCTTGCTCTCATCGCTCTTTTCATAGTCGTATTTTTTGTCGGGCGTTCCCGCGCGATTGCCTGTGTCGACGGTGAAGTCGCCAAGCTCCATTCGCTGCCCGGCCAGCACGGTATGTTCCTGGCGCTCGTGTCCGCCGGGCCTGCTCTTCTTGCCGTCATCGTCTGGGGCATCATAACGCCGGGAATTGAAGCGTCGGTCGTCGAAAACCGTTTCGCGGCGGAACTTGCTGGCATGGGCGTGCCGCAGGTGGAGGCTTTCCTGCGCGACGCCCGCGCGATTGCCTTCGGCGGGGTCGTCGGCTTCACCGACGCGACGAAGGAAGCGGCGGCCGCGGTTTTCAAATCCGCTCACGCGACGAGTAGCTGGGTCATCCTGGTTGTGGCGGCTGCGCTTGCCGTGGCCGGATTCCTCTGGGCCTATTCCAGAATCGCGCCGGCCTATCGGTCGCGCCACGTCGTCGAGCGTATCGTCCGTGTTTTCCTGATCGTCTGTTCCGCTGTCGCGATCCTGACGACGATCGGCATCGTCCTGTCGCTGATTTTCGAATCGTTCCGCTTCTTTGAGCAGGTACCGTTCTACAAATTCCTGTTCGGCACGCATTGGAGCCCGCAAAGCGCCTTCACCGGCGCGGGCGCTCAGGCGGGCGATGTCAATACCGAGATTTTCGGCATCGTTCCGCTGTTTGTCGGCACCTTGCTGATCACGTTGATTGCCATGCTGGTCGCGGCCCCCGTGGGGTTGATGGCCGCTATCTATCTCTCCGACTACGCTTCAAAGCAGGTGCGCGCGGTCGCTAAGCCGGTCCTCGAAATACTCGCCGGCATCCCGACCGTCGTCTATGGCTTCTTCGCCGCGCTCACCGTGGCCCCGTTCTTCCGCAATCTCGGCGAAAGCGTCGGACTGAGCGTGGCGTCGGAGTCCGCGCTGGCGGCGGGCATCGTCATGGGAATCATGATCATCCCCTTCGTTTCATCTCTGTCCGACGATGTCATCAATGCCGTGCCCCAATCGCTCCGCGACGGCTCGGCCGGCCTTGGCGCGACCAAGTCGGAAACGATCCGCAAAGTGGTCATCCCCGCCGCGCTCCCGGGCATCGTGTCGGCTATGCTGCTCGCGGTCAGCCGTGCCATCGGCGAGACGATGATCGTGGTCATGGCGGCGGGCCTGGCGGCCAACCTGACGCTCAATCCGCTCGAAGCGGTAACGACGGTGACCGTTCAGATCGTCACGCTCCTCGTGGGGGATCAGGAGTTCGACAGCGCCAAGACGTTGGCTGCCTTCGCGCTCGGACTGGTCCTGTTCTGCATCACGCTTGCCCTCAACATCGTCGCGTTGCGCGTCGTCCAGAAGTATCGAGAGCAATATGACTGACACCACCGCCTTTCCCGGCATCGCAACCCGTCCGACGAGCATCCATACAGACGACACGGCCAAGGCGCGCCTCAAGAAGCGTTATGCGGCCGAGTTGCGCTTCAAATGGCTGGGCGCCGGAGCGGTAGGGCTCGCCGCCCTTTTTCTCATTCTGTTGCTGTCGACGATCGTCACTGAGGCGATCCCGGCGCTGCGCATGAACTATCTGACGCTGCCGCTTGATCTTTCGGCCGCCAAGGTGGATCCGGCCAAGCTCGATACGGTCAACTACGATGCCATCGTTCAAGACGCCCTGGCGGCGAAGGTTCCCGATGCGAGCAGCCGCCAGGACCGGCGGCTGGTGCGCGGCCTCGTCTCTACGGGCGCCGGTCTGCTGCTGCGGCAAGACATCGCCAAGGACCCGTCCATGCTCGGCAAGACGGTCGACTACGCCGTTCCTGTGGACGATTTCGCCGACCTCTATTTCAAGGGTCTTCTTGCCGACGCCGGCAGCGTGTCGGCGTTGACAGGCGAGGTGACCGCCTCGGCCGACAGCGGCGACGTCGACGTGACCTTCTCAAGCGATGCGATACTGGCGATCGCCCGCGGCGCCGGCGCTACGGAAGGCGAGGGCGGCGTGCTGCAGCTAACCAGCGGCGCTTCCTCGCTTCTCGTCGAGATGAACGGTGGAACGGTCAAGCTCACGCAACTCGCGAAGGGCGCCGATGGCGGAGTGGCTGCGAAAGGCCTGGTTCTTAAAAAGCTGTCGGGCACCGCACCCGCGGCGAACGGCACCGCCTCTCTGCGGATTATCGACATGCCGGAAAGCTCGCGCAAGATTTCCGACAAGGAGATCGTGTGGCTCGATGCCCTCAAGGCGCAGAACCTCGTCGAGAGCCGGTTCAACTCGATCTTCTTTTTTTCCGGCGCCAGCCGCGAACCCGAGCTTGCCGGCGTTTGGGGCGCTATCGTCGGTTCGTTTCTCACCATGGTCGTGACGCTGGCGATCGCTTTCCCGATCGGCGTCGCCGCCGCGATCTATCTGGAGGAATTCGCGCCGAAGAACCGGTGGACGACCCTCATCGAGGTCAACATCAACAATCTCGCCGCCGTTCCCTCGATCGTCTACGGCCTGCTCGGACTTGCCGTGTTCCTGAATTTCTTCGGCCTGCCGCGCTCGGCGCCGCTTGTCGGCGGCATGGTGCTGGCGCTGATGACGCTGCCGATCATCATCATCGCGTCGCGCGCCTCCATCCGAGCGGTGCCGCCGTCGATCCGCGAAGCGGCGCTGGGCATCGGCGCGTCGAAGGTTCAGACTGTGTTCCATCATGTGCTGCCGCTGGCGATGCCGGGCATCATGACCGGCACGATCCTTGGCATGGCGCATGCGCTCGGCGAGACGGCGCCGCTGCTGATGATCGGCATGGTTGCCTTCATCGTCGACATACCCGGCGGATTCACCGACCCGGCGACGATTCTGCCTGTGCAGATATTTATGTGGGCGGATTTTCCGGAGCCCGGGTTCCAGCAGAAGACATCCGCCGCGATTCTCATCTTGCTGGCGTTCCTGATCGTGATGAACGCCATAGCTGTCATCCTGCGCAAGCGCTTCGAGCGCCGCTGGTAAGGGGTAGAGGGACATGAACATCATGACGGAAGCCAAGGTCGAGCAGAAGCTTCGGGACCAGTCGGTCGGTCCGGCGATCAAGGTAAAGGGCGAGAAGGTCACCGTTCATTACGGCCAGAAGCAGGCGCTGTTCGACGTCAATCTCGACGTGCGCGAAAACCAGGTGACGGCGCTGATCGGCCCGTCGGGGTGCGGCAAGTCGACCTTCCTGCGCTGCCTCAATCGCATGAACGACACGATCCCGATCTGCCGCGTCGGCGGCAACATCACCCTCGATGGCGAGAACATCTACGACCCGAGGATCGACGTGGTCGAATTGCGCGCCCGCGTCGGCATGGTGTTCCAGAAACCCAACCCGTTCCCGAAGTCGATCTACGAGAATGTCGCCTACGGCCCGAAGATCCACGGCCTCAGCAAGAGCAAGGCCGATCTCGACGGCATCGTTGAATCCAGTCTGCAGAAGGCGGCGATCTGGAATGAGGTCAAGGATCGTCTGCACGAGCCCGGCACCGGGCTTTCCGGCGGCCAGCAGCAGCGCCTCTGCATCGCCCGCGCCATCGCCGTGTCGCCGGAAGTCATCCTGATGGACGAACCCTGCTCGGCGCTCGACCCGATCGCCACCGCCAAGGTGGAGGAGCTGATCGACGAATTGCGCGCCAACTACACGATCGTCATCGTGACGCACTCGATGCAGCAGGCGGCGCGCGTGTCGCAACGCACCGCCATGTTCCATCTGGGCTACCTGGTCGAGGAAGGGGCGACGGACAAGATGTTCACCAACCCCGACGACAAGCGCACGCAGGACTATATTACCGGCCGCTTCGGCTGATCCGGCTCAAGGAACACGAGAATGCGCGAACATACCGTTGCCTCGTTCGACGAGGATCTGGAACAGATCGACCAGTTGATCCGCGACATGGCCGATCTGTCGAGCTCGATGGTCGGCGATTCGATCCGGGCGCTGCTGCACACCGACACGGCAGCGGCGCAGCGGATCATTTCCGAAGACACCGTCATGGACGCCAAGCAGCGCGAGCTGGATGACCGGGCTATCACCTTGATCGCCAAGCGCCAGCCGATGGCGCAGGATTTGCGCGCCGTGTTGGGCGCCATCCGCATGGCCGGCGACCTCGAGCGCATCGGCGATCTCGCCAAGAATGTAGCCAAGCGCGTTGGCGCGATCGGCGAGGGCGCCACGCCGCGCGGTCTGTCGCACGGCATCGACGACATGGCGACGCTGGTGCTCGCCCAGATCAGCGGTGTGATTGCCGCCTATACCGGACGCAAGCCGGACGAACTCGACAGGCTGCGCGCCGAAGACGAGAAGATCGACCTCAAATACACTTCGGTGTTCCGCGAATTGCTGACCTACATGATGGAAGACCCGCGCAACATCACCACCTGCACGCATCTGCTGTTCTGCGCCAAGAATCTGGAGCGCATCGGCGACCACGTGACCAACATTGCGGAAAACGCCTATTATGTGCTGACCGGCTCGCAGCTTCCGGCGAACCGCCCGAAACTCGACGAGACGGCGACGACCGTCCTCGCCGAATAATTTCAAGCGAGGTGCGATGATCGCTCCGAAGGTCATGGTGGTCGAGGACGAAGAACCGCTCGGCGTCCTCCTCCGCTACAATCTGGAATCGGAAGGTTATCAGGTCGAGGTCGTCATGCGCGGCGACGAGGCTGAGATACGGCTCCAGGAAAACGTGCCGGACCTGCTGGTGCTCGACTGGATGCTGCCGGCCGTCTCCGGCATCGAGCTCTGTCGGCGGCTCAGGATGCGGCCGGAGACCGAGCGGCTGCCTATCATCATGCTGACGGCGCGCGGCGAGGAGAGCGACCGGGTGCGCGGGCTGGCCACCGGCGCCGACGACTATCTGGTAAAACCGTTCTCGACGCCGGAATTCGTGGCGCGGGTGAAAGCGCTGCTGCGGCGCGCCAAGCCGGAGGTGCTGTCCTCGGTGCTGAAGGTCGGCGACATCGTGCTCGACCGCGAATCGCACCGGGTCTACCGCAAGAAGAGCGAGATCAGGCTTGGGCCGACCGAGTTCCGGCTGCTGGAATTCATGATGCGGCATCCCGGCCGGGTATTCTCGCGCGGGCAACTGCTCGACAATGTCTGGGGCGAGACGATCTACATCGACGAGCGCACCGTCGACGTGCATGTCGGACGGCTGCGCAAGGCGGTGAACACCGGCCGCCTGCCTGACGTCATCCGCACCGTGCGCGGCGCCGGCTACTCCATAAGCGAAGAATGATTGCCCATCCCGTCGCGGTTTCGCGGCGGGCGTCATTCTCGCGCAATCTTCTTCCCCGACAGTGCGCGGCGCGCTCCCGGCCGGCATTAGCGTTTTGTTATCCTTAATTCGATACTTTGGCAGGCATGAAGCCTGCGGGAAACCATATGCAAATCCTGTCCAAGAATCGGAACATCGCCGAGATGGACGCCCTCATGGATGCCCAGGACGACCGCAAGACAAAACTCGTCGACCGGCGCGCCATCCAGGAATCGGTTTCGTATCTAAGAAGTCACGGCTTCGACGCCGAAGAGGTCCAGCGCTGCCTGGTGCGGTATTTCTACGTCGACCTCGACCTGCTCAACGAAGCGCTGACGGAACACTAACCGCCTCGGCGGTCTCAGCGAGATCAATGTGGCCGGCTCTGGCCAGGTGTCTTGGCGCTGACATCGACGCCGATATGCGGCGGCGGAGCGCGATGGACCTTCCGGCGTCGTGTAGCCCTTGCGACAGCCTTGTCTTCGCTGCTGTTTTCCTCGACCAGCCGGCGGCCAATTCGATAGGCCACATATCCGGCCAGCGCGGCGGCGGCCAAACCGAAGCGGGTCATTTCATTGTCCTCCGTCTTTTTGGCTTTCCTGAAGATGCATCTGCCGGAACGGGTTCGGCTTCAGCGTCGGGCGCCATGTATTTTGCGGCGAGCCGTGTCGCCACCACCGCCAGACCGAGCCGGACAAGCCATTTGATCATCGAAAAATCTCCATTCGCTCCAGCGGAAACTCGCATGTGCGAGAAGAAGTTCCGGGATGATCGTCCGGCGCTTGGGACTCCCTTCTTGACCTGGCAAAGATTGCCGTGCGACTTTTCTGCCACCCGCGCGTTGAACCAGCCAACGGAGGAAGACCCGATGGCGAAGACAGCGAAGCAAGAAGGCCAGTTGGCGGCAGGCCAGGAACTCGAGGTTAAGCATCTGGCGGAAACGACCGACCTCTCGCCACGCCAGGCGCGCGAACTTCTGAAGCGCCACGGCAACGATTGGGAAAAGATCCGCAAGGAAGCGGAAACGTTCAAGGCCGAGGGGTAAGACATGGCGGGCTTCGAAGGACGCACCGCCGATCCGCCAATCTCGGAGGGAGCCCGCCTTCTTCTTGGTCCAGCCGCGAATTAGGGGCGATAACGGCCGCGAACCGCGCTAAGGACAGCGCGGTTCCTTCACTCGCATACCGAGCCCGATGTCTTCTCAAACCGCGACAGCCGCAAGCCAGCGCTATGCTGCCTTCCGGCACCGCCCGTTCCTCGCCTTCTGGTCGGCACGTTTCCTGGCGACGTTCTCGACCCAGATCGTTTCCGTGGCTGTAAGCTGGCAGGTCTACGACCTGACGAGAGATCCTTATGATCTCGGGCTTGTCGGCATCGTTCAGTTCATCCCATCGCTGCTGCTCGTGCTTGTCACCGGCGCTATTGCTGACCGGTTCGGGCGCCGTTTTGTCATGGGACTGGCGGCAATGCTTGAGGCGGCATGCGCGCTGGCGCTGCTTTTGCTTACGCTCCGTGGATTGAACAGCGTCATGCCTGTTTTCGCGGTGCTAGCCATGTTCGGCGTTGCGCGCGCCTTCTTCGGCCCGGCCGCCGCTTCGCTGGTCGCCAATCTGGTACCGCCCGAGGATTTCGCCAATGCCGTCGCATGGAATTCGTCCGCCTGGCAGACTGCGACGATCGTCGGGCCGGTTGCCGGCGGCCTGCTCTACGGCATTTCGGCCGAGGTAGCCTACGGTTTGGCCACGCTGCTGATGGTGGCCAGCGCGATATTGATTTTCGTCATTCCCAAGCCGGCCCGGCAGGCCGGTGCGGAACGCCCGTCGCTGGATACTCTGTTCGCCGGGTTCCGCTACATCTGGAGCGAAAAGGTCGTGCTGGGCGCCATATCGCTCGACCTCTTTGCGGTGCTGCTTTCCGGTGCGGTCGCCCTGCTGCCGGTCTATGCACGAGATATTCTCGATCTTGGGCCGTGGGGACTCGGCATGCTGCGCGCTGCGCCGGGCATCGGCGCCCTGCTGGTTGCCGTCTGGCTTGCCGGCCATCCGCTGCGCGACCGTGCGGGCATCATCATGCTCGTGTTTGTCGGGCTGTTCGGTGCCTTCACCATCGTATTCGGCGTCTCGACGATCACCTGGGTATCGATCTTCGCGCTCGCCATGCTCGGCGCTACCGACATGGTCAGCGTCTATGTGCGCGAGACGCTGATTCAGTTGTGGACGCCGGATGAGGTGCGCGGTCGCGTGAACGCGGTCAATATGGTCTTCGTCGGAGCGTCCAACGAACTCGGCGAATTCCGCGCCGGAAACATGGCTTCCTACATCGGCACGGTTCCCGCTGTTGTTTTCGGCGGCGTAGGCGCCATTGCAGTCGCGGGGCTGTGGGCGTGGCTGTTCCCGAAACTGCGCAACATCCGCAGCCTTGCGGGGCGGGAATGAGGCTGTAAGCTCCCTGCGCTCGCCGTTGCCTTCAAAACCAGGCCGGCCGGACGTTTATCCCCCTGTCGCATTTGCGTGGGAAATTACGCGGCAAATGTTTCTGTTGGCCGGTGCGTCGATCCGGCGTAGGGATGCCGCCGCAAAAGGACCCGCGTGGGCGCGTTTCCGGGGAAATGCGCCCTCATCCAAGAGAAGGTAGACTATGCGCGTATTGATGGTTGGCGCCGGCTATGTCGGGCTGGTCTCGGCGGCCTGTTTCGCCGATTTCGGACACCAGGTCGTCTGCATCGACAGCGACGCGGCCAAGATCGACGCCTTGCGCGGTGGAAAAATCCCGATCTACGAGCCGGGCCTCGGCGACCTGGTCTCGGCCAATCTCAGGGCAGGGCGGCTGAGCTTCGATACCGATCTCAACAAAACCATCGCCGATGCCGAGGTGGTGTTCATGGCGGTCGGCACGCCGTCGCGTCGCGGTGACGGCCATGCGGACCTCAGCCACGTCTATGCCGCCGCGAGGCAGATCGCCGGCGCGCTGCGCGGCTTCACCGTCATCGTCACCAAGTCGACCGTCCCGGTCGGCACCGGCGATGAGGTGGAACGCATCATTCGCGAGACAAATCCGGGTGCCGATTTCGCGGTCGTGTCCAATCCAGAATTCCTGCGCGAAGGCGCGGCGATCTCTGACTTCAAGCGGCCCGACCGCATCGTCATCGGCATGGACGACGAGCGGGCGCGGGCCTGCATGGCGGAGGTCTACCGGCCGCTCTACCTCAACGCCGCGCCGATCATGTACACGTCGCGCCGCTCCGCCGAACTGATCAAATACGCCGCCAATGCCTATCTGGCGATGAAGATCACCTTCATCAACGAGATGGCCGACCTCTGCGAGGCGCTCGACGCCGATGTGCAGGACGTGGCGCGTGGCATCGGGCTCGACCAGCGCATCGGCTCGAAATTCCTGCATGCCGGGCCGGGTTATGGCGGCTCGTGTTTTCCCAAGGATACGATGGCGCTGGCCAAGGCGGCGCAGGATGCCGCCAGCCCGGTGCGCCTTGTCGAGGCGACCGTCGCCATCAACGATTCGCGCAAGCGGGCGATGGCCCGCAAAGTGACGGCGGCCTGCGGCGGCGAGGTGCGTGGCAAGACGGTCGCGGTGCTCGGGCTAACCTTCAAGCCGAACACCGACGACATGCGCGAGGCGCCGTCGCTGGCTTTGATCCAGGCGCTGCAGGACGGCGGCGCCCGCGTGCGCGCCTATGATCCGGAGGGCATGGAAGGGGCAAAAACCCTGCTCGACAATGTCGATTTCGGAAAATCGCCCTACGAGATCGCCGAAGGCGCGGACGCGCTGGTCATCGTCACCGAGTGGGACGCGTTCCGGGCGCTCGATCTCGAGCGGATCGGCAAGACGATGAAAGCACCGGTGCTGGTGGACCTGCGCAACATCTACAAGCAGGACGAGGTGGAGAAATACGGTTTTGCCTATACCAGCGTCGGCCGGCCGAGGGCCAAGCGGGCGGCGTGAGCGACGGTTTGGAGCGAGGAACTGCGATGAGCGAACGGAGCAGGCCGTCGGCACGGGCGGACTACCGGATGTTCCGGACCATCCAGACGCGCTGGATGGACAACGACGTCTACGGCCACATGAACAATGTGGTCCACTATTCGCTGTTCGACACGGCGGTGAACGGTTGGCTGGTCGAGAATCGGCTGATCGATTTCCACGGCGGCGAGACCGTGTTTTTCGTCGTCGAAACCGGCTGCCGTTATTTTTCGGAGCTTGCTTTTCCGGACGTAGTCGCAGCGGGAATCAGAGTGACAAAACTCGGAACGTCATCCGTGCGCTACGAGATCGGCCTGTTCCGAAACGACGAGGATGTCGTGGCCGCCGAGGGGTTCTTCGTGCATGTCTTCGTCGATCGCGCGACACGCAAGGCGACAGTTATCACCCCCGAATTGCGCTCGGCGCTTGAGGCCATTTCCGCCTGATCCAAACCGGCGATTTATGACAGTTTGACTTTTGTCAGTAGCCGTGACTATTGTCGAAGCCGGAGGAAACATGCCCATCCGTCCGGCGGAACAGATCATACACAAGGCCGCGTGGCTCTACTATTCCCACGGCCTGCGGCAGGACGAGGTGGCGCGCGAGCTCAACATCTCGCGGGCGTCGGTCGCCATGTATCTGCGCAAGGCGCGCGATACCGGCATCGTCACCATCTCCACCTCGACCCAGCTTTTCGCCGACGACGTGCTGGCACGCGAGCTCGAGGACGCACTGAAGCTCGACGCCGTGTGGGTGGTGCCGGACAGCACGCATTCGTCCGATCCGACCGCCGACATACCGCTGGTCGCCGCAAACGTCTTTCTCGGCCTGATCACGCGCGGCGCCCGCATCGGCGTCGCCTGGGGGCGGACCGTCTACACCATCGCCGACCAGATGGCCCATGCCGATCTTCAGGGCGTGACCGTGGTGCAGCTCTGCGGCAATCTCGGTGCGCCCTACTCCTACCGGCCCGACGAATGCACGATGGAGATCGCGCGGCGACTTAACGCCAAGGGCCTGAATTTATATGCGCCGCTTGTGCTGAGCACGGAAGAGCTGGCGTCGATGCTGCGCGCCGAACCCGTCATCCGCGAGCAGCTCGACGGAATCCGCACCTGCGACCTGGCGCTGTTTTCGATCGGCACCGTTGGCGCCGACAGCCATATCGTCAAATGCGGCGCGGTCGATCTCGACGAACTCGGCGAGTTGCATGCGGCCGGAGCGGCCGGCGTCATTGCTGGGCGGGTCATCGACCGCCGGGGGACGTCGCTCGATTGCGCCTACAACCGCCGCCTGATCTCCGCCGACATCGAGTCGCTGCGCGCCATTCCGAAGCGGCTGGTGGTGGTGCAGGAAGACAGCAAGTTCGAGCCGCTGAAGGCCGCTCTCGCCGGAAAACTATGCACCCATCTCGTCGTCGGCGCGGGCATGGCGCGGCGGCTTCTCGATTTCGCGCGCGCCGGGCGCGAGACCTGATCATCAACGGTCATGACCGGCCGCTCATCCAAAACGCCGCGTGACCTCAACCGCCAACCGATACCGGGACGAAGACGATGAAGAATTTGTGGAATGACGCCGAGGCTGAAAGACTGGTCGAGGCCTATGCGAAAAAGGGCGTCGGGCGCGAATTGGCGCTGCGCGTCTACACGACCCGCCTGCTCGGCGGCGACCCGCGGCTGGTGCTGCATGGCGGCGGCAACACGTCGGTCAAGGAGGTGATGACCGACCTCGTCGGCGACGAATGGGACGTGCTCTGCGTCAAGGGCAGCGGCTGGGACATGGGTGTGATCGAGCCACAGGGCCTGCCGGCGGTTAAGCTGAAGCCGCTGCTCAAGGCGCGCAAGCTCGAAAAACTTTCGGACGAGGACATGGTGGCGCTGCAGCGCGCCAATCTGATCGACCCGAACGGCCCGAATCCCTCAGTGGAGACGCTGCTGCACGCCTTCCTGCCGCATAAATTCGTCGACCACACCCACTCGACCGCCATCCTGTCTCTGATCGACCAGGCGGACAGCCAGCCGATCTGCGAAAAAGTGTTCGGCAAGACGTTCGGGTTCGTGCCCTACATCAAGCCCGGCTTCGATCTCGCCAAGGCAGCGGCCGAGGTTTTTGAGCAGGACACATCGGTGATCGGCCTGATCCTCGACAAGCACGGTATTTTTACCTTCGGCGATACAGCGCAGGAGGCCTACGACCGGATGATCGATGCGGTCACCCGCGCCGAGGAGTATGTGGCGAAGGAGGGCAAGCCGGCGGGCGCGCCCGCCGCGATGCCGGCCAGCCTGGCGAAAGCCTCCGACATCGCGCCGATGCTGCGCGGCGCGGTCGCGGTGTCGAAGGGTGAAGGCCGCTTCGACCGGATGATCAGCGATTTCCGTACCTCGCCGGCGATCCTCGACTTCCTGCGGGGGCCGCGGCTGGAGGCGCTGGCGAAGACTGGCGTGTCGACTCCCGACCTGTCGATCCGCATCAAGACCGGGCCGATGGTGCTGCCGGCTCCGGACGCCGCCGACCTGAAAGGTTATGAGGCCGCGGTGCGTGAGCGGGTCGCAGCGTTCGCCCATCTCTATGAAGATTACTTCACCAGCAACGACGCGCGCGACGACGTGAAGCGCACGATGCTCGATCCGATGCCGCGCCTGACGCTGGTGCCGGGGCTCGGCATGTTCGGTCATGGCCGCACGCTGAAGGACGCGAAGATCGCCTCCGACGTCGGCGAGATGTGGATCGAGGCGGTGAAGGGCGCGGAAGCCATCGGCACCTTCCAGCCGCTAGCCCATTCCGACCTTTTCGAGCTGGAATACTGGTCTCTGGAGCAGGCGAAACTTGCCGCCAACAAGCCTAAGCCGCTGACCGGGCAGGTGGTGCTGGTCACCGGCGGGGCCGGCGCGATCGGCGCGGCGACGGCAAAACTCTTCGCCGACTATGGCGCGCACGCGGTAGTGGTCGATCTCGATGCCGAGCGCGCCGCCGAGGCGGCCAAGAAGGCGGGCAACCAGTCGATCGGCGTCGGCTGCGACATCACCAATCCCGTGGCGCTGCGTGCAGCGTTCGACCGGGCGGTCGAGGTTTATGGCGGCCTCGATATATTGGTGTCGAACGCCGGTGCGGCCTGGGAAGGGGTGATCGGCGATCTGGACGACGCGCTGCTGCGGAAAAGTTTCGAGCTGAACTTCTTCGCTCATCAGAACGCGGCGAAAAACGCCGTGCGCATCTTCAAGCAGCAGGGCACGGGTGGCGTGCTGCTATTCAACACCAGTAAGCAGGCGATCAATCCGGGCGCAAAATTCGGCGCCTACGGCCTGCCCAAGGCGGCGACGCTGTTCCTGTCGCGCCAGTATGCGCTGGAATACGGCCCCATCGGCGTGCGCTCCAACGCGGTCAACGCCGACCGCATCCGCTCCGGCATCCTGACCGCCGACATGATCGCCAGCCGCTCCAAGGCGCGCGGCCTGTCGGAGAAGGACTATATGTCCGGCAATCTGCTCGGCCAGGAGGTCACCGCGCAGGACGTGGCGCAAGCGTTCCTGCACCACGCGCTGGCCGAGCGCACCACCGCCGACGTGACCACCGTCGACGGCGGCAACATCGCGGCGACGCTGCGATAGAGTTTGCGAAGGCAGTTTCGTTTTGCCGCTGGAAGTGCTATATTTGTAGCACTTCCAGCGGAGACTTATAATGTCGGTTACATCGAAAATCCGTCGCCAGGGTGGCGCGGCTGTGATCACCATCCCGCCGGCGCTCCTCAAGCTGATGGACCTTGACGTTGGTTCTCAGGTTTCCCTCACCGTATCCGAGGGAGAACTGATCGCTCGGCCTGTGAGGCATTCTCGCAAGCGGTATTCCCTGGATGAACTGCTTGAGGGTTCCGAGGTTTTGACCGAATTGAATGCTGAAACCGAATGGGCGCGCGAAGGCGAGTCGGTTGGGCGCGAAATCTCTTGATGGTGCGAAGCAGCGTACCGCGCCGGGGCGACGTCTTCTGGATCGATCCGAATCCGATTTCAGGCCGGGAGATGAAGGATCGGCATCGCTTCGTTGTTATTACACCTCGCGAGATCAATGCGCTCGGTGTCAGCATGACGGTGCCGATCACCACTGGAGGCATGTATTCCCGAAATGTCGGTCTAGCGGTGCCGGTCATCGGACACGAAACGACCGGCGTGGCGGTATGCAATCAGGTCCGGAGCTTCGATATCGAGGCCCGTGTGCGAGCCGGCACAGCACGTTATGTGGAAACGTTGGATGACGCGACAACCACCGAGATTGTCGCGCGCGTGGTCAGTGCGATCGATCCGGAAGAATAGCCGCTTTTCTGCTCAAGCGTCGGCATGGCGTCGCGGATTGGAATGCCGAAGAGCGAGTTTGCAGCAATTGTCACCTCAATTGACAATTGCCAAAGGCATTTCTAGTTTGCGGCGGAATGCTGTCGCGCTGCAAAGCCGATAGTCGGGGAGGATTGAATGACGGCACATGATGCCTTCAAGGCGTTGACGGTAGAAACGCTGCCGGCGCGGCTGGGCGGCCTGGAGGCTATGCAATCGCGGCTTGGCGCCGATTCGGCCGCCTGGCGGGTGCGCGAGGTGGGCGACGGCAATCTCAACCTCGTCTTCATCGTCGAGGGGCCGGCGGGCGGCGTGGTGGTCAAGCAGGCGCTGCCCTATGTCCGCCTCGTCGGCGATTCCTGGCCGCTGCCGCTGAAACGCTCCTTCTTCGAGTATCACGCGCTGACGCGACAGGAAGCGCGCAATCCGGGCTCGACGCCGAAGATTTTCCATTTCGACGAGGCGCAGGCGCTGATCGTCATGGAATATCTGTCGCCGCACATCATCCTGCGGCGCGGGCTGATCGCCGGCAACATCTACCCTAAGGTCGGCCGCGACCTCGGCCTGTTCATGGCGCGCACGCTGTTCCGCGGTTCGGACTTCCACATGGAGACGAAGCAGCGCAAGGCCGATCTCGCGCTGTTCGCCGACAATGTCGAACTTTGCGATATCACCGAAAACCTCGTGTTCTCCGATCCTTATTTCGACGCGAAACTCAACCGGCATACATCGCCGCAGCTCGATCCGCTCGTTGAAGAACTGCGCGCCGACCGCGACCTGAAAGTCGAGGCGCAGCGCTTAAAACATCTGTTCGCGGCCAATGCCGAGACGCTGGTGCATGGCGATCTGCATACCGGCTCGATCATGGTGACCAACACCGACACGCGCATGATCGATCCGGAATTCGCCTTCTACGGGCCGATGGCCTTCGATGTCGGCATGGCGCTGGCAAATTTCTGGATGGCGTTCTTCTCGCAGCGCGGCCACGAGAAGGCGCCGGGCGACCGCGCGGCCATGCGCGCGTATCTGCTCGATGTCGTCATTGAGGCGTGGTCGGTTTTTCGGGCCGAATTCTCGCATCTGTGGCGCACCGAGCGCACTGGCATCCTCTATCAGAAGAGCCTGTTCGAGGATCAGGGCGATGTTCTCGCCTCCGAGCAGGCGCTGGACCATGTGCTTCATCAACTCTTCGACGACATGCTGGGGTTTGCCGGCGTCGAATGCCACCGCCGCATCCTCGGCCTCGCCCACAACGCCGATTTCGAGACGATCGAGGACGCCGACCTGCGTGCCTCCTGCGAGGCCAAGGCGCTGCGTTTCGGCCGGCATCTGGTGGTCAACCGCCGGAACATCCACGGCATCGAGGAAGTTAACAATCTGGCCAAGCTGATCGAGAAGGAGCCAGCTCTATGAAGGTCGGCGACACGCATTACCGGACTATCTGGCTGAACAAGGATGGCCGCTCGGTCGACATCATCGACCAGCGCTGGCTGCCGCACGCTTTCCGCGTCGAGACCGTGGATACGGTGGACGGCATCGCCACGGCGATCCGCGACATGTGGGTGCGCGGCGCGCCGCTGATCGGGGTGACGGCGGCCTATGGCGTCGCCTTGCAGATGGTGGAAGACCCTTCGGATGAGGCGCTGAAAGCCGTCTGGCACAAACTTCACGAAACGCGCCCGACCGCCATCAACCTGCGCTGGGCGCTGGACGAGATGACGCGCTTGCTGAAAACCTTGCCGGCTTCCGAACGGGCCAAGGCTGCCTATAGGCGCGCCGCGGAGATCGCCGACGAGGACGTCGAACTCAACCGCTCGATTGGCCGCAACGGCCTGAAAATCATCCAGGACATCGCGGCGCGCAAGAAGCCAGGCGAGAGGGTGAACGTTTTGACCCATTGCAACGCCGGCTGGCTGGCGACCGTGGACTACGGCACGGCGACCGCGCCGGTCTATCTCGCGGTGGAGGCCGGAATCCCGGTGCATGTCTTCGTCGACGAGACGCGGCCGCGCAACCAGGGCGCACAGCTTACGGCGTGGGAGATGGCAGGGCACGGCGTGCCGCATACGCTGATCGTCGACAATGCCGGCGGGCACCTGATGCAGCACGGCGAAGTGGACATGGTCATCGTCGGCACCGACCGTACGACCGCCAATGGCGACGTGTGCAACAAGATCGGCACCTATCTGAAGGCGCTCGCCGCCGCGGACAACGGCGTGCCGTTTTATGTCGGGCTGCCGTCGCCCACCATCGACTGGACCGTGGCCGACGGGCTGAAGGAGATCCCGATCGAGGAACGCTCCGCCGACGAGGTGTCGCTGGTGTGGGGCCGCGCCGGCAATGGTGAGATCGCGCAGGTCCGCATCTCGCCGGACGCGACGCCGGCCCGCAACCCCGCCTTCGATGTTACGCCGGCACGGCTGGTGACCGGGCTGATCACCGAACGCGGCGTGGCGAAGGCTTCGCGAGATGGGCTGCTGGAGCTCTTCCCGGAGCGCCGCCGGGCGGCATAGGGGCCTCGTTGGACGGCCTGTTTGAAGTCGGCGAAGGTTTTGGCGGAGGTGTTCCCCCTGACGGGATGCCTCCGCCATTGTATGCCGCGCTATCGTTTCTGCTCAAAAAATATCCACACTCGGCCAGATGATGCAAAAATAGGCATGTCACTGCCCTGCCTGCGCAAAAAAATCTCACGCCGATCGTGAGCCGCGCAAGCATCTTGCAGGCCGGAATCGCGCGACCGCGCGGTAAACGACTGTAAATAATCCGTTAATTCTGAGGTTCCGTGACATCTCCAACAACTGGCACAGGGGTTGCATCGCTTGCTGCGGTGCAACAACCCAGTTCCGGAGGTGTCCATATGAGGGGTTTCCAAACAACCATAAAAAGTCTGTTCGCGGCGGGGGCGCTTGCGGCTGGCTTGAGCATGGCCGCACCGGCCATGGCGCAGGACGACACGATCAAGGTCGGCATTCTGCATTCGCTGTCGGGCACGATGGCGATTTCCGAGACGACGCTGAAGGACACGATGCTGTTCCTGATTGACGAGCAGAACAAGAAGGGCGGCCTGCTCGGCAAGAAACTCGAGGCGGTGGTCGTCGATCCGGCTTCCGACTGGCCGCTGTTTGCCGAAAAGGCGCGCGAGCTGATCGAGAAGGACAAGGTCGCCGCCGTGTTCGGCTGCTGGACCTCGGTGTCGCGAAAGTCCGTGCTGCCGGTGTTCGAGGAACTCAACAACCTGCTGTTCTACCCCGTCCAGTATGAGGGCGAGGAAAGCCAGCGCAACGTCTTCTATACGGGTGCCGCGCCGAACCAGCAGGCCATCCCGGCCGTGGACTACCTTATGAACGAGGAAGGCGTGCAGCGCTGGGTGCTCGCCGGCACCGACTATGTCTATCCGCAGACCACCAACAAGATCCTGCAGGCCTATCTCGAATCCAAGGGCGTGGCCAAGGAAGACATCATGGTCAACTACACGCCGTTCGGTCATTCCGACTGGCAGACCATCGTCACCGACATCAAGAATTTCGGCTCGGCCGGCAAGAAGACCGCCGTGGTGTCAACCATCAACGGCGACGCCAACGTTCCCTTCTACAAGGAACTCGCCAACCAAGGCATCAAGGCCGAGGATATTCCGGTCGTGGCTTTCTCGGTGGGCGAAGAAGAATTGGCAGGTCTCGACACCGGCCCGCTGGTCGGCCACCTGACCGCGTGGAACTATTTCCAGTCGGTCGACGTGCCCGAGAACGCTGACTTCATCGCCAAGTGGAAGGAATATACAAAGAACCCAAAGCGCGTGACCAATGACCCGATGGAAGCCCATGTCATAGGCTTCAACATGTGGGTCAAGGCGGTCGAGAAGGCTGGCGCCACCGATCCGGACGCTGTCATCGACGCCATCGTCGGCGTGTCGGTGCCGAACCTGTCGGGCGGTTTTTCCACCATGATGCCGAACCACCACATCACCAAGCCGGTGCTGATCGGCGAGATCCAGGCCGACGGCCAGATGGAGACGGTGTGGCAGACCTCCGGCCTGGTGGTCGGCGACGAATGGTCCGACTACCTGCCCGACTCCAAGGATCTGATCTCCGATTGGCGCGCGCCAATGTCCTGCGGCAACTTCAACGTTGCAACCGGCAAGTGCGGCGGCAAGGGCGTGAACTAAGGCATGATCCCGAAAAGTTGCAGACTTTTCGGGCCAGATCATGCCCACAAACGATAGCGCATCCTCCCAAGTGACCGCGCAAAGACCCCGGGCGGGGTTCCTCTCTCGCCTCGCCCGGGGAAATCTCTCCCAAAGACGATTTAGAGTGCTGGCCTAGATGAGTTCATCCGCTCTACGTTGCCCACTTTTGTCCTGCCGGACATCTCCTGCTGCGGCGAAAAGCCAGCCGGGAATGGAGATCGCGACCTTGCAAGGTCTGCGCCAAAGGCCCGTCCCTGTCGTCATTCCCGACCTTGTGAGCGAGCGAAGCGAGCGGAGAGTGTCGGGAATCCATGCCTCACGCTTTCCGCTTCCGTATCGTGGCGGAACCGAGGAAGCATCCGGTTCTGCACCGGCTCTGGAGTTTCCATGCGGAGGCATGGATTCCCGACACTCTCCGCTCGCTCACGAGGTCGGGAATGACGACAGGGATGAGAGCGCTCACAAAGCTGCACTCTTCTCCTCGCCGGAAGCGAACACCTCGGCGACGGACCTTTCCTCGGCAGGTCGAAGGAAGACGCCAGGAAAAGCGATTCTCACCTTTCTGACATTCTTCCTTTCACTCCTGATCGCCGCCCTTCCCGCTTCCGCCGACGAAGCCGCGTTGCGTGCAACCGTCGCCAAATTCGCGACGGTCAAGAATTTTCCCGAGACGGAAGCCGTCGTTCGCGAATTGGCCGCGACCGGCGACCCGGCGGTCGCAAAGCCGCTAACTGCGCTGTCCGATGGCGATCTCTATTTCCGCAAATCCGATGCGGCCGTCTTTATCGGCAAGGAAAGCGGCCAGACCGTCAAACTCGCCGACCCGCTCACAGCCGCCGACGCCGGCGAGGCCGCCAAGGCGGAAGTCACCAAGGTCAAGGTCAACAACAGCCTGCGCCGCACCATCCGCGAGGCATTGGGTGGTCTGACCCTGAGCTCACCGGACCCGGCTGCGCGGCTCGCCGCCGCGCAGACCATGTTCAAGGCGCCCGACGCCAATTCCATCGAAGCGCTCGACGCGGCGATCATCGATGAAACCGTCGCCAGCGTGAAAAAGCAGCTTGAGCAGGCGCGTGCCTCCGCGGTACTCGTTTCCGACATGCCCGCCAGCGAAAAGCTGGCGGCAATCGCCGTGCTGGAGGCGCGCGGCGATCGCGACGCGCTGTCGCAACTCACCGCCGTCGAGGCGAAGTCCGATGGCGCCGTCAAGGATGCCGCCACGGCGGCGATCGGTGAGATTAATTCGTCGCTGGCGCTGTGGGCCGCCGGTCAGAACGTCTGGTACGGCATCTCGCTCGGTTCCGTGCTGCTGCTGGCGGCGATCGGCCTCGCCATCACCTTCGGCGTCATGGGCGTCATCAACATGGCGCATGGCGAGATGGTGATGCTCGGCGCCTATACGACCTATGTCGTGCAGGAGGTGATTCGCAGCTCGGCGCCCGGTCTCTTCGACTGGTCGCTGGCGATAGCCCTGCCGCTGGCCTTCCTGGTGGCGGCCGCCGTCGGTTTCTTGATCGAGCGCGGCATCATCCGTTTCCTCTACGGCCGCCCGCTGGAGACGCTGCTCGCCACCTGGGGCGTGTCGCTGATCATCCAGCAGGCGGTGCGCACCATTTTTGGGCCGACCAATCGCGAGGTCGGCAATCCGTCCTGGATGTCCGGCGCCTTCGAACTCGGCCAGCTTTCGATCACCTGGAACCGGCTGTGGATCCTGTGTTTCGCGCTCGCCGTGTTCTTCGTGCTGCTGTTCGTCATGAAACGCACGCCCTGGGGCCTGCAGATGCGCGCCGTCACCGCCAACCGGCGCATGGCTGCGTCCATGGGCATCCGCACGCCGTGGGTCGACGCGCTGACCTTCGCGCTGGGCTCCGGCATCGCCGGCATCGCCGGCGTGGCGCTCAGCCAGATCGACAACGTCTCGCCCAATCTCGGCCAGGGCTACATCATCGACAGTTTCATGGTCGTGGTGTTCGGCGGCGTCGGCAATCTCTGGGGCACGCTGGTCGGCGCCCTGTCGCTCGGCATCCTCAACAAGTTTCTGGAACCCTATGCCGGCGCGGTGCTCGGAAAAATCCTGGTGCTGGTGCTGATCATCCTGTTCATCCAGAAGCGTCCGCGCGGCCTGTTCGCCCTCAAGGGCCGGGCGGTGGAAGCATGATCAACGAAGTTACCCCCACCCCTAGCCCCTCCCCACAAGGGGGAGGGGGATGCGGAAGCGCCGCCGCCAGGTCCCCCTCCCCCTTGTGGGGAGGGGCTAGGGGTGGGGGTTCTCGGTTCGGTATTGGGCACCGGAGATCCCTGCCATGATCTCCGGAAAGTTCTTCGCCGCCGGCGCAGACCGCCGCATCGCCATCACTATCCTCATCCTGGTGGCGGTGGCGATCGTCGTGCCTGTGCTGAACATTCTGGTGCCACCGGATTCGGCCCTGCACGCGCCCTCCTACATGGTGGCGCTGACCGGCAAATACCTCTGCTACGCGCTGCTGGCGCTCTCGCTCGACCTGGTCTGGGGCTACTGCGGCATCCTTTCGCTCGGCCATGGCGCCTTCTTCGCGCTCGGCGGCTACGCGATGGGCATGTACCTGATGCGGCAGATCGGCGACCGCGGCGTTTACGGCAATCCGATCCTGCCCGACTTCATGGTGTTCCTGAATTACAAGAAACTGCCCTGGTTCTGGTACGGGTTCGACCAGTTCTGGTTCGCCGCCCTCATGGTCATGTTGGTGCCCGGCCTGCTTGCCTTCGTGTTCGGCTGGTTCGCCTTCCGCAGCCGCGTCACGGGAGTGTATCTGTCGATCATCACCCAGGCGATGACCTATGCGCTGCTGCTCGCCTTCTTCCGCAACGACATGGGATTCGGCGGCAACAACGGCCTGACCGATTTCAAGGACATTCTCGGCTTCCACGTGCAGGCCAACACGACGCGCTCGGCGCTGTTCGCGGCCAGCGCGCTGGCGCTGGCGCTGGGCGTCTGGGTGACGTGGCGCATCATCGGCTCGAAATATGGAAAGCTGCTGATGGCGGTGCGCGACGCCGAGAGCCGCACGCGCTTTCTCGGCTGGCGGGCGGAGAACGTAAAGCTGTTCGCCTTTACTGTTTCCGCAGTGATGGCGGGTATCGCCGGCGCGCTCTACGTGCCGCAGGTCGGCATCATCAATCCCGGCGAGTTCGATCCCGCCAACTCGATCGAAGTGGTTGTTTGGACGGCGGTCGGCGGCCGCGCCACCGTCGTCGGGCCGATCATCGGCGCGCTACTCGTCAATGCCGGAAAAAGCTGGTTCACCGGCGTGCTGCCGGAATTCTGGCTGTTCGCGCTGGGCGGGCTGTTCGTTTTCGTCACGCTGTTCCTGCCGAAGGGTGTCGTCGGCATGTACGACCAGTGGCGGGCTGGTCGCGGTGAGCATCGCAAGGCGGCGGCCGGCGACGCACCGCCGCCTGCCCCGGTGTCGCCCACGGTCGAGTCGGCGCGCGCCGAAAAAGGTTGGCAGGTCCCGTCCGGCGGCCCCGAACCGGCGGCAGCGGAGTAGCGCCATGTCGAAGAGCGGCACCATCCTCTATCTCGACGGCGTCTCGCGCTCTTTCGACGGGTTCAAGGCGATCAACAATTTGTCGCTGGTGCTCGACAAGGGCGAGATGCGCGCCATCATCGGCCCGAACGGCGCGGGCAAGACTACGATGATGGACATCATCACCGGCAAGACCAAGCCGGATACCGGCGAGGTTTTCTACGACGGGCAGACGGATCTCACCAAGCACGACGAGGCCGAGATCGCCATGATGGGCATCGGCCGGAAATTCCAGAAGCCAACGGTTTTCGAGAGCCACACCGTCGAGGACAACATCGTTCTGTCGCTGAAGGGGCCGCGCTCGATTTTTCCGGCGCTGTTCCACAAGCGTTCGGCCGACGAGCAGCGGCGGATCGACGAGATCTTTTCGACCATCCGCCTCGGCGACAAGCGGCACGACCTCGCGGCCAACCTTTCGCACGGCCAGAAGCAATGGCTGGAGATCGGCATGCTTTTGGCGCAGGACCCGAAGCTGCTCTTGGTCGACGAACCGGTCGCCGGCATGACCGACGCCGAGACCGAAGAGACGGCGCGATTGCTGAAGGAAATCAACAAGACGCATTCGGTGGTGGTGGTCGAGCACGACATGCATTTCGTGCGTGAGCTCGGCGTCAAGGTCACCTGCCTGCACGAAGGCTCGGTGCTGTCGGAAGGCACGCTGGATTTCGTGTCCGCCGACGAGCGTGTCGTCGAGGTCTATTTGGGGCGGTGACGGCGATGTGGCGGGTTTGTCTCGACAGATTTGATGGGGTCCGTTCGCGTGGTACCCCCACCCCTAACCCCTCCCCACAAGGGGGAGGGGGACCGGATTGCATCGCCGCTGGGCTCAGATCGTTGACGGTTTCGCACGGCGTGACGGCAGTAAAGTCCCCCTCCCTCTTGTGGGGAGGGGTTAGGGGTGGGGGTAACCCACCTAGCCATTTCACCAACCTCCCCTGGCGTGCCGGAAGGCCCGCCACCCCCGCCGTCGAGGCGGCGGGGGCGCGGGGGGACCAGAAGGGGGCGGTTGGCCATGCTTGAGGTCAAGGACGCCACTTTGCACTACGGCGCGGCCCAGGCGTTGCGTGGCGTCTCCCTCAAGGCCGATGCCGCGAAAATCACCTGTGTGCTCGGCCGCAACGGGGTCGGAAAAACCAGTTTGATGAGATCGATCGTCGGCCACCACAGGCTGACGAGCGGCACCATAGCCTTCGAGGGGAAGGCGCTCGACCGGAGCGCGGCGTATGATCGCGCCCGGTCGGGCATCGCATTCGTACCGCAGGGGCGGGAGGTGTTTCCGCTGCTGACGGTAAAGGAGAACCTCGAATCCGGCTTCGCGCCGCTGAAGCGGGCGGACCGCAACGTGCCGCCGCATGTGTTCGAGCTTTTCCCGGTGCTGAAGCAGATGCTGTCGCGGCGCGGCGGCGATCTTTCCGGCGGCCAGCAGCAGCAACTGGCGATCGGCCGGGCGCTGGTGATGCGGCCAAAACTTTTGGTGCTCGACGAACCGACCGAAGGCATCCAGCCGTCGATCATAAAAGATATCGGCCGCGCCATCCGCTATCTGCGCGACACCGCCGGCATCGCCATCCTGCTGGTAGAGCAATATCTGGACTTCTGCCGCGAACTCGCCGACGAGGTGAACATCATGGACCGCGGCCAGGTGGTCCATACCGGCCCGGCGGAAGACCTCGACCGGCCGGAAGTAAGGAGGTTCCTGACAGTATAACGCGGTCTTTTCTTACGTCGCGGAAAGGCGCATCATTCTCTTCTCAACGGGAGGAGGGTCAAGCATGAATGCCGTCGATACCGTCAAGAAAATCTATGAGCTTTATGCAGCGGGGGACCTGGAGGGCACGATGAATTTGTGCGCGCCGGATGTTCGTTTCGTCTGGAAAGCCGATCCGGGCTTTACGCGCTTCTGCGGAACGCAAGCCGGGCTGGAGCAATTCCGCCGGAGGCTCGATCATCTCCACGAAGTCTTCGATTACAATTCCTTCCGGGTGGTTTCGATCTTCGGCGACGGCGAGCGCGTCGCCGCCGAGACCGAGATCGAGATGACCCACAAGGGCAGCAACAAGCGGATGCGGCTGGAGAACGCGCATTTCTGGACGGTCAAGGACGGCAAGGTCACCGAACTCACCGAATATTACGACACCGCCTTGGTGGCTGACGCCGACAGGGCGGCAGCATAGCTTCGAACGAGCGGTCGAGGCGGCTCAAGGCCGCCTCGTTTCCTCAAGCCGCTTAAATCCGGTCAGAGCAGCAGATCGGACGAGTTCAAGGCCGTCCCGACCACATGGATGGCCATTTCGGGGTCGATGTCCGTATCCAGATTGACCTCGACGAGAAAATTGTCGCCGGATAGTGACGTGATCCGCACCTGATAGGCTTCCGAGAATGCGCCGCCGACATAGCTCAGCGGCTGGTCGCCGAACACGTTCGGATCGGTGTCGATCGGCCTGAGATCGATCTTGTCACCTTCGGCACGCGAAAAATCCTTCACGCTGTCGAGCGTGCCGGAGACTGGCGATTCGCCCGCATCGAAGACGAAGCGGTCGGCGCCCGCGCCGCCGAAAAGCTGGTCTGCGCCGTTGCCGCCGGTGAGATAGTCGTCACCCAGCCCGCCCATCAGCTTGTCGTTGCCGCCGTCGCCGAACAGGCGATCCTGGCCGCGGCCGCCGAACAAATAGTCGGTGCTGATCGTGCCCGACACCGTGTCCGGATCGCCGTCGGTGTCGAGCAGCAGGCCCGATCTGACCTCGGCGAGTGTCGCGTTGCGGACGGTGATGCGCTCCAGATTGCCACCCCAATAGGTGTTGATGAGGACGTCGGCGCCGGACTGGACGATATACGGGTCGATCGAGGCGAGGTCGCCGACATGCATGCCGCGCAGGTCGATCCTGTCGCCGGCAGCGAAGTCGGCAATCGTGTCGCCGCCGAAGCCGCGGCTGTCATAGACGAAGACGTCGTCGCCGGCGCCGCCGCGCAGCAGGTCGCTGCCGTTGCCGCCATAGAGATAGTCGTCGCCGACGCCGGCATTGATGTGGTCGTTGCCGCCCTCGCCATAGATCCGGTCCTGGCCGCGCCCGCCGAACAGATAGTCGGTGCTGATGGTGCCGGAGAGCGTCAGCGGGTCGGTGTCCGGGTCGACCTTGATGGCCGCCTTGACCGCGTCGAGCGAAGCGTCCCGGATGGTGATGCGCTCCAGATTGCCGCCCCAGTAGGTGCTGATGACGACATCGTCGCCGGACTGCACGATGTAGGGCGTGATGCTCTGGATGTCGCCGACATGGATGCCGCGCAGGTCGATCTTGTCGCCGGTGGCGAAGTCGCCGATCGTGTCGCCGCCGAAGCCGCGGCTGTCATAGACGAACAGGTCGTTGCCGGCGCCGCCGCGCAGCAGGTCGCTGCCGTTGCCGCCCGTGAGGTAATCGTTGCCGACGCCGCCGTTGAGCTGGTCATTGCCGCCGTCGCCATAGAGACGGTCCTGGCCACGGCCTCCGAACAGAGTGTCTTCGCTGATCGTGCCGGAGACCGTGCGCGGATCGGTGTCGGCGTTGAGCTTGATCTGGGCGAGCACATTGGCCAGCGTGGCGTTCTGGATGGTGACGCGCTCCAGATTGCCAGCCCACGAGGTGGTCATGACGACATCGTTGCCGGACTGCACAATGTAGGGCCTGATGCTGTCGACATCCCCGACATTCATGCCGCGCAGGTCGAGCCGGTCGCCAGTGGTGAAGTCGGCGATGGTGTCGGAGCCGAAGCCGCGGCTGCCGTAGCCGAAGAAGTCGTTGCCGGTTCCGCCGCGCAACAGGTCGTTGCCGTTCTCGCCATAGATGTAGTCGTTGCCGACGCCGGCATTGATCTCGTCGTCGCCGCCGCCGCCATAGATACGGTCCTGGCCGCGCCCGCCGAACAGCACGTCGTCGCTGATGGTGCCGGAAATGGTCAGCGGATCGACATCCGGGTTGAGCCGGATCGAGGCCAGAACGTTGGCCAGCGTGGCGTTCTGGATGGTGATGCGTTCCAGGTTGCCGCCATAGAAGGTGCCGATGACGACGTCGTCGCCGACCTGCGTGACATAGGGCCTGATGCTGTCGAGGTCGCCGACATTGATGCCGCTGAGGTCGATCTTGTCGCCGGTCAAGAAGTCGGTGATCGTGTCGGCGCCGAAGCCGCGCGAATCATAGGCGAAGATGTCGCTGCCGGCGCCGCCGGTCATGGTGTCGTTGCCCGATCCGCCGACAATGATATCGTTCCCGCCGCCCCCCAGCAGCGTGTCGTTTCCGCCATAGCCATAGATGTAGTCGTTGGCGGAACCGCCTGTCAGTGTGTTGTCGCCGATCGTGCCTTCGATCACAGCCATTCAGGACTCCTTTTTGGGCTGTTGAGGGGTGGGCATGCTTAAAGCGCAACCATGACGTGTCAATCACAACCGTCTTTCCTGCGGTTGGACCAGCCGGGAATTGTGCAAAAATACCGCTTGACCTTCCAGTGACTGGAAAGATTACGGTTCGATCCCACATAGGAATGACACGGGAATGACGGCCTTGAACCATCACCACCATGCGAATCACCGGCACGAGGGCGGCTCGGCACTCGAGGTCGTGCGCGACCCGGTCTGCGGCATGACCGTCGACCCGGCGGCGGGAAAACCGTCGCTGGAATACGGCGGGCGTACCTATCACTTCTGCTGCAACGGCTGCAAAACCAAGTTCGAAGCCGATCCGGAGCGCTATCTGGAGGCAAAAGACCCGGTCTGCGGCATGACGGTGAAACGGGCCAGCGCCAGACATTTTCTGCGCCATGAAGGCACGGGTCACTATTTCTGTTCGGCCGGCTGCAAATCGAAATTCGAAGATGAGCCGGCAAATTATCTCGGCGAACGGAACCCCGAGCCGCCGGCGCCGAAAGGCACCAAATACACCTGCCCGATGCATCCGGAAGTGGTGCGCGACGGCCCCGGCTCCTGCCCGAAATGCGGCATGGCGCTGGAGCCGATGGGCGTGCCCACCGGTGAGGAAGGCCCCAATCCCGAGCTTGTCGACTTCACCCGGCGGCTGTGGGTCAGCGCCGTGCTGTCGATCCCGCTGCTGGCGCTGACCATGGGGCCGATGCTGGGCCTGCCGATCCGCGATTGGCTCGGAGAGCAGGTATCGGTTTGGACAGAACTCGCGCTCGCCACGCCCGTCGTATTGTGGGCGGCGATCCCGTTCTTCCACCGCGGCTACGAATCGATCGTCAACCGCAGCCCGAACATGTGGACGCTGATCTCCATCGGCGTCGGCGCGGCCTATGTCTTCAGCGTCGTCGCCACGCTGTTCCCGGACATGTTTCCGCATGAGATGCGTGGCCATGGCGGCGCCGTGCCGGTGTATTTCGAGGCCGCCGCCGTCATCGTGGCGCTGGTGTTTCTCGGCCAGGTGCTGGAGTTGAAGGCGCGCGAGCGCACCGGGTCGGCGATCCGCGCGCTGCTCGACCTCGCGCCGAAGACGGCGCGCAGAATCGGCAAGGACGGCGGCGAGACCGACGTGCCGCTCGACCAGGTGCACACCGACGACCTCCTGCGCATCCGCCCCGGCGAGAGCGTGCCGGTGGACGGCATTGTCGAGGATGGCCGTTCGGCGGTGGATGAATCCATGCTGACGGGCGAGCCGCTGCCGGTCGAGAAAGGCAAGGGCGATGCGCTGACCGGCGGCACGCTTAACCGCAACGGCACGCTGGTGATGCGCGCCGAAAAAGTCGGCGCCGATACCATGCTGTCGCGCATCGTCGAGATGGTCGCCAAGGCGCAGCGCAGCCGCGCGCCCATCCAGGGGCTGGCCGACACGGTGTCCTTCTACTTCGTGCCGGCCGTCGTGTTGGTGGCCATCGTAGCCTTTGCGGTGTGGGCAATCTTCGGGCCGGGACTGACCTTCGCCATCGTCTCGGCGGTGTCGGTGTTGATCATCGCCTGCCCCTGCGCACTGGGGCTGGCGACGCCGATGTCGATCATGACGGCGACCGGGCGCGGCGCGCAGGCCGGCGTGCTGATCAAGGACGCCGAGGCGCTGGAGCGTCTCTCCAAGGTCGATACGCTGATCGTCGACAAGACCGGCACGCTGACCGAGGGCCGGCCGCGGCTGACCGACGTGGTGGCTGCCGGCAGGTTGGACGAGGACGCGCTGCTCGGCCTGGCCGCCGCGCTGGAACAGGGTTCCGAACACCCGCTGGCGGAAGCGATCGTCGAAGGCGCGCGCGAACGAGGCGTTTCGATCGACAAGGCGACCGCCTTCGAGGCGGTGACCGGCAAGGGCGTGAAAGGTGTCGTTGCCGGCCACGCGGTTGCACTCGGCAACGCCGCGATGATGCAGGACATCGGCGTGGACGTCGCTTTGCTCGCGCCCAAGGCCGATGCGCTGCGCACCGAGGGACGGACGGTGATGTTCGTCGCGCTGGAGGGCCGTCTCGCCGGCTTCGTCGCCGTCGCCGATCCGGTCAAGGCCAACGCCGCCGACGCCATCCGAGCGCTGCACGACAGCGGCTTGAAGATCGTTATGGCGACCGGCGACAATGCGCTTACGGCGAAGTCCGTAGCCAGGAGACTGGGCATCGACGAAGTCCGCGCCGACATGACGCCGGAAGCAAAACACGCGCTGGTCGAGGAGTTGCGCGGGCGTGGAGCCAAGGTGGCCATGGCCGGCGACGGCGTCAACGACGCGCCGGCGCTGGCGGCGGCCGATGTCGGCATCGCCATGGGCACCGGCGCCGACGTTGCGCTGGAAAGCGCGGGGATTACGCTGCTCAAGGGCGACCTTTCCGGCATTGTGCGGGCGCGGCGACTCTCCCAGGCGACCATGCGCAACATCCGCGAAAACCTGTTCTTCGCCTTCGCCTACAACGTCGTCGGCGTGCCGGTTGCGGCGGGCGTGCTCTACCCCATCTTCGGCACGCTGCTGTCGCCGATGCTGGCCGCCGCCGCCATGAGCCTGTCGTCGGTGTCGGTGATCGGCAACGCGCTGAGGTTGCGCGGGGTGAAGCTGTGACCGGCTGCCGCAGCGAAGGGGCTTGAGCTTCCACTTGGTGGAAGCCCTAGCCTGCCGAAGGAATTTGGAGAAGAGATATGAACATCGGAACGGCTTCGGAAAAGTCCGGCCTGCCGCCCAAAACCATCCGTTATTACGAGGATATCGGCCTGCTCAGCCCGGGCCGCGCCGGCAACGGCTATCGCGACTATTCGGTCGCCGATGTTCACCGGCTAAGATTCCTGCAGCGCTCGCGTGGGCTCGGCTTCTCGGTCGAGGAATGCCGCCAGCTCCTGTCGCTTTATGGCGACACGCATCGCGAGAGCGCCGAGGTCAAGGCGATCGCCGAATCGAAACTCGTCGAGATCGACCGCAAGATCGCCGAACTGCTGGAACTCAAGGCGACGCTCGGCCACCTGGTCGAAGCCTGCCACGGCGACCATCGGCCGGAATGCCCGATCCTCGACGGGCTGGCCGGACACCATCACTGAGCGTCTCGGCGCCCAATTTCTCCCAACTGCACCGAAAGGAACTGCAATGACCTTGCTCCGCACCACCCTGCTCGCCGCGACGCTCGCCCTGCCGCTATCTTGGGCCGCCTTCGCGCAGACGGACCATAGCGGCCATACAATGACCCAGGACGCTGCCGCGCCGGCGGCCGAGGCCGGCTACAAGCGGGCGATGGACACCATGCACGAGACGTTCGGAAAGATCGTCTATTCCGGCAATGCCGATGTCGATTTCGTGCGCGGCATGATCCCGCACCATCAGGCAGCGATCGACATGGCGAAGGTTCAGCTCCAGTACGGCAAGGACCCGGAAATCCGCAAGCTTGCCGAAGCCATCATCTCCGCGCAGGAGAAGGAGATTGATGAGATGGAGGCCTGGCTGAAGGCCAACGCACCGAAGTAGTCAGTGGAAGTGAACGGCATTTGCTGGGATTTCGGCCGGCGCAGCCTGCGGATGGAACCCAGGCCGGCCGGCTTCCCCGACGGATTGCCCCGACCCATGCATTTCAATGTTGTCCGTCAAGCAGGACGCGGCAAATGAGATTTTGGCATAGTTGCCGGGCAGGCTGGCCAGCCTGAAATCCGGGGCGGTTTGCGTAATTCCGGGTTCAAGCCCTGCCGCAACGGCAGCGCGGGAACGGAATTGAGCAAACTGTCCCCCGGGCACTTCCATGATCGCCGCTTTGTCGGCCTTGCCGGCCTCTTGGTCATGCTTGTTACGCAAAAATCCACATGGGTTGCCACCAACTATCTGTTTCTGCTTGCCTTTACAGGCATGACATTCTTTCCGGCTGGCCTTGCGCCCGGGCCGGGAAGGCCCTGAGGCACGCCGCCATCTCCCGAAAAATCAAGCCTTTTCAATGTGTTGCGTGAGCAGTGTGAAGCCAGCCTCGCCGCGCCGTTATCCTCAAGGATTATTTTCTTAGGGTGCTTGTATTTGTTCCCCATATGTTCCATTCTGGATGTCGGCCTTGTCCGGAGGAGGCGGTGGTGGAGGTGATGGACGGGAGTTGGACAATCGAGAAGAACCGGGAGGCGCTGAAGCGCATCCTCCTGATGCTCGTCGGCATGGCCGAGATGGCCGGCGGTGCGTCAACTCTGCCCCGCCACCTCTACCGCGCCATATTGCGGCTGCTGCGCCCGGCCGAATCCGCCGCGCGTCGGCTGATCATTGCGACAGCGCGCGGCATCGTGGTCAACCTGCCGCCGCTGCGGCCGCGAAAGCTCAAGCCAAAAATTTCCGACACGGTGGCCGCCATGCGCCGCCTCGGCCTCGCCGTCAATTTGTCGAAGCAAGACTTTGCCCGCTATGAAGCCGAGTGCAAAGCCGCCGAACGGCGCGCCGCCAGGCCCCGCGCAATCTGCCTGCCGCTGTTCGATCCGCAAAAATATCCGTTCCGCGTCCGCCGCCGCTATGTACCGGCGCGCGGCGTGCCGCGTATTTCAGTTCCCGGCTTCAGCGAGCGGGCTGCGCTGCCGCCGCCGCCATCGCCGGACGACCCGATCGATGCGGCGCGGCTCGGCTTGCGGCTCGCCGCACTGGGTGCGGCGCTCGACGACCTGCCAAAACAGGCAAGGCGCTTCGCCCGCTGGAAGGCGCGCTGCGACGCGGCGGTCGCGGAAATGAGGCAAATCGGCAGCGCCGTGGTCGTGCCCGGCAGAACGGCGCGCGGCACGATCCGATTCCAGCGGACACGGCCACTGTGGCTGGGCCGGCCGCCCGGCGGCCGGCTGTCGCCCTACGATCCGGACGTTCGGCGCCGCAGCAACATCCGCGAGATCGACGAGATTCTGGCGCATGCCCATGCGCTGGCCTTGGACGCGCTGAACCCGCTGCGCCCCGACACGTCCTGACGGCCGCAAGCGGGACGCGATAATCGAAGCATAGAGGCCCGGCGCGGATTTTTCCGCCCCTCGGCGATGATTCGTGCTGTCCACACCTACCGTTGCGCGGTTGTTGGCGAAGCCGGCCGGACCGACTTGGAGATTGTCCTCAAATGCGATGAGCTGGCCGCTATTGGAGGATCCGTGATGAATCACATCACCGTCAAATCATGCATCAGCCCGGCCGCCACCGACAGACGCGAGACCGTGATGTCGCCGCCCTCCGTCAGCGCCTGCAGCCGCTCGCGGGTGCGCGCGACGCGCTCGCCGCCGGCTTCGAGCCAGCGCGCGACGGGATCGCTTTCCCCGCTTTGCGAGGCCAGCGCCGAGATCGCCATGCCGCGCCATGCCGCGCCGATCGTGTCCATAGCGCGGATCAGCGCCAACCCCTCATAATAATCGGAGGGCGCGATGGCGCGGGCGGCGTCCTCGATGCGGGCAATGCGGAACGCCTCGCTGACGGCGAAGAACGCCTTTGCCGCGTCGATGATGCCCGCTCCCGCGGTGCGCGCGACCAGGGCGATGTCGGGTAAAGCGTGCACCGCATCGGCATTGGCGAGTTTTTCAGCCAGTGCTTCCGGCGCGCCGTCCGCGACAAGAGTCTCGCGGCGCTCGTCGAGCTTGGCCTTGGTATAGGCGGGCACCAGCCCGGCAAGCTTCGGCTCGAGCGCCTTGCGCGCCTCTTGCAACTCGGCGATGCGGACGCCGACCGGTTCGCCGGAATGGTCGTTCTTCAGCAGCCAACCGGTCTCGATGAACAGCAGCCGCCCGACCGACTGATAGAGATCGAGCTGGAACTGGCCGTCGATCCTGTTGTCGAGCGCGTCGATCTGGGCATAGAGCGCCGGCAAGGCAAAGCCGTCGCGCACCACGACAAAAGCTTTCGCCACGTCGGCGGCGCTGCAGCCCGTTGCATCCTGAAGCCGGCTCAGGAAGGAGGGTCCGCCGCGATTGACGAGGTCGTTTGCAAGCACGCGCGACACGATCTCGCGGCGCAGCCGGTGCTCGTTGATGTCTCCCTCGTATTTCTGCGCCATCTGGTCGGGGAAATAACCGAGCAGGTCGCGCTCGAAATGCGGATCATCCGGCACGTCGCTGGCGACGAGGTCGGAGAACAGCACGATCTTGGCATAGGCGAGCAGCACGCCGAGTTCGGCCCGCGTCAGCGGCTCGCCGCGCGCCCCGCGCTCGGCAAGGGCGGCATCCGACGGCAGCGTCTCGACTGCCCGGTCGAGCAGGCCGCGCGATTCCAGCCCGGAGATGAAACGCGCCTGGTGCGGCAGGTCGGCCAACCCGCGCTTCCTCTGGAGCGAGAGCGCCAGCGTCTGCTGGTAGTTGTTGGAAAGCACCAGCTCGCTGACTTCCGGCGTCATTTCGGCCAGCAGCGTGTCGCGGGCGGGGCGCGTCAGGGCGCCCTTGCGCATGGCCGAGGCCAGCGCAATCTTGATGTTGACCTCGACGTCGGAGCAGTTGACGCCGGCGGAATTGTCGATGGCGTCGGAATTGCAGGCGCCGCCCTTCAGGCCGAACTCGATGCGACCGCGCTGGGTGACGCCGAGATTGGCGCCTTCGCCGATCACCTTAGCGCGGACTTCCGAGGCGGTCACGCGGATGGCGTCGTTGGCGCGGTCGCCGACCTCCTGATTGGTCTCCCCCGTGCCCCGGACATAGGTGCCGATGCCGCCGAACCACAGAAGATCGGCCGGCGCCTGGAGGATGGCCTTCATGATCTCGGCCGGCGAGGCTGTAGTTTTTTTAAGCCCGATCGCCGCGGCGGCGGCTTCCGACAGCGTCACCGACTTCTGCGCGCGCGAGACGATCGCACCGCCTGCGGAAAGTTTTGCCTTGTCGTAGTCCTGCCAACTCGATCGCGGCAGATCGAACAGGCGCTGCCGCTCGGCGAGCGTCGCGGCCGCATCGGGCGCGGGGTCAATAAAAATGTCGCGGTGGTCGAAGGCGGCGACCAGCCGGATTTCCGGCGACAGCAGCATGCCGTTGCCGAACACGTCGCCCGACATGTCGCCGACGCTGACGACGGTGAACGGCTCCTTCTGGATGTCTCGGTTCATCTCGCGGAAGTGGCGTTTCACCGCCTCCCAGGCCCCCTTGGCGGTGATGCCCATCTTCTTGTGGTCGTAGCCGGCCGAGCCGCCGCTAGCGAATGCGTCGTCCAGCCAGAAATCATGCGCCTGGCTGATGGCGTTGGCGGTGTCGGAGAAGGTCGCCGTGCCCTTGTCGGCGGCCACCACGAAATACGGATCGTCGCCGTCGCGGCGCATCACGCCCTGCGGTGGAACGATGCCTTTGGCATCGATGTTGTCGGTGACCGACAGCAGGCTGGAGACGAAATTGATGTAGGCCTGCCGGCCTGCCTCGAACCACAGGTCGCGGCTGGAGGCCGGCGGCAGCCGTTTCGGTAAAAAGCCGCCCTTGGCGCCGACCGGCACGATGACGGCGTTCTTCACCTGCTGCGCCTTGACGAGGCCAAGCACCTCGGTGCGGTAGTCCTGTGCCCTGTCCGACCAGCGCAGGCCGCCACGCGCCACCGGGCCGAAGCGCAGATGCACGCCCTCGACCTCGGGTCCATAGACAAAAATCTCCCGCCACGGCCTGGGCTCGGGCAGGCCGACCAGCGCCCGCGAGTCCAGTTTTATCGCCAGCGAGCGCGGCTTGTCGGTGGCAGGGGCGAAATGGTTGGTGCGCAGCGAGGCTTCGACGAGGTTGAGATAGCGGCGGATGATGGTGTCGTCGTCGAGGTTCGGCACCTCCTCCAGCGCGTCCTTGATCTTGGCCTTCAGATGTTTCGCCGTCACCTCGCCGTCCTGACCGGCAGGGTCGAACATGGCGACGAAAAGCTGGAACAGGCCGCGCGAGATCTCCGGATAGCGGTTCAGCACATTGGCGATGACGTCCTGGCTCTGCGGAATGCCGGCCTGCTGCAGATAGCGGCCATAGGCGCGCAGGATGACGATCTCGTTCGACCACAGGCCGGCGGTCTGGGCGAGCGCGTTGTAGCCGTCATTGTCGGCCACGCCGTTCCAGACCGACAGCAGCACGTCCTCCAGCAACTTGCCGCCGTCGGACAGATCGATCGGCTTGCCGAAGGCGTTCTTCAGGTCCATGTCGTGGATGAAGACCCGGCCGCCGTCGTCGCGGTCGATCTCGAAGGTGCGCTCGCTGATGACGCGGAACCCCATGTTCTCCAGCATCGGCACGCGGCGCGACAGCGTGACCGGCTCGCCGAAATGATGGATCTTCAGCGCCGCCTGTTTTTGCGGCTGGTCGGCATGCCGGTAATAGTCGATGGCGATCGGCTTTTCCGCGGACAAGCCTGAGACGCGGCGCGCGTCGGCCAGCGCTTCCGCCGCGGTAAAACTGCCGCGATAGCTTTCCGGGAATTTTCCGGCCACCGCCGCCAGCTTTTCGTCGAGACCCGAGGCCGCCGCCTCGTCGCGCAGCGCATCCTCCCAGGTCCGCACGATGTCGCGGATCGCCGCCTCGATCGCCTGCGGCTCGACTTCGGGCGTCTTGCCCCCCGAGCGGCCGATGATGAAATGCACCCGCGCCAGCCCGCCCTCGGGGAAGGCCGGGTAGTAGGCGGAGAGCCGCCCGTCGAAGACAGTTTTGAGATATTGCCCGATCTTTTCACGAACGATCGAATCGTAGCGGTCGCGCGGCACGAAGACGAGGACCGAGACGAAGCGGTCGAACTGGTCGACGCGCACCAGCGCGCGGATGCGCGGGCGTTCGACCAGGCCGAGGATCGCCTCGGCATGCGGCTGGAGCACGGCGATCGGTATCTGGAAAAGCTCGTCGCGCGGATAGGATTCCAGCACGTTGATCAGCGCCTTGCCGGAATGGTCGCCCCGGTCAAATCCGGATTTCTGGATGATCGTCTCGGCCTTGGAGCGCAGATAGGGTATCCGCATCACCGAACGCGTGTAGGCGGTCGAGGTGAACAGGCCGACGATGCGCAGCTCGCCGGTAAGCTCGCCCTCGGGGGAAAAGGTCTTGACGCCGATATAGTCGAGATAGGCACGCCGGTGGACGACCGACTTGGCGTTGGCCTTGGTGACGATCAGCGGCTCGGGACCGTGCAGGAAGGCGCGGATCTCCTGCGTGGTCTGGCCATCCGAGGTGTTGTCGCGCCTGAGCACCCGCACGTCCGGGTCGGCGAGGATGCCGAGGCCGCGTTTGTCGGAACGCTCCAGCGTGCCGGTCTTCTCGCCGCCCTGGTAGCTGAACTCGCGCATGCCGAGGAAGGTGAAATTGTCGTCGCGCAGCCATTCCAGGAAGGCGATCGCCTCGGTCAGCGCCGCCTTCTCCAGGGGGATCGGCGAATAGCGGAATTCGGTGATCGCCCGGTCGAGGCGGGCCAGCATCGGCTTCCAGTCGGCCGTCGCGGCGCGCACCTGCGCGACCACTTTCGCCAGTTGCTCCTTGAGCTTGGCCGCCTCCTCCGCCGACAGCGGCTTGACGTGGACATGAATGACGCTCAGCCGGTCTGCCGCGAGGTCGCGCGCCGACCCGTCGCCGAGGATCTCCTCGACGCCGCCTTCGCCATGGCGCACGACCAGCACGGGGTGGGTGACCAGAGTCGGCTCGCCGGCCGCTTCGGTGATTTCGCCCAGCACCGAATCGAACAGGAACGGCATGTTGTCGTTGACGACGGTGATGACCGTGACCGGCAATCCCTCGCGGGTGACGCCGGCGTCGCGGTTGATGGCGACGATGCTTTCGCCCTTGTGGTGGGCGGCAACCGCTTCGCCGGCGAGGCTTGCCGCTCGCTTCAGCATCGCGGGATCGTAGGCTGCCGTGTCCTCGGCGGGAGCCCGGGCGAGCAGGAAATCGGCGAGGCCGGTCAGCCGGCCGGCATCGGACGCGGCGCGCTCCTTGCCATTCTTCTTGGGTCCGTTTCTGGATTTCGCGTCGCCCATGAAAATCCTCCCGTCTTATTGTTTTGCCGCATCGTATCAGATGAAAGGCGATTTTCGACCCGCCCTGCGCCTCAATTCAGCCGGAAAATGGGCGAGCGCCATGACCGCCGCGTGACGTTTGCGGTATCGGACGATCGCAATGGCAGGAAATCGCAGGCCGCACCGCCAGCGAGCACCACACGGCCCGCCCACGATCCTTAACCGGCGGCATTCAGCGCGCGGCGATTGCCGCCGCCGCGCCGGCCATGGTGGTGGCGCTTATCCGATTGGCGATGCGCATCGCCCTGGCGCTCTTCAGCAGGCGGCGCGCCTGCGCCGCGGCGACCACCCAGGCGAGGTCGATGGCGATCAGCACCAGCGCCATGGTCACCGTCAACTCCGCCCAGCCGAGCAGCGTGACCGAGGCAAGGTCGATGATGGTCGGCAGCAGCGCCAGGTAGAACATCATGATCTTCGGGTTGCCGAGCGTCACGGCCATGCCGGCGAAGAACAGTTTTAGCGGCGCGTCCTCCTTCGGCAGGCCGCCACCCTCGGTCTTCACCGGCGCCGTCCACATCTTCCAGGCGAGATAGATCAGGTAGACGACACCCAGCCATTTCACGACCACGAAGGCGAGATGAAAAGTCTGGGCGATGAAGGCCAGCCCGAACACCGCCAACGTCAGCCAGATGCCCTCGCCGATCCACATGGCGAGCAGAAACGGGAAGACGTCGCGAAAGCCCTTGGAGATGACGCGCGCGACCAGCGCGGCAATGCTGGGACCGGGTGAGCCAGCCGCCACCAGCAGCGCACCGGCAAAGATCAGCAGGGAAGAAAGTTCCATCGCAAGGCTGCTCCGTCAGAGACCGCATTATTGGACACCCTGGCGGCTTTTTCCAGGGCGCAGCTTTTTGAAAAGGCTTGGTGCAGCCGGATTGCCGACTTCAGCCGGTCCGTGACGGGCGCCTCAGCGCCTCACCGCCGCCTCGGCATGCCCGCGCAAAAGCACCATCAGGCGTTCGGCCTCCGCCGCGGCGCCGGTCTCGTCGCGGTCGAGAATCTTCTGGATCAACTCGACATGCCGGCCGGCCGACTCCGCCAGTCCGGTCTCGCGCTGGTAGCGGAACCAGAACCGGCGCGAATGCGTCTGCAGCGGAGCGGCGAGGCGCGCGGCGAAGGGATTGTCGGCGGCAATCGCCATCGCCTCGTCCAGCGCCTTGTCGGCTTCGAGGAAGGCGACCACGTCGGTGGCCAGAACGGCGCGGTGCATGGCCTGCGCGGCGTCCTGGAAACGCTCCCCGGCGTCGGGCGTGGCGAAGCGGGCGGCGGAACGGGCCAGCACGATTTCGATGCCGGTGCGCGCGTCCAGCACGCGCAGCCAGTCGCCGGCGTGAAGCGGCGCGATGGCGAGCCCGGCGCGCGGCCGGATTTCCAGCAGCCCCTCCCACGCCAGCCGCTGGATCGCCTCGCGCAACGGCGTGCGGCCGAAGCCCAGCCGGTCGGTCAGCGCACCCTCGGTGGTGACGCTTCCAGGGGCCAGATCGAGCGTGACGATGGCCCGCTCCAGCGCCCGATAGGCGCGGCTGCTGGCTGATTCGGCACTGATATCCAAGCGGTCCAAGCGAAACTCCGGCGTTGATATTCTGTTGATATATCACATCGGAATCACCGTTGACACTCCCGCCGACAATAAGATATATCAGTAATATATCTGAAGGAGAGCAATCATGTGGAGCGGTGTCTTCCCGGCCGTGACGACCAAGTTCACGCAGGACGATAAGTTGGATTTCAAGGAAATGGAGCGCTGTTTCGCCCTCCAGATCGAGGCCGGATGCGACGGTATCATCGTCGCCGGCTCGCTCGGCGAGGGCCCCATGCTGTCGCATGACGAGAAGATCGACGTGCTGAAGACCGCGCAGAAAGTTGCCGCCGGCAGGCCGGTCCTGCTCACTGTCAATGAGGCGGCGACCCGCGATGGCGCAGCCCTTGCGAAGCGCGCGGCCTCGGGCGGCGCGGACGGGCTGATGGTGGTGCCGAGCCCGATCTACCACACCAATCCCGAGGAGACGGTCGCCACGTTGAAGGCCGTCGCGGCGGCCGGCGGCCTGCCGGTGATGATCTACTCCAACCGCATCGCCTACCGCGTCGACGTCACTGTTGAAATCATGGAAGAACTGGCGTCCGATCCGCTCTTCGTCGCCATCAAAGAATCGTCGGACGACATCCGCCGCTCCACCGACATCATCAACTGCTTCGGCGACCGCTTCGACCTGTTCACCGGCGTCGACAATCTAGCCTTCGAGGCGCTGTCGGTCGGGGCCATCGGCTGGGTCGCCGGGCTGGTCACCGCCTTCCCGAAGGAGACGGTCGCCATCTACCAGTTGATGAAGCAGGGCCGCCGCGACGAGGCACTGAAAATCTATCGCTGGTTCCGCCCGCTGCTCGACCTCGACGTGTCGAGCTACCTCGTCCAGAACATCAAGCTGGCGGAAGTGTTCGCCATCGGCACCAACGACCGCGTCCGCATGCCGCGCCAGCCGCTGTCGGGCGAGCGCCGCGCGGCCGTCGAGAAGATCGTCAAGGGCGCGCTGGCCGTGCGGCCCGAACTGCCGAAGCTTTCGGTGGCCAAAGCGGCTTAGTCCGTCGTCCGTTCGCTGTACCGTTCATGCCCCCTCACCCGCCCTCCGCTTCGCTCGGGCGACCTCTCCCCGCCGGGGAGAGGAGATCGGCGCCGCCGCTACTCCGCCTTTTGACGCTGCAAGGGTGGCGCAATCGGTGCGGAATCTCCTCTCCCGGGCGGGGAGAGGTCGCCCGAGCGAAGCGGAGGGCGGGTGAGGGGGCCATCTCGTCTATCTGGGGCGAACACGTCAAATGAGCTCGACGGCCTCAGACGACATCATCATCGTCGGCGCCGGCATAATCGGCATCTGCGCCGCGGCATATCTGGTCGAGGCCGGCCGTTCCGTCACGGTCATCGACCGCACCGGCATCTGCGAGGAGACGAGCTCCGGCAATGCCGCGGCTTTCGCCTTCTCCGACGTGCTGCCACTCGCCCACAAGGGCATGATCCGCCAATTGCCGAAATGGCTGGCCGACCCGCTCGGCCCGCTTGCCATCCCGCCTGTTTATCTGCCGAAACTTTTGCCCTGGCTGTTTCGCTTCTGGCGGGCCGGTTCGGCAGCGAGATACGAAGGGGCGCTGGCCGCACAGGCGTCGCTGATGAAACTCGCCGAGGCGGAATGGATGGGCCTGATGGACCGGTCCGGTACGCGAAAAATGCTGCGCGAGGACGGTTCGCTCGAACTCTATGAAAGCGAGGCGGAGTTTTCGGCCTCCCTGCCCGGCTGGGCCGCGCGCGACCGTTTCGGCATAAACTACAGTCACGTGGCGGGCGACGAACTGGCGGCGCTCCAACCGGGCCTGTCGTCGCGTTTCGTCAAGGGCACTTTCGTGCCAGGCTGGAAAACCGTCGCCGACCCGAAACTGCTCGGCAAGGCGGTGTGGGCCCATGCCGAAAGCAAGGGCGCGCGATTCCTGCAAGGCGATGTCGGTTTGGTCACCCGGTCGAGGGACAGGATAGCCATCCAGTTGCGCAGCGGGCGCACGATCATGGCAGAGCGGCTGGTGGTTGCGGCCGGCGCTTGGTCGCATCTTGTTGCGCGGCATTTCGGCGACCGCATTCCGTTGGAGACCGAGCGTGGCTACAACACGACGCTGTCCAAGACCGCCTTCGACGTGAAACGGCAGTTGATCTTTTCCGGCCACGGTTTTGTCATCACCCCACTCGACACGGGACTGCGCGTCGGCGGCGCGGTGGAACTCGGCGGACTACGGCGTCCGCCAAACTACGCCCGCTCGAAAGCCATGCTGGAGAAGGCGAAAACTTTTCTGCCGGGGCTGGACCCGTCCGACGGCCGCGAATGGATGGGCTTTCGGCCCTCGCTCCCGGACTCGCTGCCGGTCATCGGCGCATCGGCGGCCGTTCCGAACGTCTTCTACACCTTCGGCCACGGCCATCTCGGCCTGACCCAGGCCGCCGCCACCGGCCGCTTGATCCGCGACATGGTTCTCGGCCAGAGTCCGGCGATCGACATAAAACCGTTTTCGGCACAACGCTTCTGAGGCATCGGCGCCATGGCGCGACATTCCTTCTTCTGCATAGACGGCCACACCTGCGGCAATCCGGTTCGCCTCGTCGCCGGCGGCGGGCCGCTGCTCGACGGCGCGACGATGATGGAGCGCCGCGCCCATTTCCTCGCCGAATACGACTGGATCCGCACCGGGCTGATGTTCGAGCCGCGCGGCCACGACATGATGTCGGGTTCGATCCTCTATCCGCCAACGCGCGAGGATTGCGACATCGCCATCCTGTTCATCGAGACCTCCGGCTGCCTGCCCATGTGCGGCCACGGCACGATCGGCACGGTGACCATGGCGATCGAGCACGGGCTGATAAGGCCGAAAACGCCGGGCGTGCTGCGCCTCGACACGCCGGCAGGGCTGGTGATCGCCGAATACCGACAGGAGGGACAATATGTGGAGGAAGTGCGCATCACCAACGTGCCGTCCTTCCTCTATGCGGAGGGACTGACGGTCGACTGCCCGGTGCTCGGCGAGATCACCGTCGACGTTGCCTATGGCGGCAATTTCTACGCCATCGTCGAGCCGCAGAAGAATTTTCGCGACATGGCGGATTATTCAGCCGGCGACCTGATCGCCTGGAGCCCTGTCGTACGCCAGCGGTTGAATGAAAAGTATTCGTTCGTGCATCCGACCAATCCGGGCATCGACCGGCTGTCGCATATGCTGTGGACCGGCGTGCCGACGCAGCCCGGCGCCCATGCCCGCAACGCCGTGTTCTACGGTGACAAGGCGATCGACCGCTCGCCCTGCGGAACCGGCACTTCGGCGCGCATGGCGCAGCTTCACGCCAAGGGAAAACTCAAAGCCGGCGACGATTTCGTGCACGAATCGATCATCGGCTCGCTGTTCCATGGACGGGTCGAAAACGAGGTCGATGTCGCCGGCAAACCGGCGATCATTCCGTCGATCGGCGGCTGGGCCCGGCAGACCGGTTTGAACACCATCACCATCGACGACCGCGATCCGTTCGCGCATGGGTTTGTCGTCAAGTAACCTTTGGGAAGGTTTGACAAGCTTTTAGGCCAGCGGAGGGAGCGAGGAGTTTCGTGCAAAAAATCACGAAAAATTGGGATTGAAACGACGGTTTCTTTCGGTTCACCTGTTGAAAACAGCCGATTCATCAAGGACATTGCGTTATGCCAATGATAGGTTCCGCGCTGGTCCAGTTAGCCGACACAAAAAACCGGCAGGCGGGTGGGGTGCCTGATTTCGGGCAGGGCGATGCAAGAATGGCATTGCAATCCGGCCTCGAAACCGTAGGACTAGGGGAACAAAGAAAAGGAATGCACCCTGCCGGGCGACATTCCAGGGGAGCCGCAGACATATGGGATATTTTATCCAGCAGCTTGTGAACGGGCTGACGCTGGGGTCCATCTATGGGCTGATCGCGATCGGCTACACGATGGTCTACGGCATCATCGGCATGATCAACTTCGCCCATGGCGACATTTTCATGCTCGGGGCCTTCACCGCCCTGATCGTCTTCCTCATCCTCGGCGCCATGTTCTACTCGATACCGGTGGTCGTCGCCCTGCTGATCATGATGATCGTGGCGATGCTGCTGACCAGCCTCTACAACTGGACCATCGAGAAGGTCGCCTACCGGCCTCTGCGCGGTTCTTTCCGGCTCGCCCCGCTGATCACCGCCATCGGCATGTCGATCGCGTTGTCCAATTTCGTGCAGGTGACGCAAGGCCCGCGCAACAAGCCGATCCCGCCGATGGTCAGCAAGGTATACGAAGTTGGAGGCATCTCGATCTCGCTGAAGCAGATCATCATCGTCATCGTCACGGTGCTGCTGCTCGCGCTGTTCTGGTATCTCGTCAACAAGACCTCGCTCGGCCGCGCCCAGCGCGCCTGCGAACAGGACCGCAAGATGGCCGCACTTCTCGGCATCGACGTCGACCGCACCATCTCGATCACCTTCATCATGGGCGCCTCGCTTGCCGCCGTCGCCGGCACGCTGTTCCTCATGTATTACGGCGTCGTCGCCTTCTCCGACGGCTTCGTGCCCGGCGTGAAGGCCTTCACCGCCGCGGTGCTCGGCGGCATCGGGTCGTTGCCCGGCGCGGTGCTTGGTGGGCTGATGATCGGCTTCATCGAGAGCATGTGGTCGGCCTATTTCTCGATCGACTACAAGGACGTCGCCGCCTTCTCGATCCTGGCCATCGTGCTGATCTTCCTGCCCTCCGGTATTCTCGGCCGGCCCGAAGTCGAAAAGGTCTGAGCCCATGGCGGCGATCACCACCTCCGCCCCGGCCGTCGCGGTCAATCCGATCCAGCAGGGCCTCAAGGAAGCGTTTTTTGCGGGCATCATCGCCTTCGGCCTGTTCGTGCTGTTCATAGGGCTGAAGACCGACCAGAACATCAGCAACGAACTGATCCTCGTTCAGCGCTGGGGCCTGTTGGCGATCATCGTCATCATCGTGATGGCCGTCCGCTTTCTCTATGTCGCCTTCGCCCTGCCGGCGCTTGCAAGCCGCAAGGCGGCGAAGGCGGCGGCTCCCGCCGTGGCGGCGGAACCCGGCTTTTTCGGACAGCATTTCCAGCAGATCGCCGTCGTGCTGCTGTTCCTGTTCCCGGTTGTCGCCATCTCGCTCAGCGGCCTGCAAGGCTCGCTGAAATGGATCGACAATTTCGGCATCCAGATCCTGATCTACGTGATGCTGGCCTGGGGTCTGAACATCGTCGTCGGCCTCGCCGGCCTGCTCGATCTCGGCTACGTCGCCTTCTACGCCGTCGGCGCCTACGCCTACGCGCTTATCGGCACCTACCTCTACGCGGTGCTGCCGCCCGAATATGCGTGGATGGCGTTCTGGATCCTGCTGCCGGCAGCGGGACTCATGGCCGCCTTCTGGGGTGTGATCCTCGGATTCCCGGTGCTGCGCCTGCGCGGCGACTATCTGGCCATCGTGACGCTGGCCTTCGGCGAGATCATCCGCCTCGTGCTGATCAACTGGCGCGAGGTCACCAACGGCTCGGCCGGCATCTCCGGCATCCCGAAGGTCGAGTTCTTCGGCTGGTTCACCTTCAACGTCTCCAGTCCGAACTACATCGCCAAAGTGTTCGATCTGCCGACGTCGAGCGTCTACTACAAGATTTTCCTCTATTATCTCATCCTGCTGCTCTGCCTGCTCACCGCCTACGTGACGATCCGGCTGCGCCGCATGCCGGTCGGCCGCGCCTGGGAAGCCATGCGCGAGGACGAGATCGCCTGCCGCTCGCTCGGCATCAACACCACCACTACCAAGCTGACGGCGTTCGCCACAGGCGCGATGTTCGCCGGTTTCGCCGGCTCCTTCTTCGCCGCCCGCCAGGGGTTCGTCAGCCCCGAATCCTTCGTGTTCATCGAATCGGCGATCATCCTCGCCATTGTGGTGCTGGGCGGCATGGGTTCGCTGGTCGGCATCGCCTTCGCCGCGCTGGCGATGATCGGCGGCACCGAGATCCTGCGCGAGCTGCAGTTCCTGAAGCAGGTGTTCGGTCAGGATTTTACGCCGGAACTCTACCGCATGCTGCTGTTCGGCATGGCCATGGTCATCGTCATGCTGTGGAAGCCGCGCGGCTTCGTCGGCAGCCGCGAACCGACCGCGTTCCTGCGCGCAAGAAAGGCCGTGTCGGCCTCCTTCACCAAGGAAGGTCACGGTTGATGAGCGCAGCGACTGCGATGTCCGATATGCCCATCCTCAAGGTCGACCATCTGTCGATGAAATTCGGCGGGCTGGTCGCGATCGGCGACCTTTCCTTCGAGGCGCGGCGCGGCGAGATCACCGCGCTGATCGGCCCGAACGGCGCCGGCAAGACCACCGTGTTCAACTGCATCACCGGCTTCTACAAGCCGACCGAAGGCATGATCACGCTGACCCGCCGCGACGGCTCCGCCTATCTGCTGGAACGACTGCCCAACCACGAGATCCCGGCTTACGCCAAGGTGGCGCGCACCTTCCAGAACATCCGCCTGTTCTCCGGCATGACCTTGCTGGAGAACCTGCTCGTCGCCCAGCACAACAAGCTGATGAAGGCCTCGGGCTACACGATCATGGGCCTGCTCGGCATAGGCGGCTATCGCAAGGCCGCCGCTGAGTCGGTCGAACTCGCAAAATACTGGCTGGAGAAGGCGGACCTCGTGGACCGCGCCGACGACCCGGCCGGCGACCTGCCCTACGGCGCGCAGCGCCGGCTGGAGATCGCCCGCGCCATGTGCACCGGCCCGGAACTGCTCTGTCTCGACGAGCCGGCCGCCGGCCTGAACCCACGCGAGTCGCTGGCGCTCAACACGCTGCTCAACGACATAAAGAACAATACCGGCACCTCGATCCTGCTGATCGAACACGACATGTCGGTGGTCATGCAGATTTCTGATCATGTCGTCGTGCTGGAATACGGACGGAAGATCTCCGATGGCGACCCGGGCTTCGTGAAGAGCGACCCGCGCGTCATCGCCGCCTATCTCGGCGTCGACGACGAAGAGGTCACCGATGTCCTGACCGAAGTCGGCGACGACCAGGTGATCGAACAGCTCGACGCCGAGCCAGACCGCGCCCACGGTCCCGCCGACTCGTCCTCGATGATGGCGGGCGCGGTTTCCGACACGATCGCTCACAGCGACGACTACGGCGAGCGCATCACCGTGTCGCCGTCCGCGTCCAAGGCGCGCCAGATCGACGAACGGGAGGCGCGCGCCAAAGCCGCCAAACCCGGCGACGCCAAGCGTGAGGGTGACGAATAATGGCCGCGCAGACTTTGCTCGACGTCAGGGGCGTCGAGACCTATTACGGCAACATCCGCGCCCTGAACGGCGTCAACGTCGCCGTCAACCAGGGTGAGATCGTCGCGCTGATCGGCGCCAACGGCGCCGGCAAGTCGACGCTGATGATGACCATCTTCGGCAGTCCGCGGGCGCGCGCCGGCACCATCACCTTCGCCGGCACCAATATCACCAACATGCCGACGCATGAGATCGCGCGGCTCAGGATCGCGCAGTCACCCGAGGGCCGGCGCATTTTTCCGCGCATGACGGTACTCGAAAATCTCCAGATGGGCGCCAGCCTCGACAAGCTGAAGCATTTCGACGAGGACGCCGAAAAAGTCTTCACCCTGTTTCCGCGCCTGAAGGAACGCATCAGCCAGCGCGGCGGCACGCTTTCGGGCGGCGAGCAGCAGATGCTGTCGATCGGCAGGGCGCTGATGGCGCGGCCTAAGCTGCTTCTGCTCGACGAGCCGTCGCTGGGTCTGGCGCCGCTGATCGTCAAGCAGATTTTCGAGGCGATCCGGGAGCTCAACCGCTCGCAGGGCCTGACGGTTTTCCTGGTCGAGCAGAACGCCTTCGGCGCGCTGAAGCTGGCCACCCGCGGCTACGTCATGGTCAACGGCAACGTTACCATGAGCGGCACGGGCAAGCAGCTTCTGGCCGACCCGGAAGTGCGCGCCGCCTATCTCGAAGGCGGACGGCACTGAGCTTTTGGAGTGACCGCGATGCACGGAATTCTCTACGAGGAACCCTCGATCTGGCAGTTCTTCTTCGTCACCTGTCTGCTCGGCGGCTGGGCGGCGTGGATGACCGGCCGCGCCTGCGCGCAGACCTGGCGCCCCGTCGCCGCGCTGGTCATCTACCTGCTGCTGCTCGGCATAGCGGTGCGTTTCATCCATCACGCCTTGTTCGAGGGCACGATGTTCACCGCCCAGTATTACATCGTGGATACGATTATCCTGCTGATCGTCGGCCTCGTGGGCTATCGCATCACCCGGACGAACCAGATGGTATCCCAATACCACTGGCTCTACGAAAGGACGTCGGCGCTCGGCTGGAAAGCCAAGAGCTGAACGTTCACCAATCGCGCCGAAACAAGGACGAAACGGCGTGACAACCGCCTGAAAATCGGCAAACTGGCCTTTCTGCGATAAGGGTGGGCATCGCATGAAGGCATCATCCTCGCCCACCCCGTAAATGGGAGCGTTTAAATGAAGAAATCACTTCTGTCCGCAGTTGCGCTGGCCGCCTTGATGGCGTTCGGCGGCAGCGCTTGGGCGGACGTTGTCATCGGCGTCGCCGGCCCGATCACCGGACCGAACGCCGCCTTCGGAGCACAGCTCCAGAAGGGCGCCGAGCAGGCTGCCGCGGACATCAACGCCGCGGGCGGCATGAATGGCGAGCAAATCAAGATCGTTGTCGGCGACGACGTCTCCGATCCGAAGCAGGGCATCTCGGTCGCCAACAAGTTCGTCGCCGATGGCGTCAAGTTCGTGGTCGGCCACTTCAACTCGGGCGTCTCGATCCCGGCCTCGGAAGTCTATGCCGAGAACGGCATCCTCGAGATCACGCCTGCCGCCACCAACCCTGTCTTCACCGAGCGCGGCCTGTGGAACGTGTTCCGCACCTGCGGCCGCGACGACCAGCAGGGTTCGGTCGCCGGCGCCTACCTAGCAGCCAAGTTCAAGGATGCCAAGATCGCCGTCATCCACGACAAGACCCCTTATGGACAGGGCCTTGCCGACGAAACCAAGAAGGCGATGAACGCCGCGGGCGTCAACGAAGTCATGTATGAAGGCGTCAATGTCGGCGACAAGGACTTCTCGGCCCTCATCGGCAAGATGAAGGAAGCCGGCGTCTCGATCATCTACTGGGGCGGCCTGCACACCGAGGCCGGCCTGATCATCCGCCAGGCGGCGGATCAGGGCCTGAAGGCGACACTGGTGTCGGGCGACGGCATCGTGTCGAACGAACTGGCCTCGATCGCGGGCGATGCGGTTGCCGGCACGCTGAATACCTTCGGCCCGGATCCGACGCTGAACCCGGCCAACAAGGAACTGGTCGAGAAGTTCAAGGCCGCCGGCTTCAACCCGGAAGCCTACACGCTCTACTCCTACGCCGCCGTCCAGTCGCTGGTCCACGGCGCCAAGGCCGCCAACTCGATCGACGCGCAGGAAGTCGCCAAGGCCCTGAAGGCCTCCGCGCCGTTCCCGACCGCGCTCGGCGACATGTCCTTCGACGAGAAGGGCGACCCCAAACTCCCGGGCTACATCATGTATGTCTGGAAGAAGGGCGACGACGGCAAGTACACCTACGTCCCGGAGTGAGCTGATCATCGCTTGACGGAACACAGATGCCCGGCGCTTGCGCGCCGGGCATTTTTTCGTTCGGCGGCTGCCTATTCTTAAATCGGGTTCTACGTTCTGCCGATTTTGGTTGCACTGCAACATTTTCGCGCTATTCATGGATTTCCAGCCATCTCCAGGCAGTCGGAGCGCGTTCTTGCCGATCACCAAGATCCTCGTCGCCAACCGGTCCGAAATCGCCATCCGCGTCTTCCGCGCGGCCAATGAGCTCGGCCTCAAAACCGTGGCGATCTGGGCGGAAGAGGACAAATATTCGCTCCATCGCTTCAAGGCCGACGAGAGCTACCAGGTCGGGCGCGGACCGCATCTCGCCAGGGATATGGGTCCTATCGAGAGCTACCTCTCCATCGAGGAAATTATCCGCGTCGCAAAACTCTCGGGCGCCGATGCGATCCATCCCGGCTACGGCCTGCTTTCGGAAAGCCCGGAATTCGCCGAGGCCTGCGCCGAAAATGGCATCACTTTCATCGGCCCGAAGCCGGAGACGATGCGCCGGCTTGGAAACAAGGTCGCGGCGCGCAGTCTCGCCATAGAGGTCGGCGTGCCGGTCATCCCGGCGACCGATCCGCTGCCCGACGACGCTGATGAGATCAAGAGGCTTGCCAAGGAGGTTGGCTACCCCGTGATGCTGAAGGCCTCCTGGGGCGGCGGCGGGCGTGGCATGCGCGCCATCCGCGGTGAAGCCGATCTGCTGCGCGAGGTGACGGAAGGCAAGCGCGAAGCAAAGGCCGCCTTCGGCAAGGACGAGGTCTATCTCGAAAAGCTGATCGAGCGTGCCCGGCATGTCGAGGTGCAGGTGCTGGGCGACACGCATGGCAACGCCGTCCACCTGTTCGAACGCGACTGCTCGATCCAGCGCCGCAACCAGAAGGTCGTCGAGCGCGCTCCAGCGCCTTATCTCAGTCAGGAACTGCGCGAGGAACTGTGCGGATACGCGCTCAAGCTCGCCAAGGATACGCACTACATCGGCGCCGGCACTGTTGAGTTCCTGCAGGACGCCGACACGGGCAAATTCTACTTCATCGAGGTCAACCCGCGCATCCAGGTCGAGCACACCGTCACCGAGCAGGTGACGGGCATCGATATCGTCAAGGCGCAGATCCACATCCTCGACGGTTTCGCCATCGGCACGCCGGAGTCGGGCGTGCCCGTGCAGAAGGACATCCGCCTCAACGGCCACGCCCTTCAGTGCCGCATCACCACCGAAGACCCGGAGCAGAATTTCATTCCCGATTACGGCCGCATCACCGCCTATCGCGGCGCCACCGGCTTCGGCATCCGGCTGGACGGCGGCACGGCTTATTCCGGCGCGGTGATCACGCGCTTCTACGATCCGCTGCTGGAGAAACTCACGGCATGGGCGCCGTCGCCGCTTGAGGCAATCGCCCGCATGAACCGCGCGCTGCGCGAGTTCCGCATCCGCGGCGTGGCGACCAACCTCACCTTCCTCGAAGCGATCATCAACCACCCGTCCTTCCGCGACAATTCCTACACGACAAAATTCATCGACTCGACACCCGAACTTTTCGCGCAGGTGAAGCGGCAGGACCGCGCCACCAAGCTGCTCAACTATCTTGCCGACGTGACGGTCAACGGCCATCCGGAAACCCGCGGCCGGCCGATGCCGAAGGCCGACGCGGCTGCGCCTGAGGTGCCTTATCTGGACGGGCCGGTGGCGGACGGCACCAGGCAGAAACTCGATGCGCTCGGTCCAGAGAAATTCGCTGCCTGGATGCGTGGGCGGAAGCAGGTGCTGGTCACCGACACGACTATGCGCGATGGTCACCAGTCGCTGCTGGCGACCCGTATGCGCACGCATGACATAGCGGGCATCGCCGGCACCTATGCCCGCGCCCTGCCGCAATTGCTGTCGCTGGAATGCTGGGGCGGAGCGACCTTCGACGTCGCCATGCGCTTCCTGACGGAGGACCCCTGGGAGCGCCTGTCGCTGGTTCGCGAAGCGGCGCCCAACCTGTTGCTGCAGATGCTGTTGCGCGGCGCCAACGGCGTCGGCTACACCAACTACCCGGATAATGTCGTCCAGCATTTCGTAAAACAGGCGGCGGAAGGCGGCATCGACCTTTTTCGCGTCTTCGACTGCCTGAACTGGGTCGAGAACATGCGCGTCGCCATGGACGCCGTCGGCGCCCAGGGAAAACTCTGCGAAGCGGCGATGTGCTACACAGGCGACATCGGCGATCCCGACCGTGCCAAATACGACCTGAAATATTATGTCGGCCTCGCCAAGGAACTGGAAGCCGCCGGCGCCCACATCCTGGCGGTCAAGGACATGGCCGGCCTGCTCAAGCCGGGCGCGGCGCGCGTGCTGTTCAAGGCGCTACGCGAGGCGACCGACCTGCCGATCCATTTCCACACCCACGACACGTCCGGCCTGTCGGCCGCCACGGTGCTCGCGGCCGTCGACAGCGGCGTCGACGCCATCGATGCGGCGATGGATTCCTTCTCCGGCAACACCTCGCAGCCCTGCCTTGGTTCGATTGTCGAGGCGTTGAAGGGCACCGAGCGCGATCCCGGCCTCGATACCGGATGGGTGCGCCGCATCTCCTTCTACTGGGAGGCCGTGCGCAACCAGTACGCCGCCTTCGAAAGCGACCTGAAAGGCCCCGCCTCCGAAGTCTACCTGCACGAAATGCCGGGCGGCCAGTTCACAAACCTCAAGGAACAGGCCCGCTCGCTCGGGCTGGAGACCCGCTGGCACGAGGTCGCGCAGGCCTATCACGACGTGAACCTAATGTTCGGCGACATCGTTAAGGTAACGCCTTCGTCCAAGGTGGTTGGCGACATGGCGCTGATGATGATCAGCCAGGACCTGACCGTCGCCGACGTCGAGAACCCGGCCAAGGATATCTCCTTCCCGGACTCGGTGGTTTCCATGCTGCGCGGCGATCTCGGTCAGCCCCCCGGCGGCTGGCCAGAGGCGCTACAGAAGAAGGCCCTTAAGGGCGACAAGCCGATAACGGTCCGTCCCGGCTCATTGCTCAAGGCTGCCGATCTCAAGAAAAGCCGCAAAGAGATCGAGGAAAAGCTCGGCCGCAAGCTGACGGAGCAGGAGTTCGCCTCCTGGCTCATGTATCCGAAAGTGTTTTCGGACTTCGCTGCGGCGCAGGACGTCTATGGCCCGGTCAGCGTGCTGCCGACGCCGATCTATTTCTACGGCATGAAGGCCGAGGACGAGATCTTCGTCGACATCGAGAAGGGCAAGACGCTGGTCATCCGCTGCCTTGCCATCGGCGAAGTCAACGAAAAGGGCATGGTCACTGTCTTCTTCGAGATCAACGGCCAGCCGCGCCGCGCCAAGGTGCCGGATCGCGCCCATGGCGCCTCCAACGGCAAGGCCCGCCGCAAGGCCGAGCCCGGCAATGACGCTCATGTCGGCGCACCGATGCCGGGCGTGATCTCAACGCTTGCGGTCAATGCCGGGCAGGCGGTGAAAGCCGGCGACGTGCTTCTGTCCATCGAGGCCATGAAAATGGAGACGGCCATGCATGCCGAACGCGACGGCACCATCGCCGAGGTTCTCGTGCGCACCGGCGACCAGATCGACGCCAAGGATCTGCTGGTCGTCTTCGAATAGGGTGACGACCATGCCGATGACGCCCTGATCGCGGCTGCATGGCGGTCGAGCTTTCGTGGGATCGGAGCGGCGTGTCGCACAGGCGGTTGTCCGCGCGGCGTTGCCTTGGCGAAAGCTTTCCATTTCCGTTGCGATTCGGCTTGGCTCTCGCTATATAGATCGTGATTTCCCAAAAAATCGGTGGTTCTGACCACCGCCCGCGCTAGGGACGCGGGCGAACGAGAGGATATTTCGCGATGGCAAACACCCTGCTCATGCCCAAGGCGACCGCCGTCTGGCTGGTCGACAACACCGCCCTTTCCTTCGACCAGATCGCGCAGTTCTGCTCGCTGCATCCGCTCGAGGTGAAGGCTATCGCCGATGGCGAATCAGCCCAGGGAATCAAGGGCATGGACCCGATCATGACCGGGCAGTTGTCGCGTGACGAGATCGCCAAGGCCGAGAAGGACGAGAACTACCGCCTGCGACTGTCGGACCCAAAGGTACGCGTGCCGGAATCAAAGCGCCGCTCACCGCGCTACACGCCGCTGTCGAAGCGCCAGGATCGGCCGAACGCCATCCTGTGGCTGGTGCGCAACCATCCTGAACTCAAGGATGCGCAGATTTCGCGCCTCGTCGGCACCACCAAGTCGACCATTGAGCAGATCCGCGAGCGCAAGCACTGGAACGCCGCGAACCTTCAGCCGATGGATCCGGTAACCCTCGGGCTTTGCTCGCAAATCGACCTCGACATCGAGGTCCAGCGCGCCTCCGCGGGCAAGCCGGCGCCTGCGCCTGTCGGCGACACGCTTCTGCCGGCGTCGATGACCGAGCGGCTGACGCCGGCGGTCACCAAGCCGAAGGAAGAGGACGATGAACTCGACGCCGACGCGGTGTTCGCAAAACTCTCGGCGCTGAAGTCCAAGCCGGAAAACGACGAGGAATAGGCGGCCGGTCGAAGCGCGCGGGACCTACGACTCCCGCGCCCGCCCTGCCATCCCCATATCGTCGCCTGTCCGCTCCATGGTCCGGTAGAAGTCGGCAAGCAGCTTGCCCTTCTCGGGCTTGAACTTGCGCTCGGCGCAGGCGACGCTGGCGATGCGGTCGATGCGGAAGGCGCGGAAATCGCGACGCATCTCGCACCAGGCGACGAGCGTCCACACCTTTCCCCAGAACCACAGGCCGAGCGGCCGCACATCGCGCATCGAGCCGCGACCGGCCTCGTCCTTGTAGTCGAGGGTGAGCACCGTGCGGCTCTCCACCGCGCGTTCGATCAGGTCGATCGCCTGGCGGTCGGCGTCGCTGACCACCCACATCGGCGTATGGATCTCGGTGCGTGCAATGCGGTCCTTCTCGCCGTCTGGCAGCACGGCGCCGATCTTGATCAGAGCTTCCTCCGCAGCCCGCGCCATCGCTGCGCCGCCGAAGGCCCGCACCATGCGCGCGCCGGCGACTAGCGCCACGATCTCGTCACGCGTGAACATGAGCGGCGGAAGGTCGAAACCCTCCCGCATGATGTAGCCGACGCCCGCCTCCCCGTCGATCGGCACGCCTGTCGATTGAAGATCGGCGATATCGCGGTAGATGGTCCGTTCGGATACTTCGAGCCATTGCCCGAGCATCTGCGCGGTCACCAGCCGGCCGCCGCGGAAATGCTGGACGATCTGGAAGAGACGGTCTGCTCGCCGCATGGATCAATCTCCGAGCCCTTCCCGCCGCCGCTGTTTTGCGACGAAGTCCGCGCCGAACGACAGTCTTTTTGTCGTGGGCGTATTGGCGTCGAGCACCCGCCAGAACGGCGTGACATCCTCGATCGGCATGCCGCGCTGCAGCGCTTCGTTGGCCGCTTCCGCGACGGTCCTGAGATGATATCCCATATAGACCGGGCAGGACACCTCGGCCCCGTTCTCGATTGCCAGCGCTGTTCGCAGGGCACGCACGTCGAGCTTCACGCCTTCCGGGATGGAACGGATGTAGTCGTCGACCTGGCGCGCCGTCGGCACCAGCATGGTCTGACCCTCGATCACGTCGCCGACGGTGCGCGGCGACTGCTTGATCACCGGCTGGCCGGTGTCGAGCCTGTCGGTCCAGGTCTTCATCAGGCGCTTCCAGTCGGAACGAACAGGCCGAAACTGTTGCCGTCCAGGTCAAGGCAATAGGCAAAACGGCCAGCCGGTATCTCGATCGCCGGAGAGACCACCTTGCCGCCGTTTTCGGTCACGCGCCGCATGCCGTCTTCCAGCGGCGCGGCCACGGCCAGATGGACGGTCGGCCCGGTACCTGCGGGAGCCGGCTTTCCCGGATAGACATGCCCGGACGCCCCAGGTTCGCGTGCAGTGAACATGGCGATCGGGTTAGGGCCGGATTCTTCGAGCGAGAGCGTGTTCTGCAGAACCGCGCCATAAAAGCGCTGTGCCGCATCCATGTCAGTCACCGGTATTTCGAACCAGAGAGATGCTTTCGGCGGTATGAAGCTGGTCATGACGTTCCCTCGGCTTATGATTGTATCTTGTCATGAGGCTCCTGACAGCATTCTGTCAGGAGGAGAGTCATGACGATGGCAGGTGTTCCCTGGCGTACAGGGCCTTCATCTCGGAAAGCTCCGCTTCCCGCTCCGGATGGAGGGCCGACAGGAAAGCGTGGGCGAAGGTGCCGGGCGCCGATCCCGGCGCGGAAATGATCCTGCCGTCCGCGACGGCATGTGGCACGTCTGCGTATCTCTCGCGTCCCGGATAGTCCGGCAGATGTTTCAATATCCAGTCGCGACCATTGCTGGTGTGTTTCGCGTGCGCGAACAGTCCGGCCCGGGCGAGCGGCAGCGTTCCGCCGCAGATGCCGCCGACCACGCCGCCGCGCTCAACAACAGCGTTGAGCAGCGCGGCAAGGTCCGGCGCCTGCGATGTCGGCCACAGGTCGGAACCGATTACCGCAACGGCATCCAGATCCGCGTTGTCCGCAACGGCGATGTCGCGGTCGGGCGTCAGCAGGAAACCACCGATCGAGCGGACGGGTTTGCGGCCGGGCGACATAGCGACAGCCTTCGCCCCGAACCATTCGACGGCAGAGGCCGAAAGCAGGCCGAATTCCCAGTCGGCAAAACCCTCGACGAAAACGAGCCCGATCGTGCTCTGCATCAGCTTGCTCCAGACCCGTTACGGCGGCGTATATGTCGCCGCCGTACCTTCATTCCAATGCTTCGCGGCCTCAGTTGAATGTGGCCGGCTTTCCGAAGCGATCCGGCCAGCCTATATCCTTGCGGATGTCCGCCGGCAGCGAATTGAGAAACCGCTCGGTGCGCGCTTCGTTGCGAAGGGTCTGCATCTTGCCCGTATAGCGGCGGATCGAACGGACGACGTTCAGCGGATTCATGATGGCTTCTCCTCATCTTTACGAAGCCATCATCGCACACCCCTCCTGACAGCACTCTGTCAGGTGGTTGCGTTTTCGTTCAGGCCGTCGGTAGGGGCACCGTATAGTTGAGGGCAAGCCGTCCGCCATCGGCGTAGAGTGTCTGTCCGGTGACGTAGCTCGCCTCGTCGGAAGCCAGGAAGGCGGCAATTGCCGCGATTTCGTCGGGATTGCCGATGCGGCCGAGCGGCGTTCGCGACAGCAGCCGGTTGCGCGCGCCGGCATCGCTGTTGGTGGCCGCCAGCATGTCGGTGGCGATCGAACCCGGACCGATCGCGTTGACGCGGATCCCGTGTGGCGCCAACGCCAGCGCCATCACGCGGGTCAACTGGTTGACGCCGCCTTTCGAAACGGAATAGGCGACCTGGTCGGGGATCGCGACCACCGCGTTGATCGACGACATGTTAACGATCGAACCGGGACTACCGCCGCCCTTGACCTTGTCGACCATATATCGGGCAACGGCCTGCCCCGCAAGAAACGATCCTTTCAGGTTGACATGCAGGACGCGGTCGAAGTCCTCCTCGCTCAGGTCGAGGAACGCCTCACCGTGGACAATGCCGGCATTGTTGACGAGGATGTCGATGTCCCCGAAACCCTCCAGCGCCGCGGCGACCAGATTGTGGACGTCGAGCCGTTTGCCGACATCTGTCTTGCAGAACCTGGCCTCCCCGAAACCCGACAGGTCACGCTCGGCCTTGCCGCCGCGCGCCATGTCGATATCGGCGATCATCACCTTGCAGCCTTCCTGCAGGAACCGCCTGGCGATGGCGAAGCCGATGCCGCCCGCCGCACCCGTCACGATAGCCACCTTGCCTTGCAGTTTCATCGTGTCGTTCCTCCGGCCGGCCGAACGTGACAATGCGGCAGCACTTGGTCAACAGGCGCCATGCGGCTTCGCCGATGCTTGAGGGATTGTGCTGGCGTCGAAGCCACGACACACTATCTACAAATGATGGCCAGAGAAGAACGCTCGAAATGCCGATATCCATAGGCAAGTCAGTCGCAGCGATGGCGATCATTCTTGCCACTTTGCTGAACTGCGCCACCCAGGGCAATGCGCTTACCCTGCAGCAGCGACAAAACGACTACGCCACGCAAAAGCGTCTCGGAATACCGCTACCCGCCATCGAGCAACGCCGGCGAATGCTGGATTTCCAACAGCAGCAGCGGCGTTATCGCGCCCAGGACCGCCGCAATGCGATGAAGCCGCGGCCGAACACCGTCATCCCGCGCACACAGCCAACCTGCCAGAATCAGATCTATGGGAACGAATATCTGCGACGGCGCAACTGTCCCTGACGCAGGGATTGGCTGGTGGTCGCCCTACGGGGCGCTATCCCTTTTGTAATTTGATCCACAAGCGGCGATAATTCGCCTGTCGCTGTCGATTTGTCATGACATGCCCCGATAAGTCCCGCGCTGCCTCCTCGCGCTGAAACCCCGCAAAGCTATTCTCGTCGCGTGATCGCCTCTCGATCAGCGGCGGAGGCTTTTCGTGCCGTCTGTCGTCGCAGCGACCGAGGGAGGCATGCTGTGCCGAACGCCCCTGGCCGCCATTGGCCTCGGCTGGTCGGAGAGAGTGGATAGCTTCTGCTCTAGGACCGGCTGAGACACGAAGGGAGTTACCAAAATGGTCGCCTGGACCGGCACCGTAGCCAACGAGTTCAAAAGCGGCAGCGCCGATGCAGACCAGCTTGATGGCGCCGGCGGCAACGACACCTTGCATGGCCTTGACGGTGACGACGAACTACGCGGCGGCGCCGGCGACGACGAGATCTATGGCTGGCAAGGCGCCGACCAGCTTTTCGGCGGCGACGGCAATGACTGGATCGTCATGGGCCGTCCCGATTTCTACGGCACCCCGGGCGGCACCTATGGATCCGACATAGCCGACGGCGGCAACGACGTGGACATGATCGTGATCAGTTGGTGGAACCAGTTGATCAACGGTGTCGCCACCTCGATCACGCTGGATTTCGGCGACGGCAATTTCACCGTGCACGGCGGCGGCTCGGACTGGGAGAAGGCGTCGAATTTCGAGCAGCTCTCTTACTACGGGTCCGAAGGCGGCGACGTCATCACCGGCGGCGAAAGCGACGATTTCTTCCAGCTCGGCGGCGGCAACGACATCCTGCGCGCCAAGGGCGGCGACGACTACATCTACGACAATGGCGGCAAGTTCGACATCGACGCTGGCGCGGGCACCGATACGCTGCGGCTGGATACGCTGTCGCTCCTGACCTCGAGCGCGACGTTCAAGCTGACCGGCAGCGGCGTGGCGACGGTCGGCGGCTCGCTGAGCGGTGCCGTCAAGAATGTCGACGCGCTCTACATCGAATGGAACAGCGGCACGGGCTATGACGATGCCTTCACCGGCGGGAACTACGACGACACGATCCACGGCGGGGCCGGCAACGACACGATCGAGGGCGGCGGCGGCAACGACAAGCTCGTCGGCCAGGCGGGCGACGACGTCATCCGCGGCGGCGCCGGCAACGACTCCATCGACGGCGGCGGTTTCCTCGGCGTCAATCCGAACTTCACCGGCTACGACATCCTTTACGGCGAGGACGGCAACGATTCGCTCGATGCCGGGTCGGACGGCAGCACCATGCGCGGCGGCAATGGCAGCGACAGTCTCGCTGGCAGCGGCGAGGTCGACGTCCTCTACGGCGATGCCGGCAATGACGGTCTTTATGGCGGCGGCGGCGACGACAAGATCTATGGCGGCGACGGTGACGACGGCATCCGCTGCGACGACGGCGCCGACCGGATCGACGGCGGTGGCGGCATCGACGGCATCACCTTCTACTGGGCCGAGGTCGATCCGGCGACGTTGCGTGAATACGGCGCGACCGCCGACCTCGAGAACCAGAGCAACAACAAGGGCCGCGAGGCCGTAGGCGATATCTACATCTCGATCGAGAATATCCACGGCACCTATAACGGCGAGGACACGCTGCGTGGAAACGACGCCGACAACATTCTCGACGGCGACGGCAACGCCGACATACTGGAGGGGCGCGGCGGCGCCGATCAGCTTATCGGCGGTCCCGGCATCGGCATACGCGCACTGGATACGGCCTCCTACCTGAGCGCACCGACTGGCGTGACCGCCAATCTTGCGGCGCCGGCCGGCAACACCGGCGACGCCAAGGGCGACACCTACGTTTCGATCGAAAACCTCGAAGGCTCGGCCTTCGCCGACAAGCTCACAGGCAACACCGTCGCCAACGTGCTGACCGGCCTCGGCGGTAACGACACGCTGGCCGCCGGGGCCGGAGCCGACCTGCTCGACGGGGGAACCGGCGCGGACAAGATGGACGGCGGCGCAGACAGCGACAGCTACATCGTCGACAATGCGGCCGACTTGGTTATCGAAGCGGCGGGCGGCGGTACTGCCGACCGGGTGTCGGCTAGGGCGAGTTTTGTGCTGACGGCGGGCGTCGAGGTCGAACTCTTGACCACGACCTCTTCCGGCGGGACCACCCCGATCGACTTCGCCGGCAATGCGCTGAGGCAGGAGATCACGGGCAATGCCGGCGTCAATACGCTGAAGGACGGCGGCGGAGCGGGCGACCTGCTGCGCGGCATGGGCGGCAACGACACCTATCTCGTCTATAGCGCTGCCACGACCATCGTCGAAGCCGCTTCGCAGGGAGCCGCCGACAGGGTCATGGCGGCCGTCGACTACAAGCTCGGTTCGGGCGTCTGCGTCGAGCAGCTTACGACCACGAGCGCGAGCGGAACGTCGGCGATCGACCTCACCGGCAATGCGCTGAAGCAGGAGATCATCGGCAACGCCGGCGCCAATATCCTGAATGACGGCGGCGTGGGCGCGACCGACACGCTAAGGGGTCTCGGTGGCAACGACATATACCTGATCTACAATTCCGGCGATCTCATCGTCGAGGGCTCTTCGCAAGGTGCGGCGGACAGGGTCGCGGCGACCGTGGACTACACGCTCGGCGCCAGCGTCTACGTCGAGGCCATGCAGACGACCAGTTCCGCCGGGACCTCCGGCATCGACCTGACGGGCAACGCCATCGCGCAGGCGATCTTCGGCAATGCCGGGTCGAACATTCTTGACGGCAAGGGCGGCAGCGACGCGCTGACGGGTGGCAACGGCAAGGATTTTTTTGTCTTCTCGACCGCGCTAGGCGCATCCAACGTCGACACGATCGCCGATTTCAGCGCCGTGGACGACACCGTCCGGCTGGAGAACGCGGTCTTCACCGCGCTGACCGCAACCGGCACGCTTGCCGCTTCCGCGTTCCGCGCCAACACCACCGGACTTGCCGGAGACGGCACCGACCGCATCATCTACGAGACCGACACCGGCAAGCTCTACTACGACGCGAATGGTACCGCGTCGGGCGGCGGCGTTCATTTCGCCACGCTTACCGTCGGCCTCGGCCTCACAAGCGCCGATTTCGTCGTGGTGTAACCGGCACAGCGTCCGCATGGACGTCGGATGCGCCTATCGACCGGCGCCACACAGAACGGCGCTCCTTGCCGTCCCATTGAATAGGCCTCCATAACCCGACGATTGCGCCGTTGCTGGTTGCTTTTAGACGGCACCGCAAGGGCAACCCTTCTCTCCCGAGAGCAGGCAACGCCTGCACGGCGGCGCAAGTGCTGTTGATCCCTCAGCCCTGGGACGCAGGGCGATGCTGCTGACGGATGTTGTCACGAAGACATTGCCGCCGACTTGTTTCACACAGCGCTCGTCCCTAAGTGCACCGCACAAGAAACGTCTTCCGCCCTTGTCGGAGGGCACGGTACTCGCGACGGGATCGAGTGTATCGGGTCGAACCGCAGGGAAAATAACAGGATTGTCATAGGCATAGCCGGACTGTCGTTGCCCTGGGGAAATGCTGCGGCGCAACAGGGCTTGATAAACCAACCCGGCTGGCTCCATAAATCGATTATAGCGCGCAAGCGACGAGTGAGAGGCGCATATGGTTATGAGCGATATTTCCTCCAGACGTTCGATGCAGCGCTCAGGTGCGGCGAGATTGCGGTCGCTGATCGCCGGGCTTTCGGCGGCGCTGCTGTTCCCCTCAGCCGCCGCGTGGGCGCAGCAGGCGCCGCCACCTCCACCCGTCACTGTGGCGAAGCCGGTCGTGCGCGATATTGTCGAAGACGACGAGTTCGTCGGACGTTTCGAGGCCGTCGACGAGGTGGCTGTTCGGTCGCGCGTCGCCGGCTATCTGCAGGAAGTCCATTTCCGGGACGGCGCCCTGGTGGCGAAAGACGACCTGCTGTTCACCATCGACCAGCGCCCTTACCAGGCCGCCTATGATGCGGCGAAGTCGCAAGTGGACGTGACCACCAGCGCGCTGGAGTTCGCCAAAATGCAGCTCGAACGAGCCGAACAGCTCGCCAAGACGGGCAACCTGTCCGCTTCCGCGCTCGACGACCGTCGCCGCGAGTTTCTGGCCGGCCAAGCGCAGCACAACGGCGCCCAGGCCTCGCTGCGCACCGCCAGCCTCGACCTCGAATTCACCGAGATCAAGGCGCCGCTTGCCGGCCGCATCGGCCGGCGGCTGGTGTCGGTGGGCAATCTTGTGCAGCCCGATTCGACACTGCTGACCACGATCGTCGCCGTCGACCCTATCGATTTCTATTTCGACATCGACGAGCGTTCCTACTTCGCTTACGCCCGCGACGCTCGCACCCGGGGCGGCGTGATGCAGGAGGGCGGCGGCGGGCTCGACGTGGTCGTGCATGTCGCCGATCGCAATGAGGCCGCCTTCAACGGCAGGCTCGACTTCGCCGAGAACCGGCTGGACCAGCAGACTGGCACGATGCGCGTGCGCGCCCGCTTCGACAACAAGGACGGCGTTCTCCAGCCCGGCATGTTCGGACGCGTCAACGTTCCGGGTTCCCTGCCGCACAAGGGCATCCTCCTGCCCGACGAAGCGATCGGCGCCGACCAGAACCGTCGCATCGTCTATGTCGTCGATGACAAAGGGCTGGTCTCCACCAAACCGGTGCGCACCGGCCCGCGCATCGACGGCTACCGGGTGATCCGCGAAGGCCTGACTGGCGACGAGACCGTCGTCGTCAACGGCCTGATGCGCGTGCGCCCCGGTGTCACCGTCAAGCCCGAGATGACCACCCTTTCGCCGAAAGCGACCGAAGGTCAGACGCAATGAGTTTCTCGCATTTTTTCGTCAACCGCCCGATCTTCGCGGCGGTGCTGTCGATCGTGCTCTTGATCGTCGGCTCAATCGCTTACACCCAGCTTCCGGTCGCGCAGTATCCGGAGATCGCGCCGCCGACCATCGTGGTCCGTGCCTCCTATCCCGGCGCCGACGCCGAGACCATCGCCGCGACGGTGGCGACGCCGATCGAGCAGGAGATCAACGGCGTGGAGCACATGCTCTACATGTCGTCCTATTCCTCCAATGACGGCGCGATGGCGCTCACCATCACCTTCAAGCTCGGCACCGACCTCGACCAGGCGCAGGTGCTGGTGCAGAACCGGGTGTCGATCGCCGAGGCGCGTCTTCCCGAGGAGGTGCGGCGGCTCGGCATCACAACGGCCAAGAGCTCGCCCGACCTGATGATGGTCGTGCACATGCTGTCGCCCGACGATACCTACGACCAACTCTACGTCTCCAACTATGCCCGCACCCGCATTCGCGACGTGCTTTTGCGGCTCGACGGCGTCGGCGACGTGATCATTTTCGGCGAACGCGAATATTCGCTTCGCATCTGGCTCGATCCGCAAAAATTGTCGGGCTACGGCATGACCGCCGGCGACGTGGTGGAATCCTTGCGTGAGCAGAACGTGCAGGTTTCCGGCGGCTCGATCGGCGCGCCGCCGATCGACGATGGCGCAGCCTTCCAGTATACGGTGACAACCCAGGGCCGCTTCGACGACGCCCGCGATTTCCGCTATGTCATCGTCAAGTCCACCGAAGACGGCCGCCTGATCACGCTGCAGGACGTGGCGCGCATCGAACTCGGCGCCAAGGACTACGTCACCAACTCCTATCTCAACGGCAAGCAGGCGGTGGCGCTCGGCATCTTCCAGCGGCCCGGCACCAACGCACTGGCTTCGGCGGAAGAGATTCAGCAGACCATCAAGCAGCTTTCGGCCGATTTCCCGAAGGGGCTCGCCTACGACATCATCTACAACCCGACCGAATTCATCGCCGAATCGATCAACGAGGTTTACAAGACCATCATCGAGGCGATCCTGCTGGTCGTCATCGTGATCATCGTCTTCCTGCAAAGCTGGCGCATGGCGATCGTGCCGATCGTCGCTATCCCCGTCTCGCTGATCGGCACGCTGGCGGTGCTGCTCGCGTTCGGCTTCTCGCTCAACATGCTGACCTTGTTCGGCCTGGTGCTGGCGGTCGGCATCGTCGTCGACGACGCCATCGTGGTGGTCGAGAATGTCGAACGCAACATCGCCATGGGACTCAGTCCGCGCGGAGCGGCGCACCGCACCATGGACGAAGTGGGCACGGCGGTCATCGCCATCTCGCTGGTGCTGATCGCGGTGTTCGTGCCGACCGCCTTCATCCCCGGCATCTCCGGCCAGTTCTATCTGCAATTCGCGATCACCATCGCGGTGTCGACGGCGATCTCCGCCTTCAACTCGCTGACGTTGTCGCCGGCGCTGGCCGGCGTACTGTTCAAGCCGCACGGCACGCAGCATTCCAGCTTCTTCCTTGCCCGCTTCGGCCGCGCTCTCGCCAACGGCTTCAACCGCGGCTTCGACGCGATGGCGCACGGCTACGCCAGGCTGGTGCATTTCCTCGTCGGCTCGACGACGATGCTGCTGGTCATGCTGGCGGTCTTCGCCGGCCTGATCTACGCCACCTACCACATGCTCCAGACGGTGCCGCGCGGTTTCATCCCGCAGATGGACCAGGGCTACGCGATCGTCGTCATCCAACTGCCCGAGGGCGCATCGCTCGGCAGGACCGACGCGGTGGTGCGGAAGGCGTCGGACATCATCCGCGCCACGCCCGGCGTCGCCAACGCGGTCGCCTTCGCCGGCTTCTCGGGCGCGACCTTCACCAATGCCAGCAATGCCGGTGTGGTGTTCGCGCCGTTCAAGAGTTTCGAGGAACGGCTCGAGCACGGCCAGTCGGCCGGCCAGATCATCGGCCAGTTGTTCGGCAGCCTGCAGAGCATCCAGGAAGCCTTCATCATCGCGGTGCCGCCGCCCTCGGTGCGCGGCATCGGCAATTCCGGCGGCTTCAAGATGATGCTGCAGGAGCGCAACAGCGCCGATATGCGGCCGATCCTGGCGCTTGCCTATCAGATCATGGGCGTTGCCAACCAGACACCCGGCCTGACCGGCGTGTACACCACCTTCTCGGCGTCCAGCCCGCAATTCTACCTGGAGATCGACCGCGACAAGGCGCGCATGCTGAACGTGCCGATCCCCAACATCTTCGAGACTCTGTCGATCAATCTCGGCACGTCCTATGTCAACGACTTCAACGCCTTTGGCCGCGTCTACCAGGTGCGGGCGCAGGCCGACCAGGCCTTCCGCGTCGACCGGGACGACATATTGAGGCTCAAGGTGCGCTCGGCGACGGGCGCGCTGGTGCCGCTGGGCACGCTGGTCGAGATCCGCGACGTGACCGGCCCCTCGCTGGTGCAGCGCTACAACATGTATGTGTCCGTGCCGGTGCAAGGCAACGCCGCGCCCGGCGTGTCGACCGGCACGGCGCTCGACCTGATGGAAAAGGTCGCGGCCGAGAACCTGCCGCCGGGAACCTCCTACGAGTGGACCGAACTGGCGCTGCAGGAAAGGCAGACCGGCAATACGGCGGTCTTCATCTTCGGCCTGTCGGTGCTGTTCGTCTTCCTGGCGCTGGCGGCACAGTATGAGAGCTGGGTCATGCCCTTCGCCATCGTGCTGATCGTTCCGCTCGGCGTGCTGGCGGCCTTGCTCGGCGTCGCTTTCCGGGGACTGGACAACGACATTCTGGTGCAGATCGGCCTGATCGTGCTGGTCGGCCTGGCGGCGAAGAACTCGATCCTGATCGTCGAGTTCGCGCGACAAGCGCAGGAACGCGGCGCCTCGCCGGTGGACGCCGCCGTCGAGGCGGCGCGGCTGCGCCTGCGGCCGATCCTGATGACCGCCTTCGCATTCATCCTTGGCGTTGTGCCGCTGATGATCGCCACAGGCCCGGGCGCCGAGATGCGCCAGTCGCTCGGCACGGCGGTGTTTTCAGGCATGCTCGGCGTCACCATCGTCGGCCTGTTCCTGACGCCGGTCTTCTATGTGACGCTGCGGCGGCTGGTGCCGTACCGCCCGCCGGCCGACACCGCGACGCCGGTGCTCACGCCGGGTGAGTGACAGACGCAAGGGCCGCCTCGGTGAGGCGGCCCTTGCCTTTTGTTGATTTCCCGCTTTGCGTCAGATGACGCTGAAATCAGCGTTCGTCAGTGCGAGACCGGCAGTCAATATGGCGAACTGGATGCCGACAGTCGCGCCGGTCCCGTCGGCGTCGTAGAACAACTTACCCGTATCGCTCTCGTAGATGATGCGGTCGCTGCTGTCTCCCGCCAGACCGGTCGTGTTGGCGCGGAAGGCGGCGGACGCCAGCGTTCCCGTCGTGGTCAGCGCGGTGAAGACCACATTATCCAGTTGCACCGTGTCGTCGGCGACCGAGAAGTCGGTGACAGTATCGACATTGCCGCTGGCGCTGAGCGTGGTGTTGAAACGGAAATTGTCCTTTCCGGCACCGCCGGTCAGCGTGTCCTTGCCGGAACCGCCGTTCAGCGTATCGTCGCCAGAGCCACCGCTCAGCGTGTCGTTGCCCGATGAGCCGGCAAGCGAATTGTTGGCCGAATTACCGGTGATGATGTTGCCGAGGCTATTGCCCGATCCGTTGATGGCGCTGCTGCCGGTGAGCGTCAGCCTTTCCACATCGCCGAACACCTTTGTCGTGTCGGCAAGGTTGAAGCTGATCGACGACTTCACCGTGTCGGTCCCCGCACCGCCGTCGGAATTCTCGTCGACGATATCGCCAGAATTGTCGACGACATAGGTATCGTTGCCGGTGCCGCCGCGCATGTCATCGGCGCCTGCCTTGCCGTCCAGCACGTCGTTGCCGCCGAGACCGCGAAAGCGATTGGCGGCGCTGTTGCCTGTGAACGTGTCGTCGGCGTCCGTGCCGCGAGCCCTTTCGATGCCCACCAGCGTATCCTGCCTGCCGAAACCGTCGACGGCCACGCCCGTCGTCAAGTTCACCGTAACGCCGTCGTTGCCGCCTCTGCTGAAGTCGCGGTCGTAGCGTACCTCGTCAAGACCGCCCTTGCCGTCGATCTTGTCGCGTCCACCCAATCCCATGAACTGCTCGTCAAGCGAGGAGCCGTTGAGCGTGTCGGCGAACTGCGTGCCGCGAAAACCTTCGAAGCCGGTGAAGGTTTCGCTGTTGCCCCACGGGTCGACCACCGTTCCCGCCGTGGCGTCCAGTACAATGCCGCGTATCGCCGTCTGATCACCATAGGTGGACCGGAAACTCAACTGGTCGAACCCTGCGCCGCCGTCACAGCTGTCTTTGCCGGCGCCGCCGTCGATAATGTCGTCGCCAGCGTTGCCTTTTAGCACATCGTTGCCGGCATGGCCGTAAATGTCGTCAGTTCCTGACGACCCGTTGATCGTATCGTTGCCCTTCATCAGCCATTGATTGAAACCCCAGGAATCGAACCCGTCATCGTACTGGTAAGCCTCAGACGAATCGTAAACATCGACCAGCGGCAGACTGAGACCCGTGATGGTCTGCTGAATCGTTGTGCCGTCCTCCCGGAACAACTGCAGGTCCGTCAGCGTGCCTGCCGTCGCCCAGCCGTCCGCATCAAGGGCGAAGCCCGTGCCGTTCAACCTGAGAACGAGGCCGTTCTGCAGCTCGAAGACTATTCCCGTCGCGGTCGGCGTGCCGACCAGCGTTGCGTTGTGGAGATCGAGAAGTTCTCCAAGAGATGGATTGTAATCCACGAAAGCCGGTAGATACGTTCCTCCCGGGAACGCCATTGTCACGGTTGCCATTTGACTTCCCCCTATTTGGCGGTTGCAAAATCAACCATCCGGCCGTTCAGACAGCCGCTGCCGTATGACAAATTCCCGGCGGCATCCGCGCTGGACAGACACACTGTCGGCAGGGCGGCCATGCGAGCCTCCCACCAGTTCCCCAATCGCCATTTAGTGGAGGTTACGGGTTTTTCGCGTTTTTTTCAAGCATCTCTACGACACCTGGAAACAGTAGTGCAGGATCAAGCCGATTTTATCTCCGAACCGACGCAAAGATGCTGCCGCCTTCTACCTGAGGTCGAAAATCTATTCTCGACAAATTTCCTGAGACAAGGGTAACAGTCGAGGATCGGCGCAATTGCTTATCCGGCCGCCGGCATCATCCCCAAACGGGATACTGCGCTATATGGCCCGGCTTGCCGCCTACAGGCCGATCCCCCGCGCCTTTAGCGCCGCCGCGATCTCGTCGAGGATCGCCGGGTCGTCGATGGTCGCCGGCATTGTCCACGGCTCGCAGTCGGCGATTTTCTGCATTGTGGCGCGAAGAATCTTGCCCGACCGCGTCTTCGGCAGGCGCTTGATCACCACCACAGTCTTCAGCGCCGCCACAGCGCCAATCCGGTCGCGCACCAGCGCCACGATCTCGCTTTCGATCTCCGCCGGGTCGCGGTTGGCGCCGGCGTTAAGCACGACGAACCCGCACGGCACCTGGCCCTTCATCGCGTCGGCGATGCCGATCACCGCGCATTCAGCGACGTTGGGGTGTTCCGCCAGCACCTCCTCCATGCCGCCGGTCGACAGGCGATGGCCGGCGACGTTGATGATGTCGTCGGTTCGCGCCATGATGAAGAGATAACCGTCTGCATCGACCAGCCCCGCGTCGGCGGTTTTATAGTGGCCAGGGAACTCAGCGAGATAGGCTTCGCGAAACCGCCGGTCGGCGTTCCAAAGCGTCCGCAGGCAGCCGGGCGGCAGGGGCAGTTTCAGCACCACATTGCCGAGCGTGCCGGCCGGCACCGGATGGCCGGCGTCGTCCAGCACGCGCACGTCGAATCCCGGCATCGGCACGCCCGGCGATCCGTGTTTCACCGGCAGCATGCCGAGCCCGACCGGGTTCTGGGTGATCGGGTGGCCGGTTTCCGTCTGCCACCAATGGTCGATCACCGGCACGCCCAGCATCCGTTCCGCCCACTCGAGCGTCGGCGGATCGGCGCGCTCGCCGGCGAGGAACAGCGTCCGGAATTTCGACAGGTCGTATTTCGGGACAAATGAGCCCAGCGGGTCCTGCCCCTTGATGGCGCGGAACGCGGTCGGCGCGGTGAAGAGTGTCACCACGCCGTGCTCCGCAATCACGCGCCAGAACGTGCCGGCATCCGGCGTGCCGACCGGCTTGCCCTCGAACAGAATTGTCGTACAGCCATGCAGCAGCGGCGCGTAGACGATGTAGGAATGCCCCACCACCCAGCCGACATCCGACGCCGCCCAGAACACCTCGCCCGGCTTGACGCCGAACTCGTTTTCCATCGACCATTTCAGCGCGACCATATGGCCGCCATTGTCGCGCACCACACCCTTCGGCTGACCGGTCGTGCCCGACGTGTAGAGAATGTACAGCGGGTCGGTGGCGGCGACCGGCACGCAGTCGACATTGGCGCCGGCGGCACGCTCGCACGCCACCTGGTCGGCGAAGTCGAGGTCGCGGCCCTCGACGAAATCACAGCGCTGATGGTCGCGCTGCAGGATCAGGCAGCGCCCGACCTTGTGGCGCGCCATGCCGATGGCTCCATCGAGCAGCGGCTTGTAGGCGACGGTGCGCCCCGGCTCCAGGCCGCAGGAGGCGGAGATGATGAGCTTCGGCGTCGCATCGTCGAAGCGGGTGGCAAGCTCGCGCGCGGCAAAACCGCCGAAGACGACGGAGTGGACGGCGCCCAGCCGCGCGCAGGCGAGCATGGCAAACACCGCTTCCGGCACCATCGGCATATAAATGATTACGCGGTCGCCTTTTTCGACGCCCTGGTTCTTCAGCACCGAGGCCAGCGCCACAACCTCGCGCTTCATTTCGGCATAGGTGAATTTCTGGGTCGTGCCCGTGATCGCGCTGTCATGGACCAGCCCAAGCTGGTCGGCGCGCCCTCGCTCGACATGGCGGTCGAGCGCGTTGAAGCAGGTGTTGCATTCCGCGCCTACGAACCAGCGGCCGTAGATGCCGGCTTCTGCGTCGAACACCTTGTCCCACGGCTTCGTCCAGTCGATATCGCGCGCCGCTTCGGCCCAGAACTTTTCCGGGTCGGTTTGCCAGGCCGCATAGACTTCGTGATAACGCGACGCCACCGGCGCTCCTCCCGCTCCGATCCTACGCGAAGCTTAGCCGCCCGTGCGCCTGTGCGTCCACCTGACTATTGGCGAAGGAAGCGTCTGGCCGCTGGCAGGAAGATTCTCGCTGACAGCGGATTGCGCTTTGACAGCACGATCCGCGCCTGCTCAATGGCATGATGTCGAAAGCGCTGTCGCTCGTCATCGTCGCCATGATGATCATCCAGCTCATCAAGCCGCTCGGCTTGCCGGGGCTGAGGCAGCGCCGCGATTTCTGGAAGCTCGCGGTTGCGGCGCTCGCCGCGATCTCGCTGACGATGATCCTCAGCCACGCGACGACATAGTCGTCAAGCCTTCTTCAGCACCTCGACGCCGGGCAGTGGCTTGCCTTCCATCCATTCGAGGAACGCGCCGCCAGCGGTCGACACATAGCTGAAATCATCCGCCACACCGGCATGATTGAGCGCGGCCACCGTGTCGCCGCCGCCGGCCACCGACACCAGTCCGCCGGCCCTGGTCTCGGCCGCGGCGGCCTTGGCGGCAGCCACGGTCGCGGTATCGAAAGGCGCGACCTCGAAAGCGCCCAGCGGCCCGTTCCAGACCAGTGTGTTGGCGCGGCCGATCCATTCGACGATCTTTTCAACCGTCTTCGGGCCGACGTCGAGGATCATGCCATCAGTCGGTATCTTTTCGATCGGCATCACCTCGTTCGCCGCGCCGGCCTTGAACTCCTTGGCCACCACGCCGTCCGACGGCAGGATGATGGCACAGCCGGCGGTGGCCGCGTCGATCATGATCTGCTTGGCGGTGTCGGCGAGATCGTGCTCGCAGAGCGATTTGCCGACATTGGTGCCGCGCGCCGCGAGAAAAGTGTTGGCCATGCCGCCGCCGATCACCAGCGCGTCGACCTTCTTCACCAGGTTGGTCAAGAGGTCGATCTTGGTCGACACTTTTGCACCGCCGACGATGGCGACGACCGGACGCTTTGGATTGCCGAGGCCGGCATGCAGCGCGTCGAGTTCGGCCTGCATAGTGCGGCCGGCATGGGCAGGCAGGTGGCGCGCCAGTCCCTCGGTCGAGGAATGGGCGCGATGCGCGGCGGAGAAGGCGTCGTTGACGAAAATGTCGCCGTTCTTCGCCAGCGCCTCGGTAAACGCCTTGTCGTTTTTCTCCTCGCCCTTGTGGAAGCGGGTGTTTTCCAGCAGCAGAATGTCGCCGTCCTTCATCGCCGAGACCGCCGCCGCGGCCTTGTCGCCAATGCAGTCGGCGCTGAAACCCACTTTGCGGCCAATAATCTCGCTGGTGGCGCGGGCGATGGGCTCCAGCGAGAATTCCGGCGTTGGACCGTCCTTCGGCCGACCGAAATGCGCCAGTAGAATAACCTTGGCTCCCTTGTCGGCAAGCTCGGTGATCGTCGGCGCGACGCGCTCGATGCGGGTGGCGTCGGTCACCTTGCCGCCGGCGACCGGCACGTTCAAATCAACGCGGACGAGCACGCGCTTACCCTTTGCGTCGCCGATGTCGTCGAGGGTCTTGAAGGCGGTCATCCAGCGTCTCCTAACTGATTTGGGCGGACATTATCGCGCCGCGCCGTCGATGCAAGGTGGCCTTTCAGCCGACAGTCGTGTCTTCCGGGGAGCGCGTTGCCGCAGGCGCCGGCGTCGTCGCAACTGCCGATCTGTCGAAGCGCCGGCGGAGATAGGCCTTGATCCGGTCGCGTATTTCCGCCGCGCCGAAGAAGGCGGGTATCGCCGGCGGCAGCGTCGGCTCCAGCGCCACGCCGACGCTCATGATCCGTCCCTTCTCGTCCACGTCGCGCACGATCAGTTCGATCGTCCCGAGGTTTACCCGGTCCGCATATTCGGCATGTCCACCGAGCCTCGCCACCATCAGCGCGCCGATGGTCAGGCCGCGTTCCGGCTCCGCAAGCGTCGCTTCGTAGGCCGCTTCGAGGTCGGTCGCTGGTCGCGCCGGATCGACGGCAAAGGCGCCGAAGAAATCCTCGTCCTCTGGGTCGACCTCGGTGCGGCTGGCGAACAGCCGGTCGAGCAGCCGCGGATAGCGGTCCGGCACGAAGATGTAGACATGGTCGCCGGCGACCAGCCGGCCCGCATCCTGGAATTTGATCGAGCGGCCCTCACGCACCACCAGCGACGGCCGCGCCCAGCGCGGGATGCGTTGGCCCCGCAGCACCGGGCTGCCGGCAACCACCGTGTAAGCGAGCAGTTCATGATGCGCCGAACCGGGAAGCTCCAGCTCAACCTTCTGCAGCGGCCCCAGCCGCGCCGGCACGATCAGGCCGAGCCACCGCGCCAGCGGCCCCACCGTCCAGCCCTGCACGACCAGCGACACCAGCACGACGATGAAGGCAGTGTTGAAGATCATTCTTCCATGCTCCAGTCCGCCAAGGATCGGCGTAATGGCGAGCAGGATCGACACCGCGCCGCGCAGGCCAACCCAGGAGATGAACGCCGTCTCCTGCCTGGGCATGCTGAACGGGATGAGGCAGAGCCACACCGCCAGCGGCCGTGCCACGAATATCAAGACAAGACCGAGCAGGACCCCCATAGGTAGGATCGGCAGGAACTGCGACGGCGTTGCGAACAGGCCGAGCACCAGGAACATGATGATCTGCGCCAGCCACGACATGCCGTCCTGGAATCGCTTCAGCACGGAGACGGCTCGGATGTCGGAATTGCCGGCGACCAGCCCCGCCAGATAGACGGCGAGGAAACCCGATCCGCCGATTGCGCCGGCCGCCGCGAAGATCATCAGCGACAGCGTCAGCACGAAGATCGGCAGCAGGCCACTGTCGAGGTTGAGCCGATCGACCAGGCGCACGATGCCGTAACCGCCGGCGAAGCCGATGAAGCCGCCGACGACCATGTGGGTGACGAAGCCGATCACCAGGTCGAGCAGGATGACGTCGGCGTCGGGATTGGCGCCGATCGCGATCACCTCGACCAAGGTGATGGTGAGGAAGATGGCGATCGGATCGTTGGTGCCGGACTCGATTTCGAGCGTGGCGCGCACTCGCTCGCGCAGATTGATGTTGCCCGCGCGCAGGAGGAAGAACACGGCGGCGGCATCGGTCGACGCGACCGCCGCCCCGAGAAGAAAGGATTCCAGCCAGGACAGGCTTGTCAGGTAGAAAGCCGCGATCCCGAACAGCAATGTCGTCAAGGCAACCCCAAGGGTAGCCAGGGTCAGTGCGGGCGCGGCCGCCTGGCGAAAGATCTTCAGTGGCGTACCGAAGCCGGAATCGAACAGGATGACGGCAAGCGCCAGTGAGCCGGCAAAATAAGCCAGTTGCGCGTTGTCGAATTCGATGCCGAGACCGTCGGTACCGCTGCCCAGCCCGATGGCCAAAAACAGCAGCAGCAGCGGAGCGCCAAAGCGGAAGGCGATCAGGCTCGAAAACGCGGCGGCGACCACAAGGGCCGCGCTGACCAGCGTTGCGAGATAGATTGCCTGATCCATGCCGATTTCGCTCCCTCATTCGCAAGATCGTCGATTCATGCAGAGTGCGGCGAAGACAAGGCGTTGGGCAACCGATTTGCGGCAAACGTACCGGCAAAACGAAAAACGCCCGGCCGAGGCCGGGCGCTCCGAATTTACGAATGCGTATCGGGAGTTAGGCGATCGTCTTGCCGAAGGTCGCGGTGACGTCGGCCATGCGGTTGGAGAAGCCCCATTCGTTGTCGTACCAGCCGAGGATGTTGACGAAATTGCCGTCCATCACCTTGGTCTGGTCGAGCAGGATGGTCGCCGAATGCGGATCGTGGTTGAGGTCGGACGACACCAGCGGATGGTTGGTGTAGGTCATGACGCCCTTCAGCTTGCCGTTGGAAGCCGCGATCAGCGCGTCGTTGACCTCTTGCACGGTGGTGTTGCGCTTGGCGACGAACTTCAGGTCGACCAGCGAGACGTTCGGGGTGGGCACGCGGATCGAGATGCCGTCCAGCTTGCCCTTAAGCTCCGGCAGCACGAGGCCGATTGCCTTGGCCGCCCCCGTCGAGGTCGGGATCTGCGAAAGTGCTGCGGCGCGGGCGCGGTAGAGATCCTTATGCATGGTGTCGAGCGTCGGCTGGTCGCCGGTGTAGGAATGGATGGTGGTCATCATTCCCTTCTCGATGCCTACCAACTCGTTCATGACCAGTGCCATCGGCGCCAGGCAGTTGGTGGTGCACGAGCCGTTCGAGATCACGACGTGATCCTTGCTGAGCTTATCGTGATTGATGCCGTAGACGACGGTCAGGTCGGCACCATCGGCCGGAGCCGAGACGATGACGCGCTTGGCGCCAGCGGTGAGATGCGCCGAGGCCTTGTCCTTGGAGGTGAAGATGCCGGTGCATTCGAGCGCGATGTCGACGCCGAGATCCTTCCAGGGAAGCTGTGCCGGATCCTTGATCGCGGTCACCTTGAACTTTTCGGAGCCGATGCCGATGGAATCGCCGTCGACCGTTACCTCATGCGGGAACCTGCCGTGCACGCTGTCGTAGCGCAGCAGATGCGCGTTGGTCTCGACCGGGCCGAGATCGTTGACGGCCACGACGTCGATGTCCTTGCGGCCGGACTCATAGATGGCGCGCACGATGTTGCGGCCGATGCGGCCGAATCCGTTGATGGCAACTCTGACGGTCATGAAATTCCTCCTGTCGCGGTAAAGGCGCGGCTACGCTTGGGAATGGTGCCGCCCGCTTCTTAGCGTCGGGCGGGCAAAGAATCCATATGCCGGAAGGGCGAATTTAAATCGATTAGCACCTGGTACAGCGCTTTATTCCGCCTGCCCGGCATGCGACATCGCGGCGCATGACGGGCGCCGCGAGCCAAAGGTGGAACGGAAGCCGCTACTTCTTGTGCAGACGCTTCTCGACCGCATCGACGGTCGCGCCGGCTGTGATGCCGAAATGCGGGTAGAGCTGCTCGATCGATCCGGACGCGCCAAAACCGTGCATGCCGATGAAGATGCCGTCGAGGCCGATGAAACGGTCCCAGCCGAGCCTTATGCCGGCCTCGATCGCCACTTTTACCTTGGCCTTGCCGATCAGCGCGGCCTTGTATTCCTCCGACTGTTCCTCGAACAGTTCGAAGCAAGGCACCGAGACGACCCGCGTCGGATGGCCGTGCTGCTGCAGCAGGGTGCGGGCAGCAACCGCGATCTCGACCTCGGAACCGGTGGCGAAGATCGTCACGGCCGTCTCGCCGTCGGCGGTGGCAAGCTCGTAGGCGCCCAGCCGGCACGGGTTCTCCTCGTTGAACTCGGTACGCAGCGCCGGCAGGTTCTGGCGGGTCAGCGCCAGCGTCGACGGGGTCTTCGTGCTCTCCAGCGCGATCTGCCAGCATTCGGCCGCCTCGGTGGCGTCGGCCGGACGCATGACCAGATGGTTGGGGATGGCCCGCAGCGCCGCAAGGTGCTCGACCGGCTGGTGGGTCGGGCCGTCCTCGCCGAGGCCGATGGAATCATGGGTCATCACGAAGATGGTGCGGATGCCCATCAGCGACGCCAGCCGCATCGATGGCCGCGCATAGTCGGAGAAACACATGAAGGTGCCGCCATAGGGGATGACGCCGCCATGCAGCGTCAGGCCGTTCATGGCCGCCGCCATACCATGCTCGCGGATGCCGTAGTGGACGTAACGGTTGCCGTAGTTCCCCGCCGAGATCGCGTTGGTCTGGCTGGTCTTGGTGTTGTTGGAGCCGGTCAGGTCGGCCGAGCCGCCGATGGTCTCGGGCACCACGCCGTTGATCACCTCCAGCGCCATCTCGCTCGACTTGCGGGTCGCGACCTTCGGCTTGTCGACGGCAAGCTTCTTCTTGTAGGCGGCGATCGCCTCGTCAAAGCCGACCGGCAGGTCGCCGCGCATGCGCCGCTCGAATTCGGCGCGCGTGTCGGCGCCGCTTCCGGCCAACCGCGCTTCCCAGTCCTTGCGGCTCTTCGCCGAGTTTAGGCCCGCCAGCCGCCAGGCGTCGAGGACGTCGGAAGGGACCTCGAAGGGCGCAAACTCCCAGCCCAGAGCCTTGCGGGTCGCGGCGATCTCGTCCTTACCAAGCGGCGACCCGTGGGCAGCCTTGGTGCCGGCCTTGGTCGGCGCGCCGAAACCGATGGTGGTCTTGCAAGCAATCAGGGTCGGACGGTCGGATTTCTGCGCCTGCTCGATGCAATTGGCAATGGCTTCCGGGTCGTGGCCGTCGCAGGCCAGCGTGTTCCAGCCGCTGGCGGCGAAACGCGCGCCCTGGTCGGTCGAATCGGCCAGCGACACCGCGCCGTCGATCGAGATGTTGTTGTGGTCCCAGAACACGGTCAGCTTGTTGAGCTTCAGATGGCCGGCCAGCGCCAGCGCCTCCTGGCTGATGCCCTCCATCAGGCAACCATCGCCGGCGATCACATAGGTGTGGTGGTCGACCAGCCCGTCACCGAACTGCGCATTGAGGATGCGCTCGGCCAGCGCCATGCCGACGCTGTTGCCGAAACCTTGCCCGAGCGGGCCGGTGGTGGTCTCGATGCCGGCGGCATGGCCGTATTCCGGATGGCCGGCGGTCTTGGAGCCGAGTTGGCGGAAATTCTTGATCTCGTCGATGGTGATGTCCTCGTAGCCGGTCAGATAGAGCAACGAGTAGAGCAGCATCGAACCGTGACCGGCGGACAGAATGAAGCGGTCGCGGTCGGGCCAATGGGGATTCTTCGGATCGTATTTCAGGAAGCGCGTGAACAGTACCGTGGCGATGTCGGCGCAACCCATCGGCAGGCCGGGATGCCCGGAATTCGCCTTCTCGACGGCATCCATGGACAGGAAGCGGATCGCATTGGCCATGCGGTCGTGCTTTTCGCGGCTCGTCATGCGGGATCTCCGAGAGCTTGGGGGGAATGGACTTTCCAAAAGCAATGGACACATGACCGTTGTCAAGTCGCTTTCAGCATGGCTGTTCTAGGCGCGCTGCTCGCGCTTGAGGAAGTCGACGAACGCACGCAGCGGGCCGGGCATGTGGCGGCGGCTGTGATAGTAGAGGAACGGCCCCGAGAACGGCGGCAGCCAGTCGTCCAGCACACGCTCCAGCGCGCCCGAGGCCAGTTCGGCGGCAATAAACCCTTCGAAGGTGCAGAGGATGCCCAACCCGTCGACGGCGGCCGCGATTTCCAGGTCGCCGTTGCTGGAGACCAGCGGCCCGTGCGGCACGACCTTGACCGCCTCGCCGTCGCGCTCGAATTCCCATGACAGCGCAGCGCCACTCGCAAAGCGGTGACGGATACAGGCATGATCGAGCAGGTCGCGCGGATGTGCGGGGCGGCCGTGCGCCGCGAAATAGGCCGGAGAGGCGGCGGCGACATAACGCTGCCGGCGCGGACCGATCGGCACGGCGATCATATCGCGCTCCAGCCGCTCGTCGTAACGCACGCCGGCGTCGAAGCCGGCCGCCAGCACATCGATGAACGTATCCTCCGCCATCACTTCCAGCACGATGTCCGGATGCTGGCGCAAAAAGCGCGTGACCAGTCGCGGCAGCACAATGCGCGCCACCACCGTCGGCACGTTGAGCCTGAGCGTGCCGATCGGGCTGTCGCGAAAACTGTTGACGGCATCGACCGCCGCGCCGACCTCGCCCAGCGCCGGCGCAAGCCGCTCCAGCAGCCGGTTGCCGGCCTCGGTCAGCGTCACGCTGCGGGTCGTGCGCTGTATGAGGCGCACGCCGAGGTTTTTTTCCAGCCGGCGCAACGCTTCGCTCAGCGACGACGCCGACACGCCCCGCGTGATCGCCGCGGCGCGAAATCCGCCGGCGCGCGCCACGGCGGCAAAGGCATCGAGATCGGCAAGGTCGGGCATCGCCATTGTTCGTTCATCCGCACAAACTGTTCCGCATTGCCCGGATTATCGCACGAAACGACAGGGCGCATATAGAGTCGACAGCACCTGCGATCGAAAGGAAAACCGCAATGCAAAAGCGTCCATTGGGCAAGACAGGCCCGCTCGTCTCCGCTCTCGGCCTCGGCTGCATGGGCATGTCCGATCTCTACGGACCGTCCGACCGCGCCGAAAGCATCGCCACGATCCACGCCGCGCTCGAAGCCGGCATCAACCTGCTCGACACCGGCGATTTTTACGGCATAGGCCACAACGAGATGCTGATTGCAGAGGCGCTGGCCGGCGGCAAGCGCGACGAAGCCGTCATCAGCGTGAAATTCGGCGGCATGCGCGATCCCGCCGGCAATTTCATCGGCTTCGACACCCGTCCCGTGGCGATCAAGAATTTTGCCGCCTATTCGCTGAAGCGGCTGGGCGTCGACCACATCGACATTTACCGGCCGGCGCGCCTGGACCCGAACGTGCCGATCGAAGACACGGTCGGCGCCATCGCCGACCTGATCAAGGCCGGCTATGTCGGTCACATCGGCCTCTCCGAAGTCGGCTCCGAGACGATCCGGCGCGCCGCCGCGATGCATCCCATCGTCGACCTGCAGATCGAATATTCGCTGATCTCGCGCGGCATCGAGACCGGCATCTTGCAGACCTGCCGTGAACTCGGCATCGGCATCACCGCCTATGGCGTGCTGTCGCGAGGCCTGATCAGCGGCCACTGGAGCAAGGACCGCAAGGTCGAACGCGATTTTCGTGCCCACAGCCCGCGCTTCCAGGGCGACAACCTCGACCGGAACCTGGCCCTGGTGGAGGCGTTGCGCAGGGTCGCCGAGGCGAAGGGCGTGTCGGTTGCCCAGATCGCCATCGCCTGGGTCGCCGCGCAGGGCGACGACATCGTGCCGCTGGTCGGCGCCCGCCGTCGCGACCGGCTAGCGGAAGCGCTGGGCGCGCTGGCGGTGACGTTGACCGCGGCCGATCTCGCGGCAATCGAGCAAGCCGTACCAAAAGACGCCGCTGCCGGCGAACGTTATGCTTCGGCACAGATGGCCATGCTCGACAGCGAAAGGGCCTGAACGCCCGTCGCCGCACCCCTGATTAGAAAATTCCGGCGCCCTCGCCACCTATTGGCGTGGGTGCCGGCATTGCTGCGCCGGTTAAGCAGGGGATAGGTCAGCCGGCGTGTTGACTGGCAATTGACACGGTGCCTAATCTTTCCCGGGTAAACTGTTATTATCCGTCAATGATTCGGGGATTGGCGGAATTTCGACGGGTGCCATGACCGGGGAAACGACGCTACGGGAAGTCATCATCCGCCTGGGCAAGGCGATGGACTTGCTCGAACATGCGGCGGCCGGGCGGCTCGAAAGCGAACAGGACTATTCCGAAGCCGAGGCCGAAGTGCAGCGCATGAACGCCGACCGCAGCCGGCTGGCGCAGGAACTCGACCTCTCCGAAGCGCGCGCCGAGCGGCTGGAGGAAGCCAACAAGGAAGTGTCCCGGCGTCTGGTGACCGCGATGGAGACCATCCGCGCGGTTCTCGACAGGTAGGTTCCCATGGCCCAGGTGACGGTCTCGATCGACGGCAAGACCTATCGGATGGCTTGCGACGAAGGCCAGGAAGAACATCTTCTCGACCTTGCCCAGCGCTTCGACCGCTACGTCTCGCATCTCAAGGATTCCTTCGGCGAGATCGGCGACCAGCGGCTGACCGTCATGTCCGGCATCATGGTCATGGACGAACTGACCGAGTTGCAGAAGCGCGTGAAAGGCATGGAGAGCGAGATCATGACGCTCCGCAAGACCCGCGACGACGCGCTGATGAAGGCCGACAAGAACGACGCCGCGCTGACCGGCGCGCTGGCCGGCCTCGCCCAGCGCATGGAGACCCTGGCGGGCCGGCTCGCCGTCAAGAAGGACTGAGCGTTTTCGGCCTGTCCTCCCCGCACTTCGCGCTCGACGCCATTCCTACATTCTGCAACACTTTAGCCCGACCGGCGTGGATGCCGCGTCCATGTGGTGAGCGGGGTGGATATGCGGCGACTGCTTCTCATGGCGGCCTTGATGCTGGCGGGACTCCTTGCTCCAACTCTTGCCCAGGCCGAGGAAATCCCTGTCCCGACGCAAGCCCAATGGGCGGACGCCAAGAAGACGGTGAAACTCGCCAACGGGCGGACGCTGACCTATGTCGAGATGGGCAGCACGGATGGTGCGCCAACGCTGCTGCTGCATGGCTACACCAACAACAGCCGTAGCTGGTCGCTGGTCGCGCCATTCCTGAAACATCGGCATCTGTTCGCCATCGATCTGCGCGGGCACGGCAAGTCCGATGCGCCGCCCTGCTGCTACGCCTATACGGACCTTGCCGACGACGCTTCCCAGTTCCTCGACGCAGTGGGCATCGCCAAGGCCGACGTGATCGGCCATTCGCTGGGATCGCTGGCAGGCCAGTTGCTCGCGGCCCAGCATCCGGAAAAGGTCGGCAAGCTGGTGCTGGTCTCCTCGACCACGGCGATCGGCAGCGGGCCGGGTTCCTGGCTGTGGGACAACGTCACCCAGCTCAAGGCGCCGATCGACCCGAACAGCCAGTTCATGAAGGACTGGTATGCCAACCCCAACCCGGTCGACGAGGATTTTCTCACGCGCGAGCGGACGGAAAGCGCCGCAACGCCTATCCATGTCTGGACCGGCGTGTTGTGGGGTGCGGCCATTGGCGACCTGACGCTTATCGCCTCGCAGGTAAAGGCGCCGGTGCTGGTGCTTTGGGGCGAGAAGGACGGGCTGTTCGACCTGCCGCACCAGGAGAAGCTGGAAAAGGCCTATCCGGACGCGCGCTTCGAGGTGTTTGCCGGTGCTGGCCACAACATGTTCTGGGAGTTTCCCAGGGACGCTGCGACCATTATCAAGGATTTTCTGAACCAGAAGGACGAGCCTCCGCTTCCGGACCAGCCGGCGCCGGCGCAATAGGCGCGGTTTGCTCGCCTACCGGCTGGCGATCAGCGCACCGGTGCCGATCATGGCACTGCCGGCAACGCGGTTCATCCAGCGCAGCCGCGCGCCGGTGCGGAACCAGGCGGAGGATTTGCCAGCCAGCACCGAATAGGTGCTCATGGTCAGCACATTGACGCTGAACACCACCGCCATGATGAGCAAGGCGTCGATCATCGTGAGCGTCCGGAGGTCGAGGATCAGCGGCATCAGGCTGGCGTGGAACAGGATCGCCTTCGGATTGGAGAGCGCCAGCGTAAGCCCGAGCAGGAACGGACGTCCGCCGCCGCCGGCCGGCTGCGCCGTGTCCGTCTCGATGGTGCCGGCCGAGCGCCACATCATGATACCCAGCCAGATCAGGTAGGCCGCGCCGGCATATTTCGCGACGAGGAACACCACGGAAAACGCCTGAGCCAACGCGATCAGGCCGAGCATCGCGATGGTAACCAGCGTCATGTCGCCCAGCGCCACCCCGAGCCCGACCATGATGCCGCGCCGCGTGCCGCGCGAGATGCCTGTGGCGATCACCGCCAGCATCGACGGTCCGGGCGTGGCGGCGGCGACGAAATGCGCCGCGCAATAGGCGAAAAACACGGTCAGTGTCATGGCGGTCCTCCTTGTCGGAGGGCCACGCTATGCCAGCCGCGGCGCATCGTCAGCGGCGGCATTGTGACGGGGACAAGAAATGCGGCAGCCATTCGGACGTGCGGCGACGTGGACTACGCTCGGGCGGGTTGGGCGGCGGTCGGGTGCACCGGAGTCCGCCTAGGGCGTGTCGAGATCACTGCGAGTGAATGAAGGCAGGCGACACGGGTCGGTTTGGGGGAAGGCTGCCGGCAACGCAGCAGTCGGTCTCCTCTTGCGTACCGCCTATCCGTGCGCTACATACTGAACCAAATGGTTCAGTATTCAACAGCCCGCCTCGATGCCTCGTTCGCCGCGCTCTCGGACGCCACCCGACGTGGCGTCCTGGAGCAGCTCGGACGTTCAGACGCTTCGATCACGGAGCTTGCCGAAAAATTCCACATGACCCTCACGGGCATGAAGAAGCACGTCGGCGTCCTGGAGCAGGCGGGGCTTGTTACCACTGAAAAGGTCGGCCGGGTGCGGACCTGCAAGCTCGGCCTACTCGGACTGGAGGAGGAGGCGGCATGGATCGAGAGGCACCACCAGCTCTGGGATGCACGCTTCGACGCGTTGGACAAAATTGTTGAGGAATTGAAACGGAAGGAGAAACTCGATGGACGATAGAAGAGAGAGTGAGCCCATGAAGAACCGCACGACGGTGGAACGGAAGTCCGAGCGTGAGCTGGTCGTCACGCGGACCTTCGACGGCCCGACGCGCATCGTGTTCGAAGCGTGGACCAGACCCGAGCTGTTCAGGCAGTGGTGGGTGCCAAAGTCGATGGGCATGCTCCTGCGTTCCTGCGAGATGGATGTTCGTGTCGGGGGCGGGTACCGTTTGGTGTTCGGCCAGGATGCCGCAACGGCCATGGCATTCTTCGGCAAGTACCTTGAAGTGATACCGAACGCACGCCTCGTCTGGACGAATGAGGAAAGTGACGACGCTGCCGTGACCACGGTGACCTTCGAGGAAAAAGGAGGCAAGACGCTGCTGGTCCTGCGCGAACTCTACCCCTCGAAGCAAGCTCTCGACGCTGCCGGCACCGGGGCGGCGGATGCGATGCCCGAGCAGTTCGAGCAACTGGACGAGCTTCTCGTCACGCTCGGCGCGAGCGCGGGACGATCATGAAGTCGCCGACCTCGCGGCCGGCTGCCTGGCTCTGCGCCGTTCCCGGTCCCTGAGCTACCGGCAGCGAAGTCGAAAGCCATTCGGAGCGCCCGAATCTCAACTTTGGCGCTCCGCCTTGCCGCGCGTCGCCTCCGGTGCTATTGGCCCGCGGCCAACCGGAGGGAGGCTACAATGCGCAAGACCCGCACTTTCGACGACCAGCCCTGCTTTTGAGGTCACCTCGAAGCGCCGTAAATCCTATCCATCGGAAACCCACGTGAAACGTGGGCATCGCTTCGTCCATGACGGCGTCGAGCTGATCGAAAAGCTTGGCCGCAACGATCCCTGCCCATGCGGCTCCGGGAGGTTGTTTCAAGAAATGCTGCCTGAAGAGCGGGCGGTATGACGGCGCGTTGCGTGCCCATTACTTTTAGGGAGTGAGGAGCGATCGAGACGCAGGAGCAATAGCGAGAGAGTAGCTGGCTCCTGCACCCGAGCTGATCCAAAACCAAACGGCGGGCTTTTGGCCCGCCGTCGGTTCAGTGTCCGCTAAAAACCCGGATCAGGACGCCGCGGCTTCCTCGGCCGGGGCGGCGGTGGCGGCGGCGATTGCCGCGGCGGCCTCGTCCTGCGCCTTCTTGATGGCGTCGAGGCGGGCCTGCGCCTTCTTGCCCGGCAGCGCCTTGGTCGGGTTGGAACGCGCCTCGCGCTTGGTCAGGCCAGCCTCGTCGAGGAAGCGGGCGACGCGGTCGGTCGGCAGCGCGCCATTGCCCAGCCAATGGGTGATGCGCTCGTTGTCGAGTTTTACGCGTTCACCATCCTTCGGCAGCAGCGGGTTCCAGGCGCCGACCGCCTCGATGAAGCGGCCGTCGCGCGGGGAACGCACGTCGGCGACGACGATGTGGTAGTAGGGACGCTTCTTCGAGCCCGCACGGGCCAGTCGTATCTTCAGGGACATTGTCTTACTCCTAAGTCCTGTTGGTTGGCTGAGGTCAGCCGTTGGTGGAGGCGCCCTCAGCGCCGGGTGCAGTCGCGCCATTGCTGGCGGCGATCTGTTCGTGGTGGCGGATCACTTCCTTGATGACGAAGTTCAGGAATTTTTCCGCAAAATCGGGGTCGAGATTGGCGTCCTGCGCCAGTTGCCGCAGCCGCGCGATCTGCTGCTGCTCGCGCGCCGGGTCCGCCGGTGGCAGGCCATGCGTGGCCTTCAGCACGCCGACCGCCTGGGTACAGCGAAAACGCTCGGCCAGCATGTGGATGAGTGCGGCGTCGATGTTGTCGATCGAGGCGCGATAACCCTTCAGCGCTTCATAGGCATCCGTCACGCGCTTGTAGCCGGCGGCGATGGGATCGTAGGCGTCCTGCTCCTTCATCTCCTCCTCACTTCTTCTTGCCGAGACCCGGCAGCCCGCCAGGACCGCCGAGACCCGGCAGTTTCAGGCCGCCCGGCAGGCCGGGGAGCCCACCGCCGCCAAGACCCGGAAAGGTCGGCGGCAGGCCCTTCGGCATACCGCCGCCGAGGCCGGAAGCCTCCGCCTGCTTCTGCAGCGCCTCGAGTTGTTTCGGGTCCATCTTAGACAGGTCCGGCATTCCGCCCGGCATCATGCCGCCCAGCCCCATCTTGGAGGCGAGCCCGCCCATCATGCCGCGCATCAGGCCGCCGCCTTTGCCCTTGCCGCCCATGGCCTTCATCATGTCGGCCATGCCGCGATGCATCTTCAAGAGCTTGTTGATGTCGGAGGCATCGGTGCCGGAGCCGGCGGCGATGCGCTTCTTGCGGCTGTGCTTCAGCATGTCCGGATTGGCGCGCTCGGCCCTGGTCATCGACGAGATGATGGCGAGCTGGCGCCCGAACATCCTGTCGTCCAGCCCGGCGGCGGCCATCTGGTCCTTCATCTTGCCCATGCCGGGCATCATGCCCATGATGCCGCCCATGCCGCCGAGCTTCTGCATCTGGCGAAGCTGGTCGGCGAGGTCGTTCAGGTCGAACTTCCCCGACTGCATCTTTTTCGCCATCGCCGCGGCCTTTTCCGCGTCGATGTTTTCGGCGGCCTTCTCGACCAGGCTGACGATGTCGCCCATTCCGAGGATGCGGTCGGCGATGCGGCGCGGGTGGAATTCCTCCAGCGCATCCATCTTCTCGCCGACGCCGATCAGCTTGATCGGCTTGCCGGTGACCGCGCGCATCGAGAGTGCAGCGCCTCCGCGCCCGTCGCCGTCCATGCGGGTGAGCACGAGGCCGGTGATGCCGACGCGCTCGTCGAAGGAGCGGGCGAGATTGACGGCGTCCTGGCCGGTCAAGGAATCCGCCACCAGCAGGATCTCGTGCGGCGAAGAAACGGCCTTGATCTCGGCCATCTCCTGCATCAGCGGCTCGTCGATATGGGTGCGGCCGGCGGTGTCGAGGATGACCACGTCGTGGCCACCTAGTTTTGCCGCCTGCACCGAACGCTTGGCGATGTCGACCGGCGACTGGCCGGCGACGATCGGCAGCGTCGCGACTTTCGTCTGCTCGCCGAGCTGGCGCAACTGCTCCTGCGCGGCCGGGCGGCGCGTGTCGAGCGAGGCCATCAAGACCTTCTTGCCTTGCCGCTCGGTCAGCCGCTTGGCGATCTTGGCAGACGTCGTGGTCTTGCCCGAGCCCTGCAGGCCGACCATCATGACGACGACCGGCGCCGGCGCGTTGAGGTCGATCGCCTTGCCCTCGGCGCCGAGCATGTCGACCAACTCGTCATGGACGATCTTGACGACCATCTGCCCCGGCTTGATCGACTTCAGCACCTCGGCGCCGACGGCCTTGGTGCGCACCTTGTCGACGAAGGAGCGGACGACCTCGAGCGCCACGTCGGCCTCGATGAGCGCGCGCCGCACCTCGCGCAGGGCCGCCGAGACATCCGCCTCCGACAGCGCGCCGCGGCCGGTCAGACCGTTCAGAATGGAACCAAGCCGTTCCTGTAGGCTCTCGAACATCCGTCTTCCTTCGTCTCGTGCGTGATGCCCGAGAGGTAGTGCATTCGCGGCGAAGTCCCAAGCACCGGGGACAGTTTACTTTCTTTCCGCAGAAAGGCTCCGGCCGCGGCGATCTCGCGCGGGCGGAAAGAAAGTAAACTGTCCCCAGCATCAGACCGCCAAAACCAAAAAGCACCCGGGGGCGCATCGCGCTGCCGGGTGTTGGCCTCCGGGATCGGTCCTGACTGGTCAGGCGCCCCGGTCGGCGGCTCGGAAAAAATCCTCGTCGCTGAATTGCGTCGGCTTCAACAGGAAATTTGGTGGAAAGTCAAGGACGGCGGAATTTGCCGCCGAGTTTACCGCGTGTCGAAGGATCGCGTTAGAACTCCAATCAACGAATCAACTCCGCAGCCCCGGTGCCTCCTGCCCCGTGCGCTCGACATATTCGGTATAGCCACCACCATAGGCGTGCATACCATCCGGCGTCAGTTCCAGCACGCGGTTCGACAGGGCCGCGAGAAAATGCCGGTCGTGGCTGACGAACAGCATCGCCCCTTCGTAGCGCGACAGCGCCTCGATCAGCATCTGCTTGGTGGCGATGTCCAGATGGTTGGTCGGCTCGTCCAGCACCAGGAAATTCGGCGGGTCGAACAGCATTTTTGCCATCACCAGCCGCGCCTTCTCGCCGCCCGAGAGCACGCGGCATTTCTTCTCGATCTCGTCGCCGGAAAAGCCGAAACAGCCGGCCAGCGCCCGCAGCGGCGCCTGGCCGGCCTGCGGAAATGAATCCTCCAGCGATTGCAGCACGGTGCGCTCGCCGTCGAGCAGTTCCATGGCGTGCTGGGCGAAATAGCCCATCTTGACGCTCGGGCCGCGCGAAACCGTGCCGTCGTCAGGCTCGGAAGCCCCTGCAACCAGTTTCAGCAGGGTGGATTTCCCCGCCCCGTTGACCCCCATCACGCACCAGCGCTCGCGGCGACGCACCTGGAAGTCCAGCCCCTCATAGATGCGGCGGCTGCCAAAACTCTTGTGGACGTTCTTCAGCGTCGCGACGTCCTCGCCGGAACGCGGCGCCGGCTGGAACTCGAAGCGCACCGTCTGCTGGCGCTTCGGCGGCTCGACCTTGTCGATCTTCTCCAGCTTCTTGACGCGGCTCTGCACCTGTGCGGCGTGGCTGGCGCGCGCCTTGAAGCGTTCGATGAAGGCGATTTCCTTGGCCAGCATCGCCTGCTGGCGCTCGAACTGCGCCTGCTGCTGCACCTCGGCGACTGCGCGCTGCTGGCGGTAGAACTCGTAGTCGCCGGAATAGGTGGTCAGCGCGCCACCGTCGATCTCGACGATTTTTCCCACGATCCGGTTCATGAACTCGCGGTCGTGCGAGGTCATCAGGATCGCGCCGTCAAAACCTTTCAGGAAATTCTCTAGCCAGATCAGGCTTTCCAGATCGAGATGGTTCGAAGGCTCGTCGAGCAGCATCGCGTCCGGTCGCATCAGCAGGATTTTCGCCAGCGCAACCCGCATCTTCCAGCCGCCGGACAGTTTTCCGACGTCGCCGTCCACCATCTCCTGGCTGAAACCGAGGCCGTCGAGCACCTCGCGGGCGCGGCCGTCCAGCGCATAGCCGTCGAGTTCGTCAAAACGGTGCTGCACGTCGCTGTATCGCGTCAGGATATCGTCCATCTCGTCGGCGCGATCGGGATCGCCCATGGCGGCCTCCAACTCGGCCATCTCGGCCGCCAGCGCACTGACCGGGCCGACGCCATCGATAACTTCATGCACGGCGCTGCGGCCGGCCATGTCGCCGACATCCTGGTTGAAATAGCCGATGCTCACGCCCCGGTCGATCGAGACCTGGCCCTCGTCCGGCTGCTCCTCGCCTGTGATCATGCGGAACAGCGTCGTCTTGCCGGCGCCGTTGGGGCCAACGAGGCCGACCTTCTCGCCGCGCTGGATCGCGGCGGAAGCCTCGATGAAGACGATCTGCTTGCCGTTCTGCTTGCCGATGGATTCGAGACGGATCATGCGTTTCCAACTTTGGAAATTCCGGCCCGAATGCGTCGCGACCGCGAGAAGGCACCCCTAAACCATTGCGCCAGCGGCCGCGCAAGGGTTGCGGATGTCACAGCCAAAGCGTCGAGGCGGCAGAAACAGGCCGCTTGCGGAAGCGCGACCTCGGGTCAAAATGCAGCCGAAATATCACGGCGCCGACGGAGACGACTGAAACAGTCGCTCAACCGCGCCCGGTTGTTTCGCAGATCCGGCAGCTTACGGGGCGAACACCTCGATCGCCTCCTCGAACCCCTTGACCTCGTGGCTGCCGCACGAGCGGAAGCGCTGGTCCTTGTCCGCCCACGCTTCCGCAAACGCTGCACTCACCAGGATCGGCCGGTCGACCACCCTTGTCAGGCTTTCGATGCGGAAGGCGACGTTCACGGCGTTGCCGAGCGCGGTGTTTATGCCCTTGCCCATCGAGCCCAGCGCCACCGTGCCGACATGGATGCCGATGCGGCAGTCCATGCCGATACCGTGACGGGATTTCAGCAGGGCGCGGGTCGGCGAGGTCGGCGTCAGCTCGATCGACCGCAAGGCTTCCGCCGCGAACAGCGCCTGCTTGCGGATGCCGATCTCGGTGCCATGCCAGTAGGCGAAGACGCAGTCGCCGATGAATTTGTCGATCGAGGCGCCGTGGCGTTTCAGGATGGCGTCGCAATCGGCATACCATTCACGCAGCAATTCGGCGACCTGACCCGCCGACAGCAAGGTGCAGATGGCGGTAAAACCTTTCAGGTCGCCGACGAGAATGGTCATCTGCGCGTTCTGCACGGGCTCGGGCGCATGCCGCGATATCTGCGTCCGCTCGTTCAGGACCTCGGTCCTGGCCGCAGTCGAGCCGGCGTCCTCGAACACCAGCAACACCTTGCCGATCTGCAAGCGGTCGCCGGATCGCAGCGCGCGCGCGGCGTTGAGGGCCGAGCCGTTGACGAAGGTGCCGTTGGCGCTGCCCAGGTCGACGACCCAGAAATTGGCGTTCTCGTAGCGCACGCTCGCATGCTGGCGCGAGACGCTAGCGTCGGCCAGGCGAATGGTCGCGGTATCGCTGCGCCCGATTAGCGACACGTCGCCGAGCGGAAAAATCTCGCCGCTGATCGCATCCCGCATCGACGCCCGCATCGGCCTGCCGTCCACCCCGTCGAATCTCGCCCGCGCGCCCGGATAGCCGGGCGAAGCGGTGAAGGATACTATGGCCGCGCCGCTTGTCCAATGCGCGGACCGAAGACTTTCCCGGCGTTCTTTCAGGAAAGCTTTAGCCCAGATAAGTAGACGCCACAAAAGCCGCCAGCACGACGAAGGCGAACAGATCGCTCACCATCGCGATGGTCTCGTTGCGACTGCGGGCCGGCTCCATGACGTGTCTGCCACCCGCGACCCCGTAGAAAATGCCGGCCGCGATCGCCGCCGGCAGCACGAAGCTTTGAGCCAGCAGCGACAGGACGCCGACCACGCCGATCGAAAAATTGGCCACGCCCAGTTCGCGCACCACCGGAAGCGCCTCGTTGCTCTTCATGTCGAATATCTCGCGCGCCGTGAACTGCGGCTGAAAATATTGCCGTAGGCCGGCGAGCAGCAGGCGGACACCGGCGCACCAGAACACGAACCACTTTCCGACCAGCGGCATGATTGCCGCGCCGGCAGGGAGGGAAAGATATTCGACCAGCACCGAGACGATCGGCAGGACGAACATCAGCCCGACAACGAGCGCCAGATACATGTCCTCGCCCTTTCCACGTCGCACCAGCCCCATAGAGGCGGCGCCGGATGCGCCCGCGCAATGTCCTTATTGCAAAGGTTTCAGGCCCGCAAAAACCGTCGGCAGGAATTCGGAAATCGTCGGGTGGATCGGCACGGAACGCACCAGCGTGTCGACCTTGGCCTTGGCATACATCAGGTCGAGGATGCCGTGCACGACCTCGTCGCCACTGGCGCCGAGGATCGACGCACCGAGGATATGGCGGCTGTCGGCGTCGACCAGAACCTTCATGAAGCCTTCCGTCTCGCCGCGCTCGACGGCGCGGCCGACGCGCGACATCTGGATGCCGCCGATCAGGCAGTTTTTGCCCGACTTGCGCGCTTCCGCCTCTGTCATGCCGACGCGGCCGAGCGGCGGATCGATATAGAGCCCGTAGCATGGGAAACGGTCGCTGAGCCGGCGGTGGTCAGCGTCGAGCAGGTTCGCCGCGACGATCTCAAAATCATTGTAGGCGGTGTGGGTGAAGGCGCCGCGGCCGTTGCAGTCGCCCATCGCCCAGACGTTTTCGGCGGTGGTCCGCAACTGGTCGTCGACCTTGATGTAGCCGCGCTCGTCGGTCTCGATGCCGGCGACCTCCAGGCCGAGGTCGTCGGTGTTGGGCCGCCGGCCCATCGCCAACAGCACATGGCTGCCAAGGACTTCCGGCGCGCCGTCGGTGCAGTCGACGCCGACCGCGATGTCGTCGCCCTGAAGCCGGAATTTTATGCACTCCGCTTTCAGCCGGAAGGCGATGCCTTCCTTGGCCAATATGTCGTGGATCGCCTGCGACACGTCCTCGTCCTCGCGCCCGGTCAGCCGCGGCCCCTTCTCAACGACCGTCACCTCGCTGCCGAAGCGGCCGAACATCTGTGCGAATTCCAGCCCGATATAGCTGCCGCCGACCACTATGAGGTGACGCGGCAGCGTGTCGAGTTGAAGGATCGAGCTGTTGGTGAGGTAAGGGACGTCATTGACACCCGGCAGGTCGGGCACCGAGGCGCGGCCGCCAACGTTGAGAAAAATCTTCTCTCCGGAAAGCACGTCGCCATTCACCTCGATCTGGCCTGGCGAACGAAATCGGGCGTGGCCCTCGATGAAGGTGACATTGGGGGTGGCCGCCAGCCAGTCGCGCAGGCCGTTGCGCGAATCCAGCGTCACCTTCTCCTTGCGCGCCATGACGCGCTTGATGTCGATGCCGATCTCGCCCAGCACCACGCCGTAGTCGGCGCCGCGCCGCGCCATGCGGGCGGCGTAGGCGCTGGCGACCATCGTCTTGGTCGGCTTGCAGCCGGTGTTGACGCAGGTGCCGCCCAGGAATTTGCGCTCGATCATGGCGACGCGCTGGCCCGCATTGGCCAGCCTCACGGCGAGCGAAGGTCCAGCCTGCCCGCCGCCGATGACGATCGCGTCGAAGGCCGTCGTCATAGGAAGGCCGACACGGCCACCAGTCCGAGCACGATGGCGACCACGTCCTCGATGAGCGCCGCCGGCCGGTCCTGCCCGAACATGGCGGCGAGGCGGCCGCGCGCTTCGGCGCCGCCATAGGTACCGATCACGGCGCCGATGACGCCGGCGATTGCGCCGCCGATCGTCGCGCCGCCGGCCGCGCCGATCACCCCGCCGCAGAAGGCACCGCTGACGATGCGCGCGCCGAATTGCTGCGGCACTTTCCGGCTCGGCGTCGACGGAAGCTGGTCGGTAACGAACTCGACCAGCGCGAGTATGGAAAAAATCCACGGCGTGAACCGGTAGCCCATGAAGGCCGCCCAGCTTTCCGAAATCCCCGGCAGCCAGCCGAGCGCCGCGCCCCAACTGACGACCGCCGGCGCGGTCATGGCGCGCAGCCCGGCGACGATGCCGATCAGCAAGGCGGCAAGATAGATCGACATTGTTCGGTCCCCGAGCTTTTGCGGCAGTACAGCACTCCGCCCGCCCGCCCGCAACCGGCGTGCGATGCCGCACTGCAATATTCCTGCATCGGTGAAGCGGATGTGACGGATGGTCCAGGCGAACGAGTGCCGGGGACAGTTTACTTAATTCCGCCCGCGTCAACCTTTAAGCGCCGCGTCTTTCTGCGGAATTAAGTAAACTGTCCCCTGGAGTTCCCCTCAGCTCAGCGAGTCGATCTTGCGCTGCATGGCGGCGATCTGCTCCTTGAGTTCCGACAGGTCGTCGGCCTTGTCGGCAGGCTTTTTCTCAGCCGGCTCGGGCGCAGTGGTACCTGGCACGCCACCCGGAAACGGCGTGAACATCCGCATCGCGTTCTGGAACAGTTCCATGTTGCGGCGTGTCTGCTCCTCCAGTGCCTTCATCGGCGGCGCCATCTTCATGAGGTCGACCGGCGTCTTGCCGAAGGCCGACTTCATCTGCTCGCGAAAGCGCTCCTGCTCCTTGGCGAAGGCCGACATCGACTGTTCGAGGAAGCTCGGCACGATCATCTGCATCTGGTCGCCGTAGAAGGAAATCAGTTGCCGCAGGAACGGGATCGGCAGCATGTTCTGCCCGTCCTTGTTCTCCAGCTCGAAGATGATCTGGGTCAGCACCGGATGGGTGATGTCTTCGCCCGACTTGGCATCCTGCACGGTGAAATCCTCGCCGCGCTTGACCATGCCGGCGAGGTCCTCCAGCGTCACATAGGTGCTTGTGCCTGTATTATAGAGGCGGCGGTTGGCGTATTTCTTGATGACGACGGGTTCGTCCTTCGCGGCCATCAAAATCCTCCCGGGGATACCGCGCCGCAGGGTAAGCGGCCGGTAACGATTGCGCGTTGAGGCAAGGATACGCGCAAAACCGTCATAATTCCAAGCGGTTTGTGCGGTGCGGGATTCCAGCGGGGGCGATGCGGCAGGAAAAATGCTGCGCAGCAGTTGCGCAGCACGAAAGCCGGCGCATGCCGCGCATGGCTGCCCGCCGATTTTCAGGTTTGACTCGTCCGCGCGACAAGGCCACATAAAGTCCAGGGAAACAGGGCGGCAAAGCCGCCAACAAGGTCTGGAGAAGCAAGAATGTCCGATGCCATCGTCGTCGCCAGCGCGGCCCGCACTCCGGTCGGCTCATTCAACGGCGCCTTCGCCGCCACCCCCGCGCACGACCTCGGCAGCGTCGTGGTCAAGGAAGTGCTGGCGCGCGCCGGCGTCGAGGCCGGCGAAGTCGACGAAGTGATCCTCGGCCAGGTGCTGACCGCCGGCCAGGGCCAGAACCCGGCGCGGCAGGCCGCCATCAACGCCGGCGTGCCGAAGGAGGCCACTGCCTGGGGTTTGAACCAGGTCTGCGGCTCCGGCCTGCGCGCCATCGCCATCGGCATGCAGCAGATCGCGGCGGGCGACGCCAAGATCATCATCGCCGGCGGCCAGGAATCGATGTCGCTGTCGGCCCATTGCCAGCATCTTCGTGCCGGGACCAAGATGGGTGACCTGAAGCTGATCGACACGATGATCAAGGACGGGTTGTGGGACGCCTTCAACGGCTACCACATGGGCAACACCGCCGAGAACGTGGCAAAGCAGTTCCAGATTACCCGCGACGACCAGGACCGGTTCGCGCTTGGCTCGCAGAACAAAGCGGAGGCCGCGCAGAAGGCAGGAAAATTCAAGGACGAGATCGTCGCGGTCACGGTCCCCGGCCGCAAGGGCGACACCATCGTCGACAGCGACGAATATATCCGCCACGGCGCGACGCTGGACGCCATGCAGAAGCTGAGGCCGGCCTTCGACAAGGACGGCACGGTGACCGCCGCCAACGCCTCGGGCCTCAATGACGGCGCCGCCGCCACACTGCTGATGACGGAGGCGGAAGCCTCCCGCCGTGGCATCACGCCGCTGGTCCGCATCGTCTCCTGGGCGACCGCCGGCGTCGACCCGGCCGTGATGGGCACCGGCCCGATCCCGGCCTCGCAGAAGGCGCTGCAAAAAGCCGGCTGGTCGGTCGGCAATCTCGATCTGGTCGAGGCCAACGAGGCTTTCGCCGCGCAGGCCTGCGCGGTCAACAAGGGCATGGGCTGGAACCCCGATATCGTCAACGTCAATGGCGGGGCGATTGCCATCGGCCATCCGATCGGCGCGTCCGGCGCGCGTGTCTTCAACACACTTGTCTTCGAGATGCGCCGCCGCGGCGCGAAGAAGGGTCTTGCCACGTTGTGCATCGGTGGTGGCATGGGTGTCGCGATGTGCGTCGAGGCGTTGTGACGGTCGCCGTTGCCGGAAAGCAACAACATCCTTGACTTCGAGGAAACCGCGGGTCGGTACAGATGTCGCGTTTGCGGACTGAACCATTATCCTTTCGAGCCTTGGGGATCCGACGGCATTCCCTCGCATGCCATCTGCGAGTGCTGCGGCGTCGAATTCGGATATTCGGACGACGGTGTTGAGGGTTGCAATATTGTCCGAAAGCACTGGGTTCTGAATGGTTGCAAGTGGTTTGACCCAAAAGAAATGCCGAAGGGATGGAATCCGGTTGAGCAATTGAGCAGGGTTCCTTCCGCATTCAGGGGAACAGAATACGACCTAGTCATTGTGCAGGTGCGCGATCACGCAAGCAGCAAATAAAAAGGGAGAGGAACAAATGACCAGAGTTGCACTCGTCACAGGCGGCTCGCGCGGCATCGGCGCGTCCATTTCCGTCGCCTTGAAAAACGCCGGCTATAAAGTTGCCGCCAATTACGCCGGCAACGATGAAGCCGCGCAGAAATTCACTGCCGAGACCGGCATAAAGACCTACAAATGGTCGGTTGCCGACTATGATGCCTGCGTTGCCGGGATAAAACAGGTCGAGGCCGATCTCGGCCCGGTCGAGGTGCTGGTCAACAATGCCGGCATCACCCGCGATTCCATGTTTCACAAGATGACCCTGCAGCAATGGCGCGAGGTCATCGACACAAATCTGAGCGGCGCCTTCAACATGACGCATCCGCTGTGGACCGGCATGCGCGACCGCAAATTCGGGCGGGTCATCACTATTTCCTCCATCAACGGCCAGAAGGGCCAGATGGGCCAGGCGAATTATTCCGCCGCCAAGGCCGGTGACATCGGCTTCACCAAGGCGCTCGCCCAGGAGGGAGCTCGCGCCGGCATCACCGTCAACGTGATTGCGCCGGGTTATATCGGCACCGACATGGTGATGGCCGTGCCGGAAAAGGTACGGGAATCGATCGTGGCGCAAATCCCGGTCGGCCGCCTCGGCGAGCCCGACGAGATCGCCCGCTGCGTCGTCTTCCTCGCCTCCGACGAGGCCGGCTTCATCACCGGTTCGACGCTGACGGCCAATGGCGGGCAGTATATTACCTGACCGCGTCGGCAGACGGATCGATGCGACGGATGAGCCCGTCGCATGATCGTTCTTGGTCGCGCCGCAATTCCACTGAACGTTATAAAACAAAACGACGGCGCATCGAACGCCGCCGTCTCGCCTGCCTTTGAATCAGGCGTCAGCCTGACGCATTACTTCTTCTCGAACAGCGCCGAATGCACGATGCCGGCCAGCGCGCCGCCGATCAGCGGGGCGACCCAGAACAGCCAGAGCTGCGCCAGCGCCGGGCCTTCGGCGAACAGCGCCACGCCGGTCGAGCGGGCAGGGTTGACCGAGGTGTTGGTCACCGGGATCGAGATAAGGTGGATCAGCGTCAGCGCCAGGCCGATGGCGATCGGCGCGAAACCGGCGGGAACGTCGCCGGAGGTGACGCGCAGGATGACGAACAGGAAGATGAACGTCAGCACGATTTCCGTGATCAGGCCGGAGAGCAGCGAATATTTGCCGGGCGACGCGTCGCCATAGCCGTTGGAGGCGAAGCCGCCGACGCCGGCAAAGTCCGCCTTGCCGCTGACGATCGCGTAGAGAACGATCGCCGCCACGATCGCCCCCACCACCTGCGCGATGATGTAGGGAATGACGTCCTTGGCCTCGAACCGGCCGCCGGTGAACAGGCCGACGGTGACCGCCGGATTGAAATGCCCGCCGGAGATGCCGCCCACCGCATAGGCCATCGTCAGCACGGTCAATCCGAACGCCAGGGCGACGCCCAGGAACCCGATTCCCAACTCCGGAAAACCTGCGGCCAGCACCGCGCTGCCGCAACCACCCAACACAAGCCAGAATGTACCGATAAATTCAGCGATCAGTCGCTTCGACATGGCAAAATTCCCTCCTTGACCACGACTCACACTCTATCGCTGGTTTCGTGCAAAAAACAGCGGTTGCGCTCGGTCCAACTGCACGTTTTGCGCGTACCAACGAGGGGATTCCGTGGAATCGATTTTGGATTCAGGATCAACAGGATAGCCTAAAAGAGCTGGCCACGGCCCAAGGGAACAAACCCTGAATCAGGCCGAGTCAGCGATTCGTCGCCGTTTCGTTCCAGACTCGTTCCGCGGATCAGCCGCGCCGGGACGTTCCTGAGGACGGGAGCACGCGCCGCGGCTCCATGGCGATTGACGTAGAACATTGCGCTTCCCCTCCGGCACGGAAGTCCCTATTTGTCTCCGGATGGCCGGCATGTTGAAACTCCGTGCGCAAGGCACCGCTGAACGTCGCGGCGCAGTCCAGCCGAAGGGCCGATTTCCGATCCAATGAATCTTCACCAGACCAGAAACGACCCGCTGATCCTCTCCGGGCGCGATGTGACCGCCGTTTTGGGGCCGACCAACACCGGCAAAACCCATCTCGCCATCGAGCGCATGGTCGCCCATGAAAGCGGCGTCATCGGCCTGCCGCTCCGGCTGCTTGCGCGCGAGGTCTATGGCCGCGTCTGCGAAAAGGTCGGGGCGAACAAGGTCGCGCTGGTCACCGGCGAGGAGAAGATCACGCCGGCCGGTGCGCGCTATTCGGTCTGCACCGTCGAGGCGATGCCGCGCGAGACCGACGCCGCCTTCGTCGCCATCGACGAAATCCAGCTCGCCGGCGACCTTGAGCGCGGCCACATCTTTACCGACCGCATCCTGCATCTGCGCGGAAGGCAGGAGACGCTGCTGCTCGGCGCCGCCACCATGCGCGGCATCCTCGAAAAACTGCTGCGCGGCATATCGGTGGTCACCCGTCCCCGCCTGTCGCATCTAGCTTATGCCGGGTCGAAAAAACTCACCCGTCTGCCGCGCCGCTCGGCGGTGGTCGCCTTCTCTGCCGACGAAGTCTACGCCATAGCCGAACTGATCCGACGCCAGCGCGGCGGCGCGGCCGTGGTGCTGGGAGCTCTCAGCCCACGCACCAGAAACGCCCAGGTAGCGCTCTACCAGTCGGGAGACGTCGATTACCTCGTCGCCACCGACGCGATCGGCATGGGGCTCAATCTCGATGTCGACCACGTCGCCTTCGCCCAGAACCGAAAATTCGACGGATACCAGTATCGCCCGCTGACCGCCGCTGAACTCGGCCAGATCGCCGGCCGCGCAGGCCGGCATCTGCGCGACGGCACGTTCGGCGTCACCGGCCAGGTCGATCCGCTCGACGACGATCTGGTCGAAAAGATCGAGGGCCATGATTTCGAGCCAGTGAAGGTGCTGCAATGGCGCACCGCGCATTTCGATTTTTCCAGCCTTGATGCGCTGCGTCATTCGATCGAGACGCCGACGCCGGTCGAGGGGCTGACGCGCGCCTTGCCCGCCGTCGATGCCCGTGCGCTGGAGCAGCTTGCCCGCGATCCCGACATCCAGCGGCTGGCGGTCGGACGCCAGCGTGTGGCGCTGTTGTGGGACGTCTGCTCGCTGCCCGACTATCGCCGCATCGCGCCCGCCCAGCATTCCGAGCTTGTCGGCTCGATCTACACCGACATCGCCCGGCGCGGCCATGTCGACGAGGATTACATGGCCGAGCAGGTGCGCCGCGCCGATTCCACCGACGGCGACATCGACACGCTGTCCAACCGCATCGCCCAGATCCGTACCTGGACCTATGTATCGAACCGGCCCGGCTGGCTGGCCGATCCGCTGCACTGGCAGGAAAAAACGCGCGAGATCGAGAACAGATTGTCGGATGCGCTGCATGAGCGGTTGACGAAACGCTTCGTTGATCGCAGGACATCCGTGCTCATGCGGCGCCTTAGAGAAAATACCATGCTTGAAGCCGAGATAGACCCGTCCGGGACCGTGAATGTCGAAGGCCACCATGTCGGCGACCTGCAGGGCTTCCGCTTCACCGCCGACCAGAGCGCCGGCGGCGAGGACGCCAAGGCGGTCCGCGCCGCCGCGCAGAAAGCGCTTGCCACCGAGTTCGAGGCGCGTGCTGAAAAGTTCGCGCTTTGCGGCAACCACGACATCGCGCTGGCGTCCGACGGCATTTTACGCTGGATCGGCGCGCCCATCGGCACGCTGGCCGCCACCGAGGACGCGCTGAAGCCGCGTGTCATCCTGCTCGCCGACGAACAACTGACAGGACCGGCGCGCGACAAGGTCGTCGCCCGTGCCGAGCGTTTCGTGACGTTCCAGATCGAGACTCTTCTCAAGCCGCTGATCGATTTGAAGCAGGCCGATCAACTGACCGGTATCGCCCGCGGCATCGCATTCCGGCTGGTCGAGCAGTTTGGATTGATCAACCGCCGCGACATCACCGACGAAGTGAAATCGCTCGACCAGGAAGGCCGCGCCGCGCTCCGCCGGCTCGGCGTGCGGTTCGGCGCCTACCACATCTTCGTTCCGGCCCTCATCAAGCCGGCGCCGGCCAGCATCATCACGCTGCTCTGGTCGCTGAAGAACGACGGCAAGGACAAGCCCGGTTTCGGCGATATCGTCCACATGCTGGCCGCCGGCCGAACCTCCGTGCTGGTCAACGCCGTATTCGACAAGGCGTTCTACGCGCTTGCCGGCTTCCGCATCCTCGGCCGCCGCGCCGTGCGCGTCGACATTCTGGAGCGGCTGGCCGACCTGATCCGCCCTGCCCTGTCGTGGAAGCCCGGCACGGGCCTGCGCCCCGACGGCGCCTTCGACGGCAGCGCCTTCCTGGTCACACCGGCGATGATGTCGATCCTCGGCGCAACCGGCGAGGACATCGAGGACATTCTGAAGGGCCTCGGCTACCGCTCCGAACCGAAACCGCAGGCGGACGTCAAGGCGCGCCTCGAAGCACTTGACCTTGCCGCCCGAGAAGCCGTCGCCAAGGCCGCCGCCGACCGCGCCGCCGCGCAGGAAGCCGCCGCTGCCGAAAAGGCGGCTGCTGCCGAACGGGCCGCCGCCGAGCAGGCTGCAAGCGACGACGCCGCTGTCACGGCCGGAACGGATGCAGCCGCGGCAGCCGAAACGGTCACCGCGGTCGAGTCTTTCCCGGGCACCGAGACCGCTGCAACTGAGTCGCCAGCCTTGGCGGAAGCCGCCGATACGACCGAGACCGTTGCCTCTGCTGAAACGGACCAGTCCGAATCGCTTTCGGCCGCTGAGGACGACGCTTTTCCCAGCACTGCCCCGGAGACCGTGGTGGCAAGCGAAGCTGGCGACCAGCATGCCGGTGAAGTGGCAGCCGCCGTAGAAGAGGCGGCAACCGATGAGGCCCTCGGTGAAACGGCAGGCGACGAGACCATAACCGCGTCGGCGGATAGAGAGATTGCCGCGGCGACCGAAGCCGAGTCCGCGCAGGCTGTAGAAGCATCAACGCCAAAGCCCCAATCGGAAAGCGCGGTCACTGAGGATGCGGCGCCGGAGCCGGAAAAAACGGCTTCCTTTGAAGCGATTCAGGAGGATGCGTCCTCAACTTCCGGCGAAGTGATTGAAAAGCCCGATTCTTCCGAAGTTCATGCATCTTCCGGAACAGCGTTCGAAGCCCCTGCCGAAGCTTCCTCCGAAACGCCCGTCGAGGAGCCTAAGCCATTGCTTTTGTGGCGTCCTGCCCGTTTCGAGCGCCCACGACATCATCGCCATGGCGACCGCAATCGCCCGCAACGGGATGGACAGCCTCGCGGAGACCACCAGAGGCACGATGGCCCGCGGCGGGATGGCCAACGGCCAGAAGGCTCGATACCGGAAGGCCAGCGCGACGCTCGTGGTCCCAGGCGCGACCGCCCGCATGGAGCGCCCGCCGGTGACCAGCGCCAATCCGATCAACGTCCTGGAAACAAACCGAAATTCGATCGCAGCCGGTTCAAGGGCAAGCCCGACGGCAACCGTCCGCAAGCGGATGGCAACCGGTCGGATCGCGGGGACCGCCAGGATAGCGGAAACCGGTCAGATCATCGCAACAAGGACGGCGGCAAGCCCGCCTTCCAGGCCAAGCCGCGCGAAGAACGTCCGGTTCGTTTCGACCCGGACTCGCCCTTTGCAAAACTCGCGGCCTTGCGCGACCAGCTCAAGAAGTAATGGCCGAGACACGGCAACGTATTGATAAGTGGCTGTTTTTCGCGCGCGTCGTCAAATCCCGCTCGCTCGCCGCCAAGCTCGCGCAGGCGGGCCGCGTGCGGATCAACGGCGAAAAGACCGACAAGGCTTCCGACCTGGTGCAGATCGGCGACACGCTGACCATCACGCTCGAACGCCGCATCCTGGTCTACAAGGTGCTTGCGCCGGGCAATAGGCGTGGCCCTGCCGAAGAAGCCCGCACGCTCTACGAGGATCTCTCGCCGCCATCCGTGAGCGAGAAATCCCTCCCGGACGCGCTTCCCGCCGTCCGCGACATCGGCAGCGGCCGCCCCACCAAAAAGGAGCGGCGGCAGACCGATCGGCTGCGCGATGACTCCTGAACCGATGCGGTCGGATGGAATGATTCGTGCCTAGTCTGCCACATGATCCGAAACGCCATTCCGCCCTGCGGCTTAGCAGCGCAAAGCTGACCCTTGCCAGCGTGCGGCAAAGGAATTACGTCACGCCTGACCGATGAGCGGCAAGCCGCCGGAGCCTCGCTATGACCTACCTCGTCACCGACAACTGCATCAAGTGCAAGTACATGGACTGCGTCGAGGTCTGTCCGGTCGACTGCTTCTATGAAGGCGAGAATATGCTCGTCATCCATCCCGACGAGTGCATCGATTGCGGCGTGTGCGAGCCCGAATGCCCGGCCGACGCCATCAAGCCCGACACTGAGCCCGGGCTGGACAAGTGGTTGAAGCTCAACACTGAATATTCGGTCAAATGGCCGAACATCACCACCAAGAAGGACGAGCCGCCGGACGCCAAGGAGTTCGACGGGGTGGAGAACAAGCTGGAGAAGTATTTTTCGCCGGAACCCGGCGAAGGCGACTGATACAAGACCCTCGGCCGGACGTTTTTGAGATGTGGCTGGAGTGCGGGCGAAAGGCCTTGCGCTGGCGCCTCTCTTCGCGGGTGCAGTAAATTCTTGATTCTTGCCCGTTTTTATGCTACCCCATAAAAACATGCCGCAGACACGTCGTCGTTTAATGGCGAAGAGCCTCTACCACTGAAAGGTGTAGTTCTCATCCGGCCAAGGCAACTTGGGCTGGGTTTTGCCGTTTAGGCATTACCCCGGCTCGGGCTTTTCCGGAGGGGCTCGTGCTGTCTCTGGCGGCTCTCGTTCGGCGAAAAGGCCGATCCAATTGTCGGCCGGCACGGAGTGCCGGCGGCGCAACAGGAGTTCAGGGCGTAATGGCAACGACACAAGTGCAGAAGAAGTCCCCGGTCCGTCACGGGTTCAAGAGCGGGGAGTTCATCGTCTATCCGGCGCACGGCGTTGGCCAGATCGTGTCGATCGACGAGCAGGAAGTCGCCGGTCACAAGCTCGAACTCTTCGTCATCGATTTCGCCAAGGACAAGATGCGCCTCAAGGTGCCGGTCGCCAAGGCGACCGCCATCGGCATGCGCAAGCTGTCGGAGACCGATTATGTCGAGCGCGCTCTGAAAGTCCTGCAGGGCCGCGCCCGCGTCAAGCGCACCATGTGGTCGCGCCGTGCGCAGGAATACGATCAGAAAATCAATTCCGGCGACTTGATCTCCATCTCCGAGGTGGTGCGCGACCTCTATCGCGCCGAGAACCAGCCGGAGCAGTCCTATTCCGAGCGCCAGCTCTATGAGGCGGCCCTGGATCGCATGGCGCGCGAGATCGCCGCGGTGAACCGCGTGTCGGAGACCGAGGCCGTCCGCATGATCGAGACCAACCTTGCAAAGGGTCCGAAGCGCGGCGCGAAGGCCGACAATGAGGAAGCCGAGCAGGAAGAGGCTGCCTGAACGGCGCCTTTCCTACCAAACTCGAAAAACCCGGCCTCGCGCCGGGTTTTTTGTTTTCCGAACGATCGACAACTCGCGCGAACCACTCCGGCAATTCACAAAGTCGTGCGACTCCCGCCGGAACCATCCCGGAGACCCCGCGTTTTGCAGCAACTGCGGAGCGTTGAAGTCTCCGGGACGGCATCCGTGCGTGCGGATCACGCTATCGTCATTGTCGTTGCCCGTGACCTTCCCACTTTGCCGGTTTTAGATTTTCCGGGACGGGGCCCTTGTTCGGGACAACAGTCATGGATGACAAAGCCAGAAGGTCGATGATCAACGCGGCTATGGCCGCGCCATATCTCGAGCGCGCTGAAGAACTGGAACTCGCCCAGCGATGGCGCAACAATCACGATCAGGACGCCATGCATCGCATCACCGTCGCCCATATGCGGCTGGTGATCTCGATGGCGTCGCGGTTCCGGCATTTCGGCCTTTCCATGGGTGATCTCATCCAGGAAGGCCATGTCGGCCTGCTCGAGGCCGCAGCCCGCTTCGAACCGGAGCGCGAAGTCCGCTTCTCTACCTATGCCACCTGGTGGATACGCGCCTCGATGCAGGACTACATCCTGCGCAACTGGTCGATCGTGCGCGGCGGCACCAGTTCAGCGCAGAAAGCGCTGTTCTTCAATCTGCGGCGGCTGCGGGCGCGGCTCGCCAGAGGTGATAACATGCTGACCGGCCCGGCGCTCTACAAGGAGATCTCGTCCGAGCTTGGTGTTTCGGAAGCCGATGTGGCGCTGATGGATTCGCGGCTTTCCAGCCCGGATTCCTCGCTGAACGCGCCGATGAACGACGAGGGCTCCGGATCGGCGGACCGGATGGATTTCCTGATTTCCGACGCGCCGCTGCCGGACGAGATAGTCGGCGAGACGATCGACGTGGAACGCCGCTCCGGCTGGCTGCACAAGGCGCTTGGCGTGCTCAACGACCGCGAGCGGCAGATCATCGCGGAGCGCAGGTTGCAGGATGAGGGCGCCACGCTGGAATCACTCGGCGAGGCGCTGGGCATTTCCAAGGAGCGCGTGCGCCAGATCGAAAGCCGGGCGCTGGAGAAGCTGCGCGTAGCGCTGGTCAGCGGAAGTTCGGCCTTTCTTGCCTGACGACGCAGCGCTGGTCGCCTGGACCCAACCTTTCGGCCACACTGAATGACCACTGTGGCTTGCCGACTTACTGATCCGTGATGATCTTGACCTTGTCGCCGGCCGACACCGACGCCACCGGCGACAGTGCGTTGAGCAGGCGGAACAGGTCGAGCTTGCGGTCGACTCCCACCATCTTCGCCGACAGCGTGCCGACGGTGTCGCCAGCCTTCACCGTAATGACCCGCACATGCAGCGGCTTCAGCGCAGCCTTCTCGCTGGCGCTCAGCGCCTTGAAGCTGCCGCCGACGGAACGCGCGATGACGTTGATGGTCGTATTGGCGACCGGCGCGGCGGTGAGCAGCCGGTAGACCTGACCGCCGACGCGGATGACCGTGATGTCGAACTGCCAGCCTTCGGCGCGTGCGCTGGCGATCGCCGCCTCATTGCCGTTGATCGTCTCGCTGCGCACGCTGGCGGCGTCCAGGCCGGTCACCCAGCCGGAGCGGATATAATCGGGCAGCGACACCTTGCGGTCGAGCGTCACCCCGTCGAAGCGGATCGCCACGTCTCCCGGTCCGGTAGCCGTGACGGCAGCGGCTGTGTTGTCGATGACAAAATTCGTCGGCACCGAGAACGAGATACCGAGCCCCGGATGCAGGAAGGTGCTGCCGCGCACATAACCTTCTTCCGGCGTATCGCCGAAGAGCAGGCCATCGATGCCGGCCAGAAAGGAATCGCGCTCGGTGGCGCCGGTGCCCGGCTGGCCGAACTGCCTGGCATGCATGCGTGCAAGCTCGATGCGCTGCGGCGCGTTGGGATGGCTGGCGAGGAAGTCGAGGCTGGGATCGGTGGCGCCGCTGATCGAGCGGAAATTGCTGTAGTCGGCCATAGACTGCAGGAAGCGCGCCGCCGCATAAGGGTCGTAGCCGGCCAGCCCGCTGGTCTTGATGCCGATCGCGTCGGCTTCCAGTTCCTGGTTGCGTGAGAATTGCGCGAGCCTGAGCTTGCCGCGGATCAGCGCCACCTTGGCGGTCGGCGTCTCGCCGAGCACCTCGCCGACCACCTTGGTGGCGAGAACCTCCTCGGCCTCCTTCTGCTGGCGCGCCAGCCCGTGATTGGCGGTGACGTGGCCCATCTCGTGGGCGATCACCGCCGCCAGCTCGGCGGAATCGTTGGCCAGCGCCAGCAGGCCGCGCGTCACGTAGAGGTAGCCGCCCGGCAGCGCGAAGGCGTTGACGTTGGGCGAATTGAGGATGGTGATGCGGTAGGTCTGCGTCGGATTGTTCGAGACGGTGGTCAGGCTGCCGACCACTTTTGCGACCATCCGCTCCAGCTTCGGATCGGAATATTCACCGCCATAGGTGGCGAGAATGCGCGGATGCTGGGCACGCGCCAATTCCGCCAGCCGGTCGTTGCGGGTGACGGTGTCGACCGTGACCGGCTTGTCCGAGGGCTGGAAATTCGATTCCTCGACGCTGCTCGGAAAGCTCTCGCAACCGGCCAGGAACGCAATCATCGCCAGCGCCGCCAGACGCCGGGCATTCGCACGCAGGAAGGCATACGAAACTTCGCGTCTGTTCAGGACGTCCGGCAGGGCAGATTCCTCTCGTTCTGTGGCCGCAGGCGAATCTCGCCTTCCCAGCGTTGCGCAGCTAGCCAATACGCATTCCGAACACAACGACGGAAAGGTAGCAAGGCCTCGTCTGCCTCGCAATTATGTCGGCTTCCGGGCGATTCTCGGCAATTCGTCTGCAGAGCCTGCTTCACCGATATAGCGCTGGAACGCAGCCGGTCCAGTTTTGCGGAAGAAATCGGCAGTTGGCCCTGCCCCGGCCACCTTGCCATCTTCGACGAATATCATATGGCCGGCCACCCGTCGCGCATCCTCGGGATGGTGCGTGACCAGCACGACGGTAAGGCCGCGTTCGGCCTGCAACGCCGTGATCAGGTCCATCATGTCGTCACGCAGCGATGGGCCGAGCGCAGCAAATGGCTCATCCATCAACAGCACCGGGCGGTTGCGGACCAGCACGCGGGCAATCGCCACACGCTGCCGCTCGCCGCCGGAAAGTTCGCGCGGCAGCCGTTTTTCCTTGCCGGCAAGGCCGGTGCGCTGCAAGGCTTCGGCTATCGCCTGGTGATCTCCCGGCGACAGTTTCAACGACGGCGAACGGCCGAGGCTGACATTCTTCTCCACGCTTAGATGCGCGAAGAGGTTGTTTTCCTGGAAGACCATCGACACCGGCCGGCGGTCCGGTGGCAGATTGGTGACGTCCGTATCGCCGATCAGCACGCGCCCCGCCTCCGGCGTCCGGAAGCCGGCGATGATGTCGAGCAGCGTCGATTTTCCCGACCCGCTCGGCCCCATCACCGCAGTGATCGCCGCCGGCGGGATATCGACATCGAACCGCATCTCCATCTCCGGATAGCGGAAGCGCACGCCTTCGACGCGGATGCCGGCTTGCCTCATCGCACGGGCTCCCTGCCGAACCGGTCGGCGATCATCATCAGCGCCAGGCAAAGCAACCCGAGCAGCAGTGCAAGACCGGCGGCGTCGGCGGTGCGGTAGCTGCCCATGCGCGCCAGAAGCAGGTACGGCAGCGTCTGCACGGAATCGCTGCCGAACAGCGCGACCACGCCGAGATCGCCCAGCGACAGAGCCATGGCGAAGGCGCCGGCCGTGGCGAGAGCGCGTTTCATCACCGGCCAGTCGATCAGTTTCAGTCGCGTCCAGCCGAAGAGGCCAAGCGCCGCGCACAGCCGGTCGTGGCGCTCCGCCGCCGCGTCATGCGCGGGGCGGATGGCACGGATGGCGAATGGCATCGCCATGACGGCGTTGACGGTGGCGACCATCACCGGGGCTATTGCAAACACGTCGGTATAGTGGCGCACCAGCAGGAACCAGCCGGCACCGATGACGATCGGCGGCACGACAAGAACGAACCCCGCGCCGGTGTCCATTGCGCGTTCAAGCAGCGAGCCGGAATGCCGAGCAATTGCCAGGGCCCGGCGGGCGGCGACCAGCGACCAGGCCAGGGCGACGGAGAGGAAGGATGCTGCGAGCGCCAGCACGATGCTGGTAGCGGTCGCCTTCTGCACCGTCGTCTCTCCTGCAAGACGGACAAGGTCGGCCTGCAGACCTGAGATCAGAGTAGCCACCAGCGGCCCGGCGACGAAAAGCAACGCTGCTCCAAGCAGGATCGCATTGAATACCGTCTCGCCCTTGCCGGCTGCGGGCGGGCGCGGCGACGCGATGCTGAGATTGGCTTCGCCGGTCATGTTGGCGCCAAGACGCGACAGCGCGAAGACGGCAGCGACGGTCAGTATGATCTGCAAGGCCGTCAAGGTCACCGCGCGCGCCGGATCGAAGTCGAAGCGCAGCGCCTGGTAGATCGCGACCTCCAACGTCGTCGCACGTGGCCCGCCACCGAGCGTCAGCACCAGCGTAAACGAGGTGATGCAGAGCATGAACACCAGCCCGGCGACGCCGGGAAGAGCGGCGCGCAGCACCGGCCATTCGATGAAACGGAAGGACGGCACGGCGCGCATGCCGAGCTGGCTCGCCAGCCGCCATTGGTCGGAACTCACCGTGTTCAGCGCTTCGAGGAAGAGCCTTGTGGCTAGCGGCAGGTTGAAGAAGACATGCGCGACAAGGATGCCGGAAAGACCATAAATGCCCGACCAGTTGCCGCCAGTGAACCGGCCGAGCGGGCCGGCAAGGTAGCCGGCCCGGCCGAACAGTTCGAGCAGGCCCAGCGCGGCGACGATCGCGGGCAGCGCCAGCGGTAGCGCGAACAGCCGGAGAATCAAGGCCCGACCGGAGAATATGGGATGACGCGACAGCGCGCGGGCAAGCAGGATGGCCGGCGCAATCGACAGCAGCGTCGACAGCACCGCTTGCCATAACGTGAACAGCATGACGCGCAGCAGATAGCCGTCGAAGGCGGCGATGGCGCCCGTCCAGTCGCCAAAACCTTCGAGAACGAGCCCGAGAAACGCCCCACCGATCAGGATACCTATGCCGGCGAGGGCTGTAATGCCGGCAAGGACGCGGCGGTCGGGCTTGTGCGTTTCAGGCACGACGCGCCCTCGGACATGGTTGAACAATCTTGGAAGCTAACTTTCCTTCGCACCCCCCTCTGTCCTGTCGGACATCTCCCCCGCAAGGGGGGAGATTGGCCGGCCGCTCTGATTTCGCCAATCGCCAACGTTGCAGAACGGGCAGCTTCGCTGAAGCTGCCAATCTCCCCCCTTGCGGGGGGTGAGGAGTGGTCCGCGAAGCGGACGAAAAGCCAAAGATTTGGCTTTTCGAACGACGAGCGCCCGGAGCGAAAGCGAAGGGCGTCCGACAGGACAGAGGGGGGTGCGAAGGAACGACCACTTGGACGACTAGCGGATACGGCTTACTCGCTCATCGCCGCCAGCCACTCGTCGACCCAGGCCTTGCGGCTCTTCTCGACCTCGTCCGAACTGTAGATCAGCGTCTTTTCCGGCTTCACCAGCGTGTCGAAGGCGGCGTTGAGCGGCTTGTCGGTCTTCCCCGCCGGGAACATCCAATTGGTCTCGGGAATGACGTCCTGGAATTTCGGGCCGGTCATGAAGGCGAGGAACTGTTTTGCCAGCGGGTTGGCGGCGCCGACCGTCGTCATCCCTGCCACCTCGACCTGCAGGTAGTGACCTTCGGAAAACGGCGCGGCCTTGTACTTCTCGGTGCCCTCCGCGACGATGTGGTAGGCTGGCGAGGTGGTGTAGGACAGCACCATCGGCGCCTCGCCCTTGGTGAACAGGCCGTAGGCCTCGCTCCACCCCGGCGTGACGGTCAGCACGCGCTTCCTGAGCTTCGCCCAGGCCGCAGGCGCCTCGTCGCCATAGACCGAGCGCACCCACAGAAGCAGGCCGAGCCCAGGTGTCGCGGTGCGCGGATCCTGGATGACGATTTTTTGGGCCGGGTCTCCGTCCACGAGTTCGTGCAGGCTCTTCGGCGGATTAGCCAGCTTTTCGGAATCGTAGATGACTGCGAAGTAGCCGTAGTCGAAGGGCACAAAAGTGTCGTCGCTCCAGCCGCCGGGCACATTGACGGCGGACGTATCGACGCCCGACGGGGCGAACAGGCTGGTAGCCTTGGCGTCGGCGGTCAGGTTGGTGTCGAGGCCGAGCACGATGTCGGCCTTGGTGCCCACGCCTTCCAGCTTCACGCGGTTGAGCAGGGCGACGCCGTCGGCCACGCCGACGAATTTGAGGTCGCAGCCGCATTCGGCTTCAAAAGCCTTTTCCACCTGCGGGCCGGGCCCCCATTCGGCGGTGAAGCTCTCATAGGTGTAGACGGTGAGGGTTTTTTCCTGCGCGGCGGCGGGCGAAAGGCCGGCAGCGAGCAGCAGGGCCGGGAACAGAACAGTCGAAATCACGCGCATCGGCGCCTCCATCGTTTGAATTGAAGGGAATGGGCGCCGGACTGTCCGATCGCTTCTAATCCCTCCGCCGGTACGAGCCGGATCAGGTTCAGCGGGTTGGCGACGTCTGCCTCTCAGCCGGTCAGCGATCTCCCGCAGCCGGCACCCCGTTAGAGCGGGGCGGACCATAGGCCCGGCGGCGCATGCGCGCAAGCGGCTTTGTCGGCTTCCGTTTTCCGCTATCGCCGTGATAGAGCCCTGCCGCATGAGCCTTTTCACCATCCTGCTTGGCGGCGATCTTTTTCCCACGCCCGCCGTCGCGCGCCGGGTCGCGGGATCGCGCGTCATTGCGGCCGACGCGGGAATGAAGCACGCGGCGGTCCTCGGCATCGTGCCGGAACTGTGGGTGGGTGATTTCGATTCCGAGCCGGAGACGCTGCCGGATCATCTGAAGGCGGTCCAGCGCCAGGGTTTTCCGCGCGAAAAGGACAAGACGGACGGCGAGCTTGCCGCCGACATTGCGCTATCGCTGGGCGCCACCTCGCTGCTGCTGGTCGGCGCCTTCGGGGGCACGCGCAGCGACCACGAATTCCTGCATCTGACGCTGGCCATCCGCCTGGCGGAGAAGGGAATCCCGGTCGTCCTGACCAGCGGCACGCAGGAGGGGTTTCCGCTCAGTGGCAGGTCCGAATTCTCCTATCCGAACAATACCTTGTTCAGCGTCATCGCGTTCTCGGAACTCTCGGGCCTGACGGTGACCGGCGCCAAATGGCCGCTGCACGATGTCGAGGTGCCTTTCGGCTCGTCATGGACGATCTCCAACGAGACCGATGGACTTATGCAAGTCACCGTGCGGGGCGGCCGCGCCATGCTGATCGTTCATCCGCAACCGGCCGGACAGGAATAGAAAGACCGACATGGCTCCTCCGCTGCTTGCCCTCGACGGCATCCGCCTGACCTTCGGCGGCACGCCCTTGCTCGACGGTGCGGCCTTGTCGGCCTCGGCCGGCGACCGCATCGCGCTGGTCGGCCGCAATGGGTCGGGAAAATCGACGCTGCTGAAGATCGCCGCCGGGCTGATCGAGCCGCAGGACGGCGAGGTGTTCCGCCAGCCTTCGGCGACGATCCGCTATCTGCCGCAGATCCCCGACATGGAGGGTTTTGCCACGGTGCGGGCCTATGTCGAATCCGGCCTCGGGCCGGCCGACGACCCGTATCGCGCCACCTACCTGATGGAAAACCTCGGCCTGACGGGCGAGGAGGAGCCGGAAAACCTCTCTGGCGGCGAGGCGCGGCGTGCCGCCCTTGCCCGCGTGCTGGCGCCGCAGCCGGACATCGTGCTGCTCGACGAGCCGACCAACCATCTCGACCTCGAAACCATCGAATGGCTGGAGGACGAGATCAACCGCTCCAGTTCCGCCGTCATCGTCATCTCGCACGACCGCCGTTTCCTCGAGCGTGTCAGCCGCGCCACCGTCTGGCTGGACCGTGGCCAGACACGCCGGCTGGACCGGGGTTTTGCGCATTTCGAGGCCTGGCGCGACACGGTGCTGGAGGAAGAGGAACGCGACCAGCACAAGCTGGCGCGGCAGATCGTGCGCGAGGAGCACTGGCTGCGCTATGGCGTCACCGCGCGGCGCAAACGCAACATGCGAAGGCTGGGCGATTTGCAGGACATGCGCCAGCGCCTGCGCAGCCATCGCGGCCCGGAGGGCCTCGTCAATTTGGCTGCGACGGACGCTTCGGAATCCGGGAAACTGGTCATAGAGGCCAAGGGCATCGGCAAGCGCTACGGCGACCTCGTCGTCGTCGACAATTTCTCGACCCGCATCGCCCGCGGCGCGCGGATCGGCCTGGTCGGGCCGAACGGCGCCGGCAAGACGACGTTGTTGAAGATGCTGACCGGCGAGCTTGCGTCGGACAGCGGCTCGATCCGGCTCGGCGCAAATCTGGAGATCGCCACGCTCGACCAGAAGCGCGCGGTCGATCCCGACGAGACGCTCTCGCATTTCCTCACCGACGGTCGCGGCGACAACCTCGTCGTCAATGGCGAGGAGAAACACGTCGTCTCCTACATGAAGGACTTTTTGTTCAAGCCGGAGCAGGCGCGCACTCCGATCCGCGAGCTTTCCGGCGGCGAGCGGGCCAGGCTGATCCTGGCGCGTGTGCTGGCCCGTGCCTCCAACCTGCTGGTGCTGGACGAGCCGACCAACGACCTCGACATGGAGACGCTCGACCTGCTGCAGGAACTGGTGGCGGGTTATGCCGGCACGGTGCTTCTGGTCAGCCACGACCGCGACTTCCTCGACCGCACCGTCACCGGCATCATCGCCCCGGACGGCGGCGGGCGCTGGATCGAATATGCCGGCGGCTATTCCGACATGCTGGCGCAGCGCGGCGGCACGAAGCTGGCGGACCGCCGCAAGGATGCCAGGCCGGACGGCAGTTCCATGCCGAAGCCCGAGCCCGCGCAGCCGTCGTCAAAGGCGCCGGCGCAAAAACTCTCCTTCAAGCAGAAATTCGCGCTGGAGAACCTGCCGAAGAAGATGGAGGCCGTCGCGGCCTCGATCTCCGCGCTGGAGGACCGTATCTCCGACCCGGCCTTCTATACCCGCGATCCCGGTGGCTTCCAGAAAACCATCGCCGCGCTGGACAAGGAGCGCTCGACGCTCAAGGCGATGGAGGACGAATGGCTGGAACTCGAAATGCTGCGCGAGGAAATGGAAGGCTGACGTGCTGCGGCCTGCCCAGGCCCGCCAAGCCTCAGCCGGTCAGCCGCTGCCCGCCGCCTGCCAGGCCTTCAGCGCCTCGTCGAACACTTTCGTGCCGGGGATGCCCTTTTCCATCGTGAACAGCGCGCGGCGGCCGGATTTGTACTGAACCGGCACGTCAATCCACGACTGGCTGCGCAGCAGGCGGGTGTTCGCCTCGATCTCCGGCTTGCTGTCGTTCAGCGCGATCAGGAAGAAGCCGTCGGCGATCTTGGCCGGAATGCCGAGCAGCGGGCTGCCGGCTTCCTGTTCGGACCCCTTCAGCGACAGGCGAAGCACATTCTCGATGCCGCCGCCCTCGAAACCCTGCGGGGTCAGGAAGATCATCTCGACGATGTGGCTTGCCGGCAGCGTTTGGTCGGCGTTGCGGCGGATGGTCATGCGCAATTGCACGTCCTTGCCGGGGATCGTCGCCTCGGCGCGGATCGCCGGCTCGGGCGGCAGGTCGCCGCCCGGTGATTCCTGTACCAGCGACCAGACGATCGAGCCAGGCTCGGCGGACGCCTCGGAAACGTTGGTGCGCTCCTCGTAGAAAATTGCCTTCTGGCCGACAGCGACCGACTGCTCCTGCTGTGCCGGTTGAGCGGGCTGGACCGGCGGAACGGGCTCGGCTGCGGCCGGTGTCGTGCCCGCCTGGGCAGGATCGGCCGGCGGAGTGGGCGTCTCGGATGGCGTGGCGGGAGCGGCGGCCGTGTCCGGCGTTGCCGCCGCATCGGGCGTGGCCGGAGGAGTCGGCGTCTCTGCTGGTGTTGCCGGAGCGGCCGCTGCATCTGGCGCTACAGCAGCATCAGGCGCGGCAGGCGGCGTTTCAGGCGTTTCCGCCGTCGCGGCCGGAGTCTCCGTCGGCGTGGCCGGCTGCGGCGCAGTGGCAGGCGGCTCAACTGGCTCGGCTGCGGGCATGGACGGCTGGGTAACCGCAGCGACCGACGTTCCTTCGCCGATCGCCGCCGGTCCGCCGGCCGGGCCAGCATCGATTTCGGTGCCGTCGGGGCTGAGGCGCTGGGTGAATTTCTGCGGCCCGGCATCCACTGGCGCCGGCGCGGCGGCTTCTGGCGCCGGCTGGACGGGTTCGGGCGCCGTCGACGGCTGCACCGCGGCGACATCCGGAGCCGGGGTTTCGGCCGCCGGCGCGGTGGGTGCGGCCGCCGGCTCGTTCGAAGAGAGGTTCAGGCCGGTTATGCCGACGCGCGCCAGCAATTGCTCGACCTGGTCGCGCTTCAGCCAGGCCAGGTATCCGCCGCCGGCGAGAAGCGCCAGCACCACGAGCGCGACGACGAGGCCATAGCCGCGGCGGCGCTCCGGCTCCTCCTCGGGCGCGATCGTCTCGCCGTCTTCCTTTTCCGGCAGGAACGGAGGTTCGGCATCCTGCTGGGAAAAATTGTCGTCCTCGAATTCGGCAACCGGCTTGGGATTGTTGGCCGGGACCGGGAGGACCACCGGCACGGCGGCTTTTGGAGCCGGATCGGCCTTTGCATGAGCCGGCGGCGGCGTCTTTGCGGCCGGGGCGGCCGCAGGTGTCAGCACCGGCGGCTTCGCGGCCGGCACGGGAGGCGGCGCTTTTTCGGCAGCCGGAGCTTTCGCGGCCGGATCCCGCAGCGGAATGTGTGGAGCCGGGTTCTTCAGTGAGGCAAAGACGCTTTCCAGTTCACTCAGCGGGTCGGCCGGCTTGCTGCGCGCATATTCCTTCTCGACCTGGACGATTGCTTCTTCGAGCGCCTGCTTCTGCTTGGCGACCACGCCCTCCGGCAGCGGCGGATTCATTGCCGCCAGCTTTCCCGAAATGGTGATGCGCGCCTTCTCGTACACCTTCTCGCGCATCGCGGGCGTGGTGTCACTCAAGCCTTCCAGGGTCTTCTTCAGGACCGCTACGAAATCCGCCATTCTATCGTCGACCTGTGGACTGGATTGCCCGCGGCGCGCCGGCCGGCGGCGGCAGTTCGGGAATCGCCATAACTAATCTTGAAACGGGTCGGTCACAAGTATCGTGTCGTCCCGTTCCGGGCTGGTGGAAAGCAGCGCGACGGGCGCGCCGATCAGTTCCTCGATATATCGCACGTATTTCACCGCCTGGGCCGGCAATTCGGCCCAGCTTCTCGCCCCGGCCGTCGTTTGCGACCACCCTTCGAGGGTTTCATAGATCGGTTTAACCGCAGCTTGTGCCCGCATTGAGGCAGGAAGATAGTCGATTCTCTGCCCGTCAAGCTCGTAGCCGACGCACACCTTGATCTCCTTCAGGCCATCGAGCACGTCCAGCTTGGTCAGCGCTATGCCGGTTATGCCCGAGGTCTTGACCGTCTGGCGCACCAGCACCGCGTCGAACCAGCCGCAGCGGCGCGGGCGGCCTGTGTTGACGCCGACCTCACGGCCGACTGTCGCCAGATGGCGGCCGATCTCGTCGTCGAGCTCGCAAGGGAAAGGCCCCTCGCCGACGCGGGTCGTATAGGCCTTGGTGATGCCCAGCACGTAGTCGATCGCCGTCGGGCCGAGGCCGGAGCCTGCGGCTGCCTGTCCCGCAACCGTGTTCGACGAGGTGACGAACGGATAGGTACCGTGGTCGTTGTCAAGCAGGGCGCCTTGAGCGCCCTCGAAAAGGATGCGGGCGCCGGCGCGGCGGTTCTCGTCAAGCACGCGCCAGACCTGGTCCATGAAGGGCAGGATTTTGTCGGCGATCGAGGTCAGTTCCTCGCGGATCGCCGCCGCCTCGACCTCGGCGAGCCCCATGCCGCGCCGCAACGCGTTATGATGGGTGAGCAGCCGCTCGATCTTGAGCATCAGCGTCTCGGGCTCGGCGAGGTCGATCAGCCGGATCGAGCGACGGCCGACCTTGTCCTCATAGGCCGGACCGATGCCGCGCCGCGTCGTGCCGATCTTGAGGGCGGAATTGGAGTCCTCGCGAAAACCGTCGAGTTCGCGGTGCAGCGACAGGATGAGCGGCGCATTGTCGGCGATGCGGAGTACTTCGGGGGTGATGGTGACGCCCTGCCCGCGAAGCTTTTCCACTTCCTGAACAAAATGATGCGGGTCGACGACCACGCCATTGCCGATGACCGACAGTTTGCCCTGGACCAGGCCGGAGGGAAGCAAAGCGAGCTTGTAGTTGACGCCGTCGATGACCAGCGTGTGGCCGGCATTGTGACCGCCATGGAAGCGCACGACCACATCGGCGCGATCGGCCAGCCAGTCGACGATCTTGCCCTTGCCTTCGTCGCCCCATTGCGAGCCGACGACCACCAGATTGGCCATGCTGTTTCCTTCCGATGTGCAGAACCCGCCCGGCAGGTGCCGGACAACAGGCTTCTATAACGGCAAGGTTTGGCGAGCGCGACCGTAGAAATCAGCCGAAATGGCGTGCAGGCACAATAATTTTCGGCTTTACTTGTCGCACGGACGAAGGCAGCGGTCTGGCCGCCGCCACCAGGCAAGGAGGAACTGAATGACCAACACGAAGATGACGGCCGAGATCGAAGGCAAAGCTGGCTTCATCGCGGCGCTTGACCAGAGCGGCGGGTCGACCCCCGGCGCACTGCGCCTCTATGGCGTACCGGAAACTGCCTACAGCGGCGACACCGAGATGTTCAAGCTGGTCCATGAGATGCGGGTGCGCATCATGACCGCGCCGGCCTTCACGGGCGACAAGATCCTGGCGGCCATCCTTTTCGAGCGCACGATGGACGGAGTGGCGCAGGGCAAGCCCGTCCCGTTGTTCCTGTGGGAGGATCGCAAGATCGTCCCGTTCCTCAAGGTCGACAGCGGGCTCGCGGCCGAGGCGGACGGTGTCAGCCTGATGAAGCCGATGCCCGGGCTTGAACCGCTGCTGGAGCGCGCCGTGAAAGCCGGCATCTTCGGCACAAAAATGCGTTCGGTCATCAACCTGCCGTCGAAGGCGGGCATCGCGGCAGTGGTCGCGCAGCAGTTCGACGTAGCCGCGCAGATCGCCGCCCATGGGCTGATGCCGATCATCGAGCCGGAAGTGTCGATCAAGAGTCCGGACAAGTCTGGCGCGGAAACGATCCTTCGAGAAGAAATCCTGAAAAAGCTCGACGCCCTGCCGCAGGATCGGAAAGTCATGCTGAAGCTGACGATCCCCGATACGCCGGATTTCTACGCGCCGCTGGTCAAGCATCCGCGCATCGCCAGGGTCGTGGCGCTGTCGGGCGGCTACGGCCGCGCCGACGCCTGCAAGCGGCTCGCCGCCAACCACGGCATGATCGCCAGTTTCTCGCGGGCATTGGCCGAAGACCTCCGGCATTCGATGAGCGACGCTGAATTCGACGCCGCGCTCAAGGAATCGATCGACGAAATCTACGCCGCCTCGACCCAAAAAGTCTGAGCCGAGGCGCAGGTAGCCGGCGTCCTAGACGCCGGCCACGTCGAATTTCAGCGGCTTGGCCGAGACGATCTTGGGGTTGGCGCGCAATTCGGCCAGCACATCCTCGGGGAACGGCGCGTCGAGATAGAGCAGCGCGATGGCGTCGCCGCCAGGCCGGTTGCGGCCGAGCTGGAAGTTGGCGATGTTGACGTTGTTCTTGCCGCAGATCGTGCCGAGCAGGCCGATGATGCCGGGCGCGTCGGGGTTGGTGGTGTAGAGCATGTGCTGTCCCACCTCTGCATCGAGGTTGATGCCTTTGATCTGGATGAAGCGCGGCTTGTGGTCGGAAAAGCAGGTGCCGGCGATCGAGCGGGTCTGCTTCTCGGTGGTCACCGTCAGCTTGATGTAGCCGTCGAACACGCCCGATTTGTCACGCTTGACCTCGGACAGCATGATGCCGCGCTCCTTCACCATGATCGGCGCCGACACCATGTTGACGTCGGCCACTTGCGGCCGGATCAGGCCGGCGAGCGCCGCGCTGATCAGGGCGCGCGTGTTCATGGCGGCGGTGGCGCCGTCGAACAGCAATTCGACCTCCTTGATCGGCTCTTCAGTGACCTGGCCGACGAAAGCGCCCAGCACTTCCGCGAGCTTGATGAACGGTTTCAGCCGCGGTGCTTCCTCCGCCGTGATCGACGGCATGTTGATGGCGTTGGAGACCGCGCCTTTGATCAAATAGTCGGACATCTGCTCGGCGACCTGCAGCGCGACGTTCTCCTGCGCCTCGCTGGTGGAGGCGCCGAGATGCGGCGTCGTCACCACATTCTCCATGCCGAACAGCGGGTGCTCGGTCGCCGGCTCGGTCTCGAACACGTCGATGCCCGCTCCCGCTACCTTGCCACTCTTCAGCGCCGCGATAAGATCCTTCTCGACGATGAGCCCGCCGCGCGCGCAGTTGATGATGCGGACGCCGTCCTTCATTTTTGCAATTGCCGACGCGTCAATGATGTTGCGGGTCTTGTCGGTCAGCGGCGTGTGCAGCGTGATGAAGTCGGCGCGATGGAACAGTTCGTCCAGTTCAACCTTCTCGACGCCGAGTTCGGTGGCGCGGCTTTCGGACAGGAACGGATCGTAGGCGACGACGTGCATCTTCAGGCCGACGCCGCGCGTCGCCACGATCGAGCCGATATTGCCACAGCCGACGATGCCGAGCGTCTTGCCCGTGATCTCGACGCCCATGAAGCGGTTCTTCTCCCACTTGCCCGCGTGGGTGGAAGCGTTGGCCTCGGGAATCTGGCGGGCCAGCGCGAACATCATGGCGATGGCGTGCTCGGCGGTGGTGATCGAATTGCCGAAGGGCGTGTTCATGACGATGATACCGCGCCGTGAGGCGGCGGGGATGTCGACATTGTCGACGCCGATGCCGGCGCGGCCGATCACCTTCAGATTGGTCGCGGCGGCGATCAGCTTTTCGGTGACTTTTGTCGCCGAGCGAATGGCGAGGCCGTCATAGTCGGCGATCTTTGCGAGCAAGGCATCCTTGTCCTTGCCGAGATCGGGCAGGTAGTCGACCTCGACGCCGCGATCCTTGAAGATCTGGACGGCGGTGGTGGAGAGTTTGTCGGAAACGAGAACGCGGGGCATGGCAGCTTCCTTTTGCCACCCTCCCCTTGAGGGGGAGGGTCGGACCGTAGGTCCGGGGTGAGGTGAATTCATCTGATATGGATGGGGATCACACCCCACCCCGACGCTTCGCGTCGACCCTCCCCCTCAAGGGGAGGGTAGCTGGCGGCTAGGCCGCAGCCTTCAGCGCCGCCTTCTGCTGCGCAAAAGCCCAGTCGAGCCAGGGCGTCAGCCTGCGCAGATCGTCGGCCTCGACGGTCGCGCCGCACCAGATGCGCAGGCCGGGCGGGGCGTCGCGGTAGCTGGCGATGTCGTAGGCGACTTTCTCCGCCTCAAGCGCGGCCGTTAACGCCTTCACGAAAGCCTGCTGGCCGACGTCGTCGAGGCCGGCGACCGCCGGGTCGACGAAACGCAGGCAGACCGACGTGTTCGACCGCGTCTCCGGAACTTCCGCCAGGAAGTCGACGGCGGCATTTTGCGCCACCCAGTCCGCCAGAACGCCGGCATTGGCGTCGGCGCGGGCGACCAGCCCGTCCAGCCCGCCGACCGACTTCGCCCATTCCAGCGCATCGATATAGTCCTCGACGCACAGCATGGACGGCGTGTTGATGGTCTCGCCCTTGAAAATACCCTCGATCAGCTTGCCGCCTGAGGTCAGGCGAAAAATCTTCGGCAGCGGCCAGTCGGGCTTGCAGGTCTCCAGCCGCTCGACGGCGCGCGGCGACAGGATCAGCATGCCATGCGCGCCCTCGCCGCCCAGCACCTTCTGCCAGGAGAAGGTCACGACATCGAGTTTCTGGAAATCAAGCCTTTGGGCGAAAGCCGCCGAGGTGGCGTCGCAAATGGTCAGGCCCTTGCGATCCGCCGGGATGAAATCGGCATTGGCGACGCGCACGCCCGAGGTCGTGCCGTTCCAGGTAAAGACCACGTCGCGGTCGAAATCGACTTTTTCGAGATCGGGGAGTGCACCGTAGGGCGCCTCGAATATCCGCGCATCCTTGAGCTTGAGTTGCTTGGCGACATCGGTCACCCAGCCTGCGCCAAAGCTTTCCCAGGCCAGCATGTCGACGCCACGCGCCCCGAGCAGCGACCACATCGCCATCTCGACCGCGCCGGTGTCGGACGCCGGCACGATGCCGATGCGGTAATCGGCGGGAACCTCAAGCACCTCGCGCGTCAGCGCGATGGCCTGCTCCAGCTTGGTCTTGCCGATTTTTGCGCGATGAGAACGGCCGAGCGCGGCATTCTTCAGCGCCTCGACCGACCAGCCGGGGCGTTTCGCGCAGGGACCTGAGGAGAAATTGGGATTTGCCGGACGGAGTCCGGGCTTGGATGTCGTCGTCATGCTTCTATCCTTCCAGATAGCAAGCCCCTCGTTGGGGAGGGGTGGCCCGCTGGTGGGGATATTGGCTCGGACGCGCGCCGTCAAGGGCAAAGTTTTTGTCGCATCCGGAACAGAATGCCGCAGCGGCAGCCCGAACGCAAGCGGCGGGCAAAAGCCCGCCGCGCAAGAATGCCTGAAGACTGACTTACGGGGTCACCAGATTTCGTAGCGCAGGCCAACGCGGATTTCGTGCTGCGCAAGGTCGCTGTCCTCGCCCTTGATGCTCACGCCGTCGCTGGCCCATTTGAACATGTCGCCATTGTCGATCTGCTTGTAGCGATAGCCGACATCGACCTTCCAGTTGTTCGCGAGATCGTAGGATGCGCCCGCCATGAGGGCATAGGTGAAGCGCCAGTCGCTCTCACCGCCCATGCTGCTGGAGCCCACAAAGTTTTCCGGGCAGACCGCGTCGCCATCGACGCAGAAATATTCCGATCCGAGGTCCGACCAACTGACATAGCTGAAGCCGAGGCCGGCGCCGAGATAGGGCGTGAAACCCGCATACGTGCCGAGGTCGACATAGCCGTTTGCCATGACGCTGATGGCGGACATGTCGGCGTCGTCTTCGGAACGGCAGCCCGTGCCTTCGAAGTCCGGGTCGCTCGAACAGGGCACGGCGCTGCGGGTGCCGCCGGAGAAATCGGAGCGAAAACCGTCGACCGTGGCGTCGGCGCGGAACCATTCGTTGAACTGGTAACCGACACCACCGCCAAAGGTGAAATCATCGTCCAGCGAGGCGCCGTTGAACGAGGAATCGGTGGAGGTCCCGCCGCTGGAGACGCGATATGTATAATCCCCAGTGTCGTTCGAGATGATGTAGCCTATGTCGCCGCGCAGATACCATCCCGATCCGACTTCGACCGGAACAACCTCCTCTGCTTGCTCGACGAAGACCGGCGGCTCGTAGTCCGCCGCGACGGCGTGAGACAGGGGAAATACGGTTGCCGCAAGCAGCAAAGCGATGCGTCTGGCAAGGAACATGGTCAGGAAACTCCTCATACGACGATGACGCCGACAGTTCATCCATCGCGGTCGAGAAGTATTGTTAACCATAACGGTTAAATCACCGTTAAGGCTAATCAAAAGTTTACGAGGCAATTAACCACGTGTTCGCAGCATAAAACAAAACCGCCCGGCTCAAGGCCGGGCGGTCTTTTGACGAATTCAGGTTGCGGACTACTGCTTGTAGACGGGAGCGGGTTCGATCGGGGCCGGCGCCACGCAGCCGTTGTTGCCGCTGAACTGGTAGCGCAAGCCGGCCCGCACTTCATGTGTGTTGAAGCCATTGTCGTAACCGGGGCCGGCATTCGCCGCGTAGCCGAACATCTGGCCGCCATCAATATGCGAGAAGCGATAGCCCACGTCGAGTTTCGTCGTGTCGGTCAGGCAGTAAGATACGCCCGCCATGGCGGCATAGGCAAACCGCCAGTTGCCGTCACCATCATGTTCGAATTCACCGTCGTCGTCGTTGTTGACGAGCTTGTCCCATTTGACGTACGCGCCGCCGATACCGGCGCCGACATAGGGCATGAAGCCGTTATAGGTGCCAAGGTCGACATAAGCGTTGGCGAGCATCAGGAACGCCTGCACAGACGAGCTGTCGGACGAGGTGCAAGGCTCACCGTCACCGCAGAAACCCTCGGTGCTGCCGTCGAAATCCGACTCAAAAAAGTAGTCGCCTGTCAGATCCACACGGAAATAGTCGTTGACCTGGTAACCGATACCGGCGCCGAGCGACATGGCGCCTTTGAGGTCGCCATCCAGGTCACCCATCTCTCCGGGGGCACCATAGAGGACGTAATCAGCGCCGCGAAAATCGGACCAGTGGTAATCGATATCGCCGCGAATATACCAGCCGCCGACATTCGGCGCGTCATAGACGACCGGCTCGACCGGCGCTTCCACAACCGGCGGCTCCACATAATCCGCCGCGAGCGCCGGCAGGATGACGCTGCTTGCGAGAATGGCCGCAAGGCCCGCAATTCCAAGTCTGACCATTTTCAATACCCCACGTTCCCCGGGACCCAGGCACTCGCCCGAAAGAGGTTGAACTCGACGTGGACAATGAAGGGTAAAGGTTAAAGCTGGCTTAACCCTGTTGCTTAACCATGATTCGCGGAAAGAACGCCGCTCCATCGCGAAAACCGAACGACAGGAGCTGCCAATGGACCCCGGCACATGAGCTTGCGAGGGTCAAAACGGGGAGCGGACAAGAGCGCCTCGGGGGGTCGGCCGAGGTTCACTTGGATGCAGCAAGGCACCCGACGACACCCGAGGACGTCATCTTCCTTCTGGCTGCTTTGGCTATGTTCGCCGGCCCGAAAAGCGGTACCCGACCCGTCGGGTTGCGAGGCTGAGCGGCGGGAGCATGCTCCCGCCGGACGGATCACTCAGGCGGCCGAGCGCAGTTCGGAAATCACGCCGACGAGGTCGTTGACGACCGCTTCGACCAGGCCGCGATCGTCGCCTTCGGCCATGACGCGGATCAGTGGTTCCGTTCCGGAAGGACGGATCACCAGCCGGCCGGTCGTGCCGAGACGGTCGCGAGCATCCTCTATCGCGGCTTTCACCGCCTTGGTTTCGAGCGGCTTGCCGCCCGAAACCCGGACATTCTTCAGAAGCTGCGGCACCGGCTCAAACTTCCGGCAAAGCTCGCTGACCGGCTTGTTGGAACGCTTGATGCAGGCCAGCACCTGCAGCGCCGACACCAGACCGTCGCCGGTGGTGGAGAAATCGGAAAGCACGATATGACCAGACTGTTCGCCGCCGACATTGAAGCCATGCGCCCGCATGTGCTCGACCACATAGCGGTCGCCGACCTGGGTGCGGAAAAGCTGCAGGTCGATGCTCGACAGGAAGCGCTCGAGGCCGAGATTGGACATGATCGTGGCGACCACGCCGCCACCGGCCAACCGACCGTTCTGCTGCCAGGCCTCGGCGATCAGGGCGATGATCTGGTCGCCGTCGACGACCGTGCCGTTCTCGTCGACAATGATCATCCGGTCTGCATCGCCATCGAGCGCGATGCCGATGTCGGCGCGGACTTCATGCACTTTCTTGGCGAGGCTGGCGGGGTGTGTCGACCCGCAATCCTGATTGATGTTGAAGCCATTGGGCTCATTGTTGATGGTAAAGACCTCGGCGCCGAGTTCCCAGAGGGCCGCCGGCGCCACCTTGTAGCCGGCGCCGTGGGCGCAATCGATGACGATGCGCAGTCCGGCCAGCGACATGGAGCGCGGCAGGGTCCGCTTGGCGAATTCGATGTAGCGGTCGTGCACACCGTCGACGCGCTTGGCGCGCCCCAGACCATCGGCATCGGCCAGAGCAATGTCGACATCGTGGTCGAGCAGGCTCTCGATGCGCATCTCGATCTCGTCGGAGAGCTTGTAGCCGTCCGGCCCGAACAGCTTGATGCCGTTGTCGTAGTAGGGATTGTGCGAGGCCGAGATCATCACGCCGATATCGGCGCGCAGCGACCGCGCCAGCATGGCGACGGCAGGCGTCGGGATCGGGCCGAGAAGGAAGACGTCCATGCCGGCCGCGCAGAAGCCTGCCACCATGGCGTTCTCGATCATATAGCCGGAGAGCCGCGTATCCTTGCCGAGCACGACGCGATGACGGTGCTTGCCGCGTTGGAAGGAGAGGCCCGCGGCCATTCCCACCTTCATCGCCACTTCGGCGGTCATCGGATATTTATTGGCGCGTCCCCGGATTCCATCCGTTCCGAAATACTTTCTCGTCATTCAGGTAGGTCCCCAAACAAGCTCGATGACGCCGCCTTTGCCACAAATCGGACAGCCGGGCGGCATCACAAAGTGTGAGTATCTGTTACGAATCCCTTAGAAGTCATTTCCAATTCCGAGTTCTGACTTCGTCCGTCGATTCGCGATTGCATATTGCAGCTTGACGCCGCCTTGCCCCTACCAAAAGTCAAGTTCTTTGCAGACACTGGGTCTGGTATGAACCAATAAGCTGTTTTTGTTTAATCTTTTTATGACACGCAGTTCCATGCTGACGACCCGACAGGCAGCAGAAGCCGTGTATCAGCACATCCTGTCCGCGGAAAACCGATATCGCCCAAATGCCGCCCCCATGGGAGGCCGCAATTGATCTTAGCAGATTGTGGCATGTCCGTGGCAAGGGGCCTTGATTCGGCTCTGCAATTACGCCCTGCATCGCCAAATGACGCAAATCGGGCAGATGGCCGCCATGGCTTGTCAGCCAAACGGATGAGGCCGTCGTCACTTTGCGGCATGCTGATATGTGTCCTGCATCGAGCGACCTGCGGGAAGAGCCGCAGCGCCTGCGATGCCGGCTCCGTCGGAGGGCAGGTGTCGTGGAATGCATGACATCGTCATCGTCTTGCCGCTTTGGCGAGTGATGCTCTACCCGGCGCTATTCACTGGCCCGGCCGATCATTGCGCGCTATGATTGCGAGGGGAATTTGTGAGCGGTAGCAGGAGACGCCGTATGCTCATCACTCGACTGGCCACCCTTTCCTGTCTTGCCATCCTTGCATCCTTCATGGCCGCGCCGGCAAGCGCCCTGACCATGGCCGAATGCAGCGCCAAATATAATGCTGCCAAGGAAGCCGGAACGCTTGGCGGCATGAAGTGGAACGACTTCCGCAAGGCGGAGTGCGGAGCCGACAGCAGCGCCGCAGCCGAACCGGAGCCTGCGAAACCGGCAAAGAAAGCGGCGGCGTCCGAAACCTCGGACGAGACGGCAAAAGGCCTGACCATGGCCGAATGTAGTGCCAAGTATAACGCCGCCAAGGACGCCGGCACGCTCGGCGGCCTCAACTGGAACCAGTACCGCAAGGCCGAATGCGGCCCCGGCGCGAGCAGCACGGCCGCCACCGCTCCGGCAAAGACAGAAAAGAAGACAAAGGCCGCAGCTTCGTCCGAAACCACGGACGAGACGGCGAAAGGCCTCAGCATGGCCGAATGCAGCTCCAAATATAATGCCGCCAAGGAGGCCGGCACGCTCGGCGGCATGAAGTGGAACGATTTCCGCAAGGCCGAATGCGGTCCCGGCGCGAGCACCACGGCCGCCACCGCTCCGGCAAAGGCAGAAAAGAAGACGAAGGCCGCGGCCTCGTCCGAAACCACGGACGAGACTGCAAAGGGCCTCAGCATGGCCGAATGCAGCTCCAAATATAATGCCGCCAAGGAGGCCGGCACGCTCGGCGGCATGAAGTGGAACGATTTCCGCAAGGCCGAATGCGGTCCCGGCGCGAGCACCACGGCCGCCACCGCTCCGGCAAAGGCAGAAAAGAAGACGAAGGCTGCGGCCTCGTCCGAAACCACGGACGAGACTGCAAAGGGCCTCAGCATGGCCGAATGCAGCACCAAATATAACGCCGCCAAGGACGCCGGCACGCTCGGCGGCATGAAGTGGAACGATTTCCGCAAGGCCGAATGCGGCCCCGGCGCAAGCGCCACGGCCGCCGCTGCTCCGGCCAAGGCCGAGAAAACCACCACCGCGACGGAAGGCAAGGGCCTGACGATGGCCGAGTGCAGCGCAAAATACCAGGCGGCGAAGGCTGGCGGTTCGCTGAACGGCATGAAGTGGAACGATTTCCGCAAGTCGTCCTGCGGCGCGAATGCCTCGGATGATGAGACGGTGCCGGCGGCCGACGAAGCCAGCTATACCAATGAGCCGGACGTGCCGACCACCGTCGCGCCGCGCGGCGTCAAGTTCCCGACCGCGATCTCGCGGAAATTCTCGACCGAGACTCCCGGCAAGGCTCGGATGCACACCTGCCTGGAGCAGTACTACGCCAACAAGGACGCCGATGCGCTCGGCGGCCTGCGCTGGATCCAGAAGGGCGGCGGCTTCTACAGCCTGTGCAATGCCAGGCTGAAGGCCAATTCTTGAGGGATTTGAAGATATTGTGCCGGCGAAGTTTTGGCTTCGCCGGCTTTTTCTTGGGCATTTGAATAGCAGGCATGAAGGCTTGGCAGACCCGACGCCTTAGAGACTTTGACGCTGAGCGAGATTCGCCTGGCGCTGCCTGATCAATAGCCCGCTTGCCCAGTGCCACAAAGTCCGGCTCTGCCCATCTTTGCCATCAGGCCCTCGCCAAAAACCATATCACGGTCGGCGGGGACCAGAAACTCCAGTCCCGGGACCGCCATCGTCTCCTCGAAGGAAACAAAGCCGAGCGCCGGGCTGAAGTCCGATCCCCAATGCAGGTTGGACGGCGCGAAGCGTTGCAGCAGCACCTCGACAAAGGGCCGCGCGCCGGGGTGAGGCGGAACCGAATCGACGGCATAGAGGCCCGAGAGCTTGACACCGACATTTGGCCGGGATGCGAGGCGAAGCAGTGGATCGAGACGCTCCGCCGCCTGCTGTGAAGTCGAGATGCCTTCTTGGGGCCCTGGCAGCCCCAGATGCGAGAACAGGAAGGCGCACTCCGTGGCCCTTTCGACCAGCGCCTGCAGATAGCCAATCGCTTCAGGGCGCGCGTTGAAGGATACGATGGCATGGGCGCGGCCGAGCCGCTCCCAAATCGCCTGCGGCCAGCCGCAAAGCGCTTGGGCCGACGCAGTGTCCGGCAGATAGACGGCGATGCCGATATGCCCGGCGGCGAGCAATTCTTCGATCCGACCGACCGTCGGCGTTGGGTGGGGTTCGAAGAAAGCGAGGCTGTTGATCCAGGGCCGTGTCCGGGCCAGTTCGCGGACATAGGCATTGTTGCCCGGATCGATACCGTCCGCCTCGTAGCAGACGACAAGGCCGGTTGCGATGCCATGACGATCCATCAACAGTTCATAGGCATCCACCTCCCGTGCCGACCCAGCGGTTCGGAGCTTGTCATAGCCGTTACGGAAGAGATGGAGATGGGCGTCGACGATCATGGGCCATCCAACGCATGAAGGATCATCTCGGCGGCGAGCAGGCCGTTCAGCGCGTCTTCCGGCGTCACCGGCGCCAGAGACTCGCGGGCGTCGATGCCGGTGAGGAAACAATCGAGTTCGGTTCGAAGCGGGTCGTCGGCCGCGGATATATCGATATGGCGCCGGGCCGGGCCGAAAACATCGATATGGCTGCCGACGACGAGTTCGGCGCTACCCCGGCTGCCGACGATCTCCACGTGATCCGGCGGACATTCGGGACCGGAATGCAGCCACGCGGTGGAGATTTGCCACAGGACGCCCGTCGAGCTTTCGACCTGCGCGGTCGTCAAGGAGCGGTTCGTTGCCTCGGGTCGCCGCGCCGCATGCGCCGAGACGGCCGAGCCGCCGTCGAACCAGAGAGCGAGATCGATGTCGTGGATCATCGTCATCAGCACGGGATCGATGTCGGTGTAGCGAACCGCGTGGCTGGCATCGCGATAGCGCCGCGAGGTGAAATTCAGCAGCTCGCCGATTTCGCCTTGCCGGAGAATGTCCAGCAACTGCCTGTGGCCGGCCGAGAAGCGCAGGATGTGGCCCGGCTGGAGAAAGGTTTCGCTGGCTGCCGCCACGCCGCAGAGACGGCGCATGGTTGCCGCATCCAGCGCCACCGGCTTCTCGACCAGCACCGGCACACCGCGTTCGAGCGCGGCTATCGCCGGTGCTGCGTGGGCTGCGGCAGGTGTCGCGACCACGATGCCGTCGGGTGCAAAGCGTTCCAGCAGGGCGAAGGCGTCGGTGTCGCGATCGGCAAGCGGGAACATCTCGCCAAGCCGCGCCAGTTCCGTTTCCCGCGTTTCCGCGACGGCGAGGGTCAGATCGCCAATCGCGGTGAGCGTCTTCAGATGTTCCTTGCCGAATGTGCCGCCGCCGGCGACCAGTATTTTCATGGCCCGGTGCCTTCGGCGCCCGCCCCGCAGATCAGGGCGCAGATCTTCCGGCATCCCTCGAAGACCGGATGCCCACTGCGCAACGCCGCGATCGAGGCGGCGCCCGAAAGATCGGCGGCAATGCCGAATTCGAACCAGAGCCATTGCGAGGCGGCGAGCATGGCGTCGTCAGGGACGAGCACGACCTCCGAGACGTTCTTTCGTGCGATCTCGAAGAGGCGCTCGTCGGTGCGCCGGCAGCTCATGGTGGCGACTCGGCTGGTGATTTCCGGCAGCGTGACCACATGGCCGGCGTCGAGGCTCGCCTTCATCGTCGGCGACCCATCGGGCTCGACGGCGACGATACGAATATCGGGGCGGCGCGCCTTTATGGCTGTCGAAAGGCCCGAGATCAGTCCGCCACCGCCGATGGCGACGACGATCGTGTCGAAATCCGCGATCTGGTCGAGGATTTCGAGGCCGAGCGTTCCTTGGCCGGCAACGACCAGCGGATCGGCGAAGGGATGGAAATAGGCTGCGCCGCTGCTGCGCGCATAGTCCAGAGCCGCTTCATTGGAGATGCTCCAATCGGCGCCGACGATGCGCACGTCGGCATCCCACCCACGCATCTTTTCCACTTTGGCGGGCGAAACGGCCTCCGGCACATAGACGACCGCCGGCACGCCGGCGACCTTGGCGGTGCGTGCGACAGCCAGCCCATGATTGCCGCCGGATGCGGTGACGATGCCGTTGCGGATCTCGTCCTTCGGCGCGCCGAGCAGCCGGTTCATGGCGCCGCGCGCCTTGAACGAACCCGTGACCTGGTTGAGTTCGAGTTTCAGCGTGACGCCTGCATCGAGCGGCAACGGTTCGCGGGCGAGCGTTGCGTCCATGACAGGCGTCCGCCGAACATAGGGCGCGATCCGCTCGCGAGCGGCTTCGATGTCAGAAATGCTGATCATGTATGTTTCCCGTAAGGCGAGGCGACCACAACGCAACAATTGCCCGGCGAAACGCGCCCGGGATGGCGGCGTCCGTAGACGATGCCGTCGATGCCATAATGCAGGGTCAGAGGCTGCGCGGTAAGATCCCAGATGCGATGAATACGCCCGGCCGGCTGGCCGGCCGACACTGTCTCTCCGTTCGCATGAAACGGCTCGAATACGCCTTCGATCGGCGCGTAGACATAGGCGGGCGGGCCGGCCAGTTCGAGGACCGGCCGTTCGGTGTCCGACTTCGTCTCGCCCTCGATCACGCCGAGATGGGCGAGCACATTGCGCACGCCACGCCGGCAGATCGCCAGCGCGTCGAGCGAGACCGTGCCGCCGCCCCGCATTTCGGTGCCGACCGTGACCAGGCCGGCGGCGCACGCGGTGGCGGTGGCGGTCCGTTTGTCGCCCAGGTTGGAGATGACGACATTGTAGGGCGCGTCGAAGGCCTTAACAGCAGCGACGCTGCGGCGGTGCAGGTCCGGGTCATCGGTAGGCTCGATGATGGCGCTCGGCAATATGTCGAGCGAGGAACCTCCCGAATGCAGGTCGAGGAACGCGTCGGCCATCGGAAAAATCCGCTGCGAGACATAGGCCGCGATCTGCTCGGTGATGGTTCCCATTACGTCGCCCGGCCAGACACGATTGAAATTCAGGCCGTCGACGGGCGACGTACGCAGGGCCGCAAGCACGGCATGAACGTTGTTGGCCGGCATGAGAATCAGCCGCCCCTGGATCAAGCCTGGATCGAGGTCGCGCGCCAGCTCGCCAATGGCGATCGGCCCTTCATACTCGTCGCCATGATTGCCGCCCTCGATGACGACCGTCGGGCCTTTGCCGTTAGCGATGACCGCAATCGGAACCTGGGTGACTCCCCAGGCATCGCTATGCGGCGAATGGGGAATGCTGACGAAGCCGACCTGGCGACCAAGTCTGTCGAAATCGACATTGGTGAAGGCGTTCCCGGTATAGATCTGCGAGGTATCAAGCATGGTACTCGTCTTGTCGTTGTCGGCGGCCATCTCAGCCGCCGCGGATTGTTTTTATGGTAGCTTCAAGGCCGTTGGCGGCGGCAGGGTCGAGCGCGCCGAAGCGAAACGATGTTCGATAGGCCGCGCCGGGTGCCACCCAGACGATCTGCCGGTTGGCTGTCGCGGCGGCGAGGCCGTCGGGAGCGGCGGTGGCCGGCAGCACCAGGCCGAGGGCGTCCTGATCCGGTCCCCGGGTCAGCCACCGGACAGCGTACGGAAGGTCGTCCGGGCGCCAGCTTACGAAATCGCCGGAACCATTGGGATGACGTTGCAATGCATGCGTCCAGCCGTCGGCGGCGCCGGCGGCCTTCATGGTCTGCACCAGTTCGGGCTGAATCGGCACGCCGGCCTTGAGCGTACGGTGGGAAGAGGGATCGGCTGCGATGGCGCGATGGTAGGCGACAACCGCTTCGTCTTCGTCCTGCGCCAGATGGGGTTGCCGGACGGTGGCGTCGGCACGGTCGTCGCGAACGCTGTCGATCAGGACGGCGCCGTCGACCGGCCGGAAATTGATGTGGGCGAGATAGAGGAAGGGCAGCGGCTTGCCGGCGCGGTTCTCGACATCGACCGCCATATCGAGCGAGGTCGCACCTTCACGAATGCGGACACGCGGCCGCGAGACGAAATCGTGGTGAAAGGCCTTGGCGTCCCGGGCAATACCCGTGAGATCGAGATAGGCCCCTGCCTCGTCCTCGCCGAAGACCAGTTGCGCGTCGGTGTGGGGAAGATTGGGCAGCTCGCCATGCAGCGGATGGGTGTCCGTGGGTCCGGGATTGCCCATCGATGTGCCGCCGCAATGCAGGAACAACGCGCCATAGGTTCTGAGATAATCGCGCGTCGGCTGCGGCTCGTCGAACATCGACTTCATCGTGAGGCTGCGGCCGAAGAACACCGCGTCCCACACCTGCTGGCCCTGGAAGGGCAGCAAGGTCACCGTGCCGGCGCCGTTGTCGACACGCAGGCCGGCCACGCCGGACTTGTAGCGGAAGGCAGTCGCGACGAGTTTGCCGCTATGCGCGACGCGCTTTTCGCGCTCGCCGAACAGCGACGGGTCGAGTTCCAGCGTGACCTGACCAGGCATTGTTGAATCCTCCCGAGACTGCTTCTAGCGCGTGCGGGCGATGCGAGGCACGGCGTTCGCCTCGAGCCTGTGCCCCATGCGCGCAAGCAATGCCGCCGATGCCTTGCACACCTCGGCATAGATCGCGCGTTCGTCCAGCGCGGTGAAGCGGCCTTCTTCCAGGATCACGCGGCCGTCGATGATGACGGTATGCACTGACTTCGCTCTCGACGCATAGAACAGGTTGCGGATCATGTTGGTGGTCGGCACCATTTCCGGCCGGTCGAGCGTGTGGATGACAATGTCGGCGCGCTTGCCTGGCTCCAGCGAACCGACCCGGTCTTCCAGGCCGACCGCACGGGCCCCGCCGCGCGTCGCCATGTAAATCCCGTCCTCGGCGATGAGATAGGTGCGGTCCATGTGGACGTCGCGCGCCGCCATGACGGCGAGGTTGGCCTGGCGCCACAGGTCGAAATCATTTGACCAGTTCGGCGAATCCGAGCCGAGCGCGATGCTGGCGCCGCGCCGCCAGAGTTCGGCGTGGCGACCGTGCAGCGAACTGCCATGGCCCCACATCATCGAGGCAGCCGGCGCCCAGGCGATCGAGGTGCCGCGATCGAGCAGCACGTCGCATTCGGCGTCGGTCAGGTGGTTGGCGTGGCCGAAGGTGACGTTGCGGTCGAGGAAACCGGTCTCGAACAGATGGACGAGCGGGTCCTTGCCGAAGCGCTGGCGGTCGGCCGCGGTGTCGGCAGGGCTGTAGGACTGATGGATGTTGAGCGTTACATTGGCGGCGTCGGCGCAGGCTTTCGCCTCCATCATCAACTCCTCGCTGGCCGTGCCGAGCCCGAGCACCGCGACATGGCCGGTGACAAGCGCGTCCGGATCGGCATTGCGCGTCAACTGCGTGCCCATGGACGCCAGGGCCTCGGCGTGCGTCTTCGGCGCGCGGACGAGTTCGGTGTGGAGGCGCGCCTGGGCCGCACAGGTCGCGCAACCTTCCTGATGATCGTCGGTCTTGCCTTGCGCAAAACCTTGCGGCTGGTCCCAGATGAACGCATCGCCGACGACGGCGCGCACACCGACCTCTTTGGCGGCGCGCGCCGCCATTTCAGGCGTCAGCACGGTGCCCGCCTCCATGAAGCAGGTCGTACCGTTGCGCACCATCTCCATGCAGGCGAGCAAAACGGAGAGGTATTCGTCCTCGTCGGTGACGTTGTTGTAGAAATGGCCCTCGAAGGTGTCGAAGGCGTCGCTTTCGACCAGATGGTCGGGCAGCGCACCCCGGTAGAGGTGGAACGACGCATGAAGGTGGCATTCGACGAAGCCGGGATGCACCGGCGCGCCCTTCGCGTCGATGGTTCGCGCTGCCGAATAGCGCGCCGAAATATCGGCGTCGTCGCCAACGGCGAGGATGCGGCCCTTGGCGCCAATGGCGACGGCTCCGTGCTCGTGGATGGTCGCGGCATCGTCCATGGTGATGACGTAGCCGTGACGGATCAGAAGCTCCGCCTTTTGCGGTTCGGCACTCATTCCAGATCCTCCCTCAATATGGTCGCTGCACTTTCCGCCCAGGCGAGCGTCACCCGATCTCCCGGCGCGATGCCTTCGGCTTCCTCGTCGCGGGTCTCCGCCCAGACGATGGCGCCGGATTCGACACGTGTTCCGATGCGCACACTGTTGCCCTGATAGATGATTTCGCTGACGGTTCCGCCGACGCTCGATCCGGGCGCCGCCGAATCTTCGCCGGGCCGCAACCGGATGGCCTCGGGACGCAAGGACAGCGCGGCGCGCTGGCCGTCGCGCAAATGCGTCTCGGTTCTGGGTGCGAAGAAGGCGCCGCTCTCGGTCTGCAGCACCACCCGATCAGCCTCGATCGCAACGACGGTTCCGCGCAGCAGGTTGGTGGCGCCGACGAAATCCGAGACGAAGACCGAATTCGGCCGACGGTAGATGTCGCGCGGCGTGCCATGCTGGACGATGCGGCCATTGTTCATGATGGCGATGCGGTCCGACATCACCAGCGCCTCGGTCTGGTCGTGGGTGACGAAGACGAAGGTCGCGCCGAGCCGTTTCTGGATGGCGCGCAGTTCAAGCTGCATCTGCTGCCTGAGCTTCAGGTCGAGCGCCGACAGCGGTTCGTCGAGCAGCAGCACGCGCGGCTCGCCGGCAAGCGCCCGCGCCAGCGCCACACGCTGCGCCTGGCCACCGGAGAGTTGCAACGGCTCGCGCTCGCCGAGGCCATCGAGCCGCACCAGCGCCAGCGTCTCGTCGACCCGCGCCTTGATGCGGGCGGCGTCCCAGCGCTGGAGTTTCAGGCTGTAGCCGATGTTTTCCCGCACGCTCATATGCGGGAAAAGCGCGCCGCGCTGGAAGACGAGATTGGTCGGGCGCTTCTCCGGCGGCCGAGCGGTGACGTCGTCGCCGTAGATGCGCACCGTCCCCGTGGTCGGCTGCTCGAAGCCGGCGATGATGCGCAGCAGCGTCGACTTCCCGCAGCCGCTGGCGCCGAGCAGCGACACGAACTCGCCGTCGCCGACATTGAAGTCGACCCGCTCCAGCGCGGTCGTCTGGCCGAACTGCTTGCGGACCCCGGCAATTTCGACGGCTGATACGGACACTAGACCTTCTTCCGGTTGAGGATGTTGGAGCCGATGACGAGGCAGACCAGCAGCGTCAGCAGGATCGTGGCGATGGCATTGATCGACGGGTCGACGCCGCGGCGCATGAGGCCCCACACCAGCACCGGCACAGTCTGCTGGTTGCCGATGTTGAACCACGTCACCACGAACTCGTCGAGCGACAATGCGGCGGCGAGCAGTGCGGCGCCGATGATCGATGGGCGGATCAGCGGGAAGGTTACGTCGCGGAACGCCTGGTAGGGCGTGGCCCCGAGGTCGCGCGCGGCTTCCAGCGTGCTGAAGTCGAACGTCTCCAGCCGCGCATTCATGGTCAGGACGACGAAAGGCAGGCTGACGATGATATGGCCGATCGCCGTGTTCAGCAGTCCTTGCGGCATGCCAAGCGCACGGAAGAACACCGCGAGCGAGATGCCGATGACCAGCAAGGGAACCACGGCCGGCAGCAGGCTGGTGGCGAGCAGCGCCGCCCGCACCCTTGCCCGCTTCAGCGCGACGAGACCGAAGGAGAAGGCTGCGCCGAAGATGCCCGAGAGGATTGCGGACACCAGAGCCAGCACGAGGCTGTTCTTCAGCGCCGTCGACATAAGCGGGTTCGAAAAGGCACTGGCGTACCAGGAGAGCGTAAAACCCTCGATCGGCATGCTGAGCCGCGGCGACGTGGTGACGGAGAATAGGACGATGACCGCGATCGGTGCGTAGAGGTAGACGAGCACGAGGCCGATGAAGATTGCCGGCGGCAGTTTCCGGAGGCTCACCATCGCGTCACCCACCGGATGAGCCGGACGACGGTGAGATAGGATAGCAGCATCACCGCGACGACGACGAAGGCCATCGCCGCGCCAAGCGGCCAGTTGGAGCCGATGCCGCGGAACTGGTCGGCGATGATGTTGCCGATGAGCAGGCTCTGGGTGCCGCCGACGAGGCTTGGCGTGACGAAGTCGCCGGCTGCCAGCAGGAAAGAGAAGGCGAAGGCGGTGCGCAGCCCCGGCAGCGCCATCGGCACGAGCACGGTGCGCAGGACGTGGAAACGGCCGGCGCCGAGGTCCCGCGCCGCCTCCATGTGATCGCGCGGCACGTTGAGCATCGCCGAATAGAGCGGCAGCACCGCCAGCGGCAGCAGCAGCCCGCTCAGCGTGATGACCACGGCGATGTTGCTGTAGATCAGGAATTCGAGCGGAGCGTCGATCAGCCCGAGCCATTGCAGGGTAGAGTTGAGAAGTCCCTGCTTTCCCAGGATTGTGCGCCAGGCATAGATGCGCACCAGATAACCGCTGAATAGCGACAGCAGGACGATCTGCAGGATCAACTGCCCTCGCCGCTCGAAGACGAAACGCATGCAATAGGCAAGCGCAAAAGCGGTCGGCACGATGACCAACGTGGTGACGAACGCGACGCCGATCGTGCGCAGCATTAAGGCCTGATAGAGCGGCGACGTGAAGATCTTCTCGTAATTGGCCAGCGTGAAGCCGGGGACCAGCGCAAAGCCTTTCGCCGTCCAGAAGCTGATGACCAGCAGGCACAGCATCGGCACCGCAAAGAACGCGGCGTAGAACACGCCCGCTGGGAGCAAGGCCCCCGGCGAACGGCGCGCGCCGCCCATCGATGCGGTGGTTGCATTTGCCATTGGTCAGATCGCTGGTTGCGGAACTATCTATAGTCGGGCCGGCCGGCGGCCGCATCGTCGGACACAGCGGCCGAAGCGCGGATCACGAGGCCTTGAAAGTCTGCCACGCTTCCACCCACGACGGTGCACCCACTACCTCGCCGTCGGGTTCCTGCGGCGGCACGACGATCTGGGTGCCGAGAATGCCCCCGCCGGGTGCGCGGACATTGTCGTAGGGGAACATCCCGCGGATATCCTCCTTCATCAGTCCGAAGGCAGCCTCGACCGTGCAGCCCGATGCCAATTCGCTGGCAAGCGCCGCATTTGATTCGGGCTTGGTCATGAAGTCGATGAAGGCATAGGCGTTGTCGAGGTTGGGGGCGTCGACGGCGATGGCATAGGCGTCCGACCAGAAGAACGTGCCGTCGACCGAGGGCGAGCCGACGGTGAGCTCGACGCCCTTGTCCTTGGCGATCATCACCTGATAGGCCCAGCCGCCGATGCCGATCGACGCATCGCCGCGCACCAGCACGTCGGCCATGTCGCCATGCGAGGCGCCGATGGTCACCACATTGGGCTTCACCTTCAGCATCGCTTCCAGCACCTGCTGGAGCTGCGCGGCGGTCAGGCGGTTCGGTTCGGGCATGTCCAACGACTTTGCCCACAGCCAGATGTTGCCGAACGGATCGTCCAGCAGCACCAGCTCGCCCTTGTATTTCGCATCGGCGAAATCGGTGTATTTCGCCGGCATCGCGTCCCATTTCTTCGGGTTGTAGACGCAGGGTTCGTCGCCCCAGATGATCGGGATGCCGTAGGTCTTGCCGTCCTTGACCAGCCACGGCGCATCCTTGAATGCCGGGAACAGGCCGCTTGCGGTTGGGATGCGGGCGAGATCCAGCGGCTGGAAGAGTTCCGTGCCGGATTTCAGGATCGCCGTCTGGAAATCCTTGTTGGGGGTCAGGATGTCCATGGCGCCCCGGCCGCCGGTGTTGAAGCGGGTCAGGGCCTCGTCGGCCGCCGACTGGAAGGAGGCATTCATCTTGATCTTGTTGGTCTCAAGGAACGCCTTGGCGACGTTGCCGCCGTGTTCGCCGTCCCAGCCCAGGAAATTCAGTTCGCCGCCGAGCGCCGCGAATGCCGGTTCGGAGACTCCGAGAACCGTTAGTGCCGACAATCCGGCCGCGCCCTGGATGAAGCGGCGGCGGCTTACATCGGCATTGAGCCTTGCATCGAGGAAGGTCTTCAGTCTGTCGTCCATGATGGTTCTCCTCTGTGTCTCTCTCGTCGAGAGCCCTTGCTATCTGTTCCCCGTGCCGGGTTATTCCCGGCCTCGATCGTAATTAGGAATGGTTTTGTATATGAAGTCAAGTACTGTATATGAAACCGAACAAGGAGACGAAGCCGTGAACCACGATTCCGCCGAAGATCGCGCCGGCTACTCGGCGCCTGCCCTGGAGAAGGGGCTCGACATCCTGGAGCTTCTGGCCGCCGAAGCCGAACCGATGACGGCGCGGCAGATCGGCGAGCGGCTTGGCCGTTCCAAAAGCGAGATCTTCCGCATGGTCTATGTGCTGGTCGATCGCGGCTACCTGCGCCGCGACGCGGCCACCGACCAGTTGACGCTCAGCAACCGGCTGTTCGAACTTGGCATGCGCACGCCGCGGTCGCGCACGCTGGTCGAGGTGGCGCTGCCCGCAATGGAGCGGTTGAGCAACGCCGTCGGCCACGCCGCCCACCTCGTGGTGGTGAACCGCGGCGAAACCGTCGTCATCGCCAATGCCGCTCCGCGGACCGAGTTCAATTTTTCATTGCAGCTCGGCTACAGCCGTCCGGCAACGGATGCCGCTTCGGGCCAGACCATCATCGCCTTCCAGGCCGCGCCGCGGCGGCAGGCGATGATCGAGGAAAGCCTGGCGCTGGTCGACCGGAAGCCTCGGCTAAAAGTGCTCGGCGAGCAACTCGACCTCATCGTTGCGACCGGCTCCGTAACGTCGCCAAGCCACCATTTCGAGGGGATCACCGACGTCTGTGCGCCGATCCTGGATAAATCGGGGTGGGCAATCGCCAGCGTCGTCATGCCCTGCCTGCAGAAGATCGGCTCCGGCCGGGATTTCGAGGATGTCCGCGACAGGCTTGTTGCGACCTGCCGCGAAATCTCCGAGGCGCTCCTCTGACTCTTGGCTCCCAGGAAGAGACGCGGGCGCTGCTTCAGCGTTGTCCGGAAAACCGTGGCTTGCGCTTCTCCAAAAATGCCGCCACCGCCTCGGCGAAATCCTCGGTGGCCGCGCAGTCGGCGAAGGCGGCGGCTTCGGCGTCGAGTTGCTGCGGCAGGGTCCGCTGGAGCGACTGGCGCATCAAGGCCTTGATCCTGCCCTGCGGCGCCTGTGCCTGCGAGGCGAGCCGAGCGGCCAGCCTGGCAGTCTCGGCCTCCAGATCCCCGATCGGCACCAGCCGGTTCACGAGGCCCAGCGACAGCGCCTGGCGGGCGTCGATATTGTCGGACAGAAGCGCAATCTCCAGCGCGCGGCGGTAGCCGACCAGTCGGGGCAGTGCATAGGAGGCGCCGCAATCCGGCGAGGCGCCGACGCGGGCGTAGGCGAGATTGAAAACCGTGTCGTCGGCCGCGATCAGCAGGTCGAGATTGAGCGCAAGCGACATACCCGCGCCCGCCACCACCCCTTCAGGCTGCCGATGGTGATGGCGGGGCTCTCCGCCAGCCGGAACAGCGCGCGATGCATCGGGTCTATCAACTCGCTTGCGGCGAGACGCTTGTCCTGCGACCGGTGGAAATGGGAAAGGTCGCCGCCGGCGATGAAGGCGCGGCCTTCGGCGGACACGATGATGACGCGCAGATAGTGTTCCGCAAGGGCATGCTCCACCGCCTCTTCGAAACCTTGCGAGACTTCGATGTCCACGGCGTTGAGGCGGGCCGGACGGTTGAACCTGATCTCCGCGATGCCATCGGAAATGCAAAAGAGGACCGGTGGAGTTAGATCAGCCATGGCCTATCCCGCGCGTGATTGGGCCGGGGGGACAGTATCGTCCTGCAATTGGGCGATGGCCGCCGCGTAGTCGTCGATCAGCTTTTCGCAGAGGTGCGCCGCCGGCAGGATTTCCCGTATGGAGCCCACGCCCTGGCCGGCCGACCAGACGGTCTTCCAGGCTTTGGATTCGTTTTTCATGTCGAGCTTGTGATGTTCGGGCAGGTCGTCGGGGTCGAGCCCGGCAGCGACGATGCTGGGGCGCATGAAGTTGGCATGCACGCCCGATATGGCCGGCGTGTAGAGGATATCGGCCGCATTCGAAGCCACCACCATGTCCTTGTAGGCCGGGGTGACCATCGCTTCCCTTGTGGCGATGAAGCGCGTGCCCAGATAGGCGAGGTCGGCGCCCATCATGCGTGCCGCGGCAATGTGCCTGCCGGTGGTGATCCCGCCTCCGAGAACCAGCATTCCTTCGAAAAACGAACGGATTTCGGCGAGGAGCGCGAAGGGACTGAGCGTTCCGGCATGTCCGCCGGCGCCGGCACAAACGGCGATGAGGCCATCGACACCGGCGGCTGCCGCCTTTTCCGCATACCGGCGGCTGATCACGTCATGCAGGACCAGTCCGCCGTAGGAATGCACCGCCTGAACGACCTCGCTCACCGCGCCCAGCGAGGTTATGACGATCGGAACGCGATGGCGGACCACCTCTTCGAGGTCGGCGTCGAGCCGTGGATTTGAACGGTGCACGATCAGGTTGACGCCGTAGGGCGCGGCGCCGGAAAAGCGGGACAGGCGTGCCTCGATCTCGGCGAGCCATTCGACGAAGCCGGCGGTCGTGCGCTGGTTCAGCGCCGGAAACGTGCCGATCACGCCGGAACGGCAGACCTCCACCACGAGGTCCGGTCCCGAGGTCAGGAACATCGGCGCGGCGATGGCTGGCAATCTTACCCTGCCCTGGAGACTGCGCGGCAACGGCATCAGAATTTCTCTCCTTCATGGCAGGCGAACAAGGGCGGCGGGCAGTCGAGAAACCGTTTCTCGGCGAGCCGCGGCGGCCCGCCGATATTTTCCAGCAGATGCGCCCGCAGCAGATAGAGATGCGCGTCCGATTCGGCGCTGAACCCGATCCCGCCATGCACCTGGATGTTGCTCGCGGCGTTCTCGAGTGCGTTGCGCGCCGCGATCTGCCGGCAGGCAGCACTCTGGAAATCCGCGTCCTCCCAGCCGTCACGCTCGGCAATCGCCGCGAATACGAGTTGTGCAGACAGAACCTCGGCGTTGATCGCCATGTCAGCGCAGCGATGCTTCACTGCCTGGAACGAGCCGATCGTCTGCCCGAACTGGCTCCTGATGCCCGCATAGCCGACGGCCATGTCGCGCGCCGCCTCGGCGATACCGAGCAACTGTGCCGCCACGAGCAGTTGCGCGATACGCGGCAGCCGCGAACTATTCGAGGAAACACGCGTGACGATGGCGTCGTCGCTCAACACGGCGCGCGCCGCAGTGACGCTTCGGTCGGTGCAGGCCACCGCCTCCGGCTTCAGCCGGGCAATATCCAGGAGGACTGCACCGGTCTCGTTCCAGAGTACGCCGAGGCCGCAGCCCTCCCAGTCGAACAGCATCAGCGGTTCGCCTGCGGGAGCCTCGAGTGCTGTGGGGCGCAGCGTGTTCGCCAGGCAAATCCGTTTCTCACCCGAGCTGATTGCCTCGAAATCAGCATAGCCAGCCTGTGCCGCGATCCGCGCCGCGACCGCGGCGGCCAGCGCCCCCGGCGTCACCAGATGGCGCCCGAACTCGATGTGCAACAGCACTTCCTCGACCACCGAAAGCTCGCTCGCGCCCGTCTCGTCCGGGCTGAACAGGCCGAACGCTCCGAAATCCGCGACGGCCTTCAGGGCATTTGCATCCTGCGCGAAATCCGGGCCGCGCGCGCGAAGCCGCGCCACGGGAAAGCCGTCCGACAGCATGGAGCGCAGCGAGGCGACGATCTGGGACTGTTCGGACGACAGGTTGAGGTCGATCGTCATCGTCCGCCTCCGCGCGGCAGGCCGAGAATGCGTTCGCCGATGATGTTGCGCTGGATCTCCGCCGTGCCACCGGCGATCGTTTCGCTGAAGGCTTCGAGATAGGCGGGAATCCATTCGTTATCCGGCGAAGCTTCGGCATTTTGCGGGCCGAGCAGGTCCATGGCGATCCGGTAAATGCGCTGGGCGAGTTCCGCGAAGAACAGACGCACGATCGAACCGTCGAATGGCGTCGCCGGCTCCTTGAACAAGGTTTTGTAGGTCAGCGCGCGCAACGCCGCGGCCTCGGCCCGGGCGACGGCAATGCGATGCAGAAGGCCGCCATCCACGGCGTCGCTCCGCATCCGCGCCATCGCGCTCAGGGCCTCGATCCGAGCGCTCAGTTCGACTTGCAGGGCGGTCGCCGCCGTGGCGCGCTCGAAGCCGAGCGTCGTCATGGCGACGTTCCAGCCGTCATGCAGGGCGCCGACCACATTGCTCAGCGGAATGCGGACATCGTCATAGAAAACCTGAGCAAAGTGCGTGACCCCAGCCATGTTCTCGATCGGCCGCACCGTGATGCCGGGCAGCTTCATGTCGCATATGACCCAGCTCAGGCCCTTGTGGCGCTGCGAGCCGGGGTCCGTGCGGATCAGCAGTTCCTGGTAGTCGGCAATGTCGGCGTGGGTGGTCCATATCTTCTGGCCGTTGACGACCAGATGGTCGCCTTCGACACGGCCGGACGTGCGCAGGCTGGCGAGGTCGGAACCGGAATCCGGCTCCGAAAAACCCTGGCACCACAATGCCTCGCCCGCCAGTATCTTCGGCAGATGGAACGACTTCTGCGCCTCGCTGCCACAGGCGATCAGGGTCGGGCCGGCATGGTTGAAGCAGACGAAGGTCGGGTCGAGGGGGCTCGGAGCGCCGGCGGCAACGCTCTCCTCGTGCCAGATGATCTGCCGCTCATAGGACAGGCCGAGCCCGCCATAGGCGGCCGGCCACGAAATACCCGACCAGCCGGCGGCATGGCGCTTGCGGACCCAGTCGAGCGCGAACGCCCGTGCGGCAGGGCCTCCCATCGGCGCCCGCGCCGACGGAACGTTGGCGAGCAGCCACCGTCTGGCTTCCTCCCGAAACGCCCGGTCCTCCTCGGTGAATTCGAACCTCAAGGCCACCCTCGCTCTTCCAACGGCCAATCCCCCGCGCACGCAGCCGAGGGCTGCACACCACAGGGTCAAGCCTGCCAAACGCCGGCACTAGGCAATATGACTGGCCGGCATTCGAATATTCTCATATTATGGGACACTGCATCTCCTGATGCCGATCCTACATCCGTGTCAGTTGGAATCAAGGGCGCAAGGAATCCAATTGACACAAGCTCTTCACTAATACTAATGCTGCGACCGGCGCCATAGCCGATTGTTTCAATTAGTGAGACAAACTGACTGACCGCATGATATTCACATGGTCCACCGAGGAGTCGAAGTTTCGCGATCGGGTCGTCGATTTCCTTCGCTGCGAACTCCCGTCCGACTGGGATCGGATATCGCTCCATGGTCCGGGTTCCCGCGAGCAGACGGAGTTCTCGCTCAGCTTTTGTCCGCGCCTAGCGGAAGCCGGCCTGCTGGTGCCGCATTGGCCGAAGCAATATGGCGGCCATGACGGATCGACTTGGGAGCATCTGATCCTCGGCGAGGAAATGTAGTCGGCGGGCGAGCCGCGGGGCCCGCAATACATGAACGTCAACTGGATCGGCCCAACACTGATGCGTTTCGGCTCCGCGGAGCAGCAGCAGCGTTACCTCCCCGAGATCGGCGCCGGCAAGGCGATATGGTGCCAGGGTTTTTCCGAACCGTCGGCCGGTTCCGATCTGTTTTCGCTGCGCACTTTCGCGCAACGCGAGGGCGACCAGTACATCATCAACGGTTCGAAGATCTGGACGTCCTACGCCGCCCTGGCGGACCATTGCTTCCTGCTCGCCCGCGTCGGCGGCAAGCGCCGGGAAGGCGTCTGCATCTTCCTGATCGACATGAACACCCCCGGCATTTCGGTTCGGGCGATCCCCAGCCTGATCGGTGAAGGCGACATTCATGAAGTCTTCTTCCGCGATGTCGCGGTGCCGGCCGGCTCGCTTCTCGGCGAGGAGGGCGCGGCGGCCTCCATCATCAAGTTCGCCCTGGGGCATGAGCGCGTCGGCATCGCCCGCTATGAACTCGCCCGCCGCACGCTCGATGCCGCCGTCGGCCGGTTGAAGGAGCAGAGATCGTGGCGGGACAGCCACATCCGTTTCCGCGCCGGCCAGGCGCTCGCCGCGTGCGAGGCGGCTCGCCTGCTGGTCTACAATGTTGCCGACATGCGTGCGCGCGGCCTGCCCCCGAGCGCCGATGCCAGCCTGGCGCGGGTCGCCGTCATTGGCGCGGATCATGCGGTGGCGAACTTTGCGCTCGAATTCCTGCCGGGCGCCTTCCTCGCCGGCGACCTGCCGCAGGTGCTGCGCCATCACGAGCGGGCGATCGTCGCCGGGATCGCTTCGGGAGCCGCCGAGGTGCAGCTCGACATCATCGCGCAGAGCCATCTCGAACTTCCGCGAGTCTAGCCGCCGTGAACATGCAGCCTACGGCCGAACAGGCCGCCTTCGTCGAAGCGCTCGAAAAACTGCTGTCGCAGATTCCGCAACCGTCGACCGACGGGCAGAGGTCTTTCTTCTCCGAAGCCGCCGATTCGGCTCTGGAGGCAGGCGGAATGCTGGATGCCGCGGGCTTCGAGGAATACGGGCCGCTCGCTGCCGCCCTGCTGGTCGATAAGGTCGCACGGCTGCCCATCGTCGTGGAAGCTGCCACGTCATCCTTGATACGCCCGCTTGTATGTCCGGACTGGCCGCGCCCGATCGCGGTCATCGTCGGCGACATGGCCGGCGCCGCGCGATTCCTCTGCCAGGCCCGCTCCGTCATCTTCCTGACCGGTGGGCAGGCACGCATTGCGCGCATCGACGCTGGAGACAGCCTCGACGTGTCGGGCTTCTTCACCTATCCGGTCGGGCGGCTGGCAAACCCGGACGCTTGTTTCGCGCGCTCCGAACCCTTGGGCGATCGGGGTGAGTGCATGCGTCTCCTGCGCATCGCGGTGGCTGCGGAGATCAACGGCTGCCTGCAAGGCGCCCTCGACGAAGTCACCGGATATGTAAAGATCAGAAAGCAATTCGGCAGGCCCCTCGGCTCGTTCCAGGCGCTCCAGCACCGGCTGGCATCGGCCGCCAGCTCGGTCGCCGCCGCTCGCCTGCTGACATTCAGGGCGGCCGCAAGGGGAGACGAGGCCGAGGCGGTAGCGGCCCTCGGCTACGCCCAGGATTGTGCGACCCGCATCGTTTACGACCTGCACCAGTTCATGGGCGCGATGGGGCTGACGCTCGAACATCCGCTCTACCGCTGGACCTATCGCGTCAAGCTCCTCCTGTCCGACCTGGGTGGGGCCTACGAACAGCTCGGCCGGCTTTCCGGGATGACCTGGGGCGAGACGGCTCCCTGAAGCGTCGCAGTCAAGGGATGGATGCATGAACGCGGGCTGGCAAGGCCGTTATGAAACGCTCCGCTTCGAACGGCGCGGCCGGGTGCTGACGATCGTCTTCAACGATCCGGACCGCCTGAACGCGGTCGGCAGCCGCATGCACCACGAGCTGGGCCGTGTCTTCCTGGACGCCGCCGACGATTCCGAAAGCGACATCATCGTGCTGACCGGCGCGGGCAGGGCATTTTCGGCGGGCGGCGACGCCGACCGCATCCAGGAAATCGCGGCGCGCCCGATATCGTTTCTCGACGACGTTGCCTCAGCGAAACGGATCGTATTCTCACTGCTCGACCTCGAGAAACCGGTCATCGCCAAGGTCAACGGGCCGGCGGTCGGCCTCGGCGCCACGATCGCGCTGTTCTGCGACGTGACGTTCATGGCCGATACGGCGAGGATCGGCGACCCGCATGTATCGGTCGGCCTAGTTGCCGGTGACGGCGGCGCCGTGATCTGGCCGCAACTCGTCGGATTTTCCAAGGCTAAAGAAATCCTGATGGCGGGCGAACTGCTCGATGCGACCAAGGCCGTGTCGCTCGGCCTCGTCAACCACGCGGTCCCGGCGGCCAAGCTCGACCGGACGGTCGATGCCTATTGCGACAGGCTGGCAGGCGGCGCGACCAACGCGGTCCGCTGGACCAAGGTCGCAATAAACCTCGAACTCAAGCGGATCGCGCATGCGATCATGGACGCCAGCATCGCCTACGAGGCGCTGTCCGCCCACTCGGCGCATCACGCGGAGGCAGCATCCGCCTTCCTGCGGAAACGCAGACGCAAGTCCGGCGACAAATAGAAAGTCCGTCGACCATCCCCGTCCTTCGGCAAAGATCTGGTGGAGGCGCGAGAATGTTCAGGCATGAAAGCAAGGCCGCGGTCGCCATGGGTCGACGGCGGTCACCAGATGGTCCGATCAGCGTTCTGCGGCGGCGCAGGAATCAAAAAGCCCGCTGCTGGGAGGAGGTAGCAGCGGGCTCGATTTGATTGCGGCGAGGGAGGAGGTTCGCCGCTTTCAGCGTCGGCATCGCATCTGGGAGGAGTAAGATGGCCGACAACGACGACTTTATTCGAGTCGCGAAATATTGCAACGCACAATTTCATGACGCGGCGCAAAATAAGGTGATATGCGTGATTCCGTCGCAGTTCACAGCCACCACAGCCCAATTCGCGATGGGCTTTCGAAGTCCGAATACCGGGTGTTGCGGGGCGGCGGCTACAGCGACGCCTGGAGCGCAACCTTCCGCTCGGACCGTCGCCTGGAAATCTCGTACCAGATGGCGCAGACGACCGTGACGCTGATCAGGATCAGCGCCAGCGCGTTGATCGTCGGCGTGATGCCACTGCGCACCTTCGAGAAAACGTAGACCGTCAGCGTGTCGTAGGTGCCGCGCGTGAACAGCGTCGTATTGAAGTTCTCGATCGACTGGAAGAAGGCGATGGCCGCGCCCGCGCCCATAGCGGGATAGAGATGCGGCAGCAGGATGCGGCGCAGCACCTGGGCGTGGCTGGCGCCGAGGTCGAGGGCCGCCTCTTCCAGGGCGCGGTCGAAGCTCTGCAGCCGGGCGAGCACAAGCAGCATGACGAACGCCGCGATGTAGGAGACCTGGCCGAGTGCAGACAGATGCAAGCCGGCGGGAACGGAAAACCGGTTCCAGAACAGCAGCGTCGAGATGCCGATGACGGCGCCCGGCGTCAGGATCGGCGCAACCATCAGCGCATAAAGGACGGAGCGGGACGAACCCGTCATGCTGTTGATCAGGATCGCTGCCGCCGTGCCGATCGGGACCGACAACACGACCACGGCAATTGCGACGAAGATCGTGTTGCCGAAGGCGACCCACATCCGGCTGTCGTTCCACAGTTCCACGAACCAGCGATCGGTAAAACCGACCCATGGATAAACCGACGGAAAGCGCGAATCGTTAAACGCCGCACCCCCCATGACGATGAGCGGCAAAAGCATGTAGGCAAGGAACAGCGCCATATAGAGGTGGAATATCCAGTCGGAGCGGCGCGCCTGGCTCATTTGGCGATGTCCGACAGCTTGACCCGGAACAGCCGCATCACCAGTGACACGAACACGGTGCAGAGCAGGAGCAGCAGGAAGGCGTAGGCCGATCCGGTGTTCCAGTCCTGCGATTCGAACATCCACTGCTGGATGATTTCGGTGAACCACCGCGAATTTGTCGAGGCCAGCAGCGTCGGCACCAGGATCGATCCGGCCGACAGCATGAACACCATCACCGCGCCCGACGCGATGCCGGGCTTGGCGTGCGGCAGGATGACCCGCCAATGCGTCCGCCACCATGGCGAACCGAGATCTTCGGCCGCCTCGATCTGGTTGGTGTCGAGCGACTGGATCGCATTGTAGATCGGGAAAAGCATGAACAGCACATAAGTGTAGACAAGGCCGATGATCACGCTTCGGAAGCCCGTCATCCAGCGGATCGGCTGGTCGATGATGCCGAGGCCGGTCAGGGCGAAGTTGAGCGGCCCCTTCAGCGCCAGGATGATGAACCAGGCGAACGACCGCAGCACTTCGCTGACCCACAGCGGGATCAGCAGCAGCAGGAACAGGGTCGGCAAGATGTTGCCGCGCGCCACCTTCGCCAGATAGTAGGCCAGCGGATAGGCAAGCACGAAGCACAGGAAGGTGACGACGCTGCTGTAGACGATCGTCCAGATGAAAACCTGGATGTGGATCGGGCTTCGGAAGAACGTCAGATAGTTGTTGAGGCTGTAGACATCCTTGGGTCCGCCCATGTCCGCCATCGGCAGATAGGGCCGGAACGAGTTCTCGAAGAGATAAAGGTCCGGCAGGATCACCAGCGCCAGCAGCCAGAACGCGGTGACCGCGGCGAAGATGACCGTCAGCGCGACCCCATAGCGGCGCAACAGGTCGTTCATGCGCGCGCGCCGGCGACCGGCGGCGTTTCATCCGCCAGGATGACGGCGCGCTCCGGATCGAACACCAGATGCAGTTTCTCACCGAGCGCCGGGACGGCAGACGACCCGTCGTTACGCGCCTCAGCAACAAGGACGCGTCCGCCCTGGTCTCGCGCCTGAATGCTTATGAAATTGCCCTCGAAGGCGACATCCGAAATTTCCACCGGAATGGCGTTCTCGCCATTGGTCGGCTTGCCGACCAGCCGCGCATGTTCCGGCCGCACATAGAGTTTTGATGTCGAGGCCGTTTTGGCATTCGGCCCGACCGTCGCCTTGAAGGTGCCGGCGCTGGTCTCGAACTCCGCCGCGCTGCCGGACATGTGGCCGATCCTGCCGGAGAAGATGTTGTTCTCGCCGACGAAGGACGCCACGAAACCGTTCACCGGGTTGTTGTAGATGTCCTGCGGCACGGCGACCTGCTGCAGCCGGCCATGCGACATGACCCCCACGCGATCCGACATCGCAAGCGCTTCGCCCTGATCGTGGGTGATGTAGATGAAGGTGACGTTGGTTCGCTTCTGGATCGCCCGCAGCTCGGCGCGCATGTGCTGGCGTAGCTTTAGGTCGAGCGCCGACAAAGGCTCGTCAAGCAGCATGACCTTGGGCTCGACGGCGAGTGCACGCGCGATCGCGACGCGCTGCTTCTGCCCGCCCGACAACTGGCTGACGGCCTTGTCGGCGGCGCCCGGCAGGTCGACGAGGCGCAGCAGTTCCTCGGCCTTGTCGCGGCGCCGCTTCTTGTCGATGCCGCGCACTTCCAGGCCGAAGGCGATGTTTTCCCAGACCGGCATCAGCGGGAACAGGGCAAGGTTCTGGAAGATCAGCGCCGTCGGCCGCTGATTGGGGCGGATGCCCCGCATATCCTGGCCGCCGATGGTAATCGCGCCTTCAGTTGGAGAAATGAAGCCGGAGATCATCCTGAGAATGGTGGTCTTGCCGCAGCCGGACGGCCCGAGAAACGAGAAAAACTCACCGGCCCTGATATGGACGGTAACGCGATCGACGGCCCGGAAGGTTCCGAAGTCCGCGCATACGCTATCAAGATCAACACCGGCGCTCATGCAGGTTCAGTCTGCACCAATTGTCATGATTTACGCTAGTCCAGATTGCCGCGATGCAACAAAAAACCGCCGGATTCGCTGGAACCCGGCGGTCGTGCCCGCGCCGTCTCAGGCGGCGATGAATTTGTCGGCGTATTCGCCGCGCAGCTTGATGAACCAGGCCTGCTGTTCCGGCCACCACCAGAGCTTCTGCGTCGCGTCGCCCGGCAGGGCCGAATTGTAGAATTCCTTGACCTCGGCGCTGGCGAGATCGATCGCGCCCTTGGCAACCGGGTTGGCCGAGAAGGCCTTCGCCCAGGCCGCCGAGCCTTCCGGCGTCGCGACCCATTTGGCGAACTCATGCGCCTGCTCGACGTTCTTGGCGTTCGCCATCAGCGCAAAGCCCTGGTTCCAGGCGAAGGCGCCTTCCTTCGGCGCAATGTAGCCGAAGCCGTCGGCGCGCAGATTGTAGCCGGTGGAATCCCAGTTCAGGCCGATAACGGCGCCGTTGGTCCGATAGGCGGCCTGGGCTTCGTTCTCGCCCTTCCAGAACTGAGCGACGTTCGCCTTGTGCTTGACGGCCTCGGCGAGCGCGATGTCCCACAGTTCCTTCATCGTGGCCTCGTCCTTGTAGCTGTCGAGCCACGGCTTCGGCAGTTTGCCTTCCGCGTCCAGCCAGCGGCCCATGGCGGCCAAGCCGGAGTGGGCGCGAATGCAGACCTTGCCCTCGAATTTCGGATCGAACAGGTCGCCGAGGCTGGCCTTGCCGTATTCGGTCGGGGCGTCGGCCTTGGAATAGACGATCGCCTCGGTGCCCCACACGGAGAGCACGATCATGCGCTTGCCGTCCACAGTCGCCATCTCGCCCATCGCGCCGTCGGCCAGGCCGGGCAGATAATTGTCGAGCGAAAGCTTGCTGGTATCCCAGCCCTGCACCAGGCCGTTGGAAGCCCAGCCGCCGATGCGGTCGACGGTCGGCTCGCAAACGTCGATAGCGCCGGTCTGCAGCGACAGCTTGGCCTGGGCGAACATCGCGTCCTGGTCGGGCTGCTCGTTGAAGTTGACCTTGATGCCCGTCGCCTTCTCGAAGGCCGGGAAAACCGTCGCGGCCAGTTCCGGATAACCGGCCCAGCCCATGAAGTTCAGTTCGCCGGACGCTGCCAGCGCCTTGCTCGATATGATGGCGGGAGCCGCCAATATGCCTACACCGGCAGCCGTCCCTTGCAGAAAGGTACGACGGCTGACGGATTTGATGAACCTGTTCACGATTGCATCTCCCATTCAGTTCCCAAAGACAAAGTGTTTGCTTTCATTCGCCGGCTTTTCGAGAAGCGTATTCCCCAGGCGTTGTTCTTATGACGGCTACAGGTAACGTTGCCGTGACGCTCTCGGCAGGCCAGCGAAGCTTGCTATCTGATATCATCAGGTCCGCCGTTGTCCAGAGACACTACCATTCTCGATAAACTGACAGGCCACTCCCGAGACTCCTCAATTCTGCACCGCCGTTTTAGCTCCTCGGCAAGTGCCTCTCCTTGCAGTAGGCTAGCGATCATATCCGGATGGTGACCGACTTGGTCTTGCAGTAGCTGGCAACCGCGACGAGGCCCTTCTCCCGGCCTATGCCGGATTTGCGGTTGCCCCCGAACGGCGTCTCGATGCCGCCGGCGAAATATTCGTTGACGTAGACCTGGCCGGCATCGACGTCACGCGCGAAGCGGTGCGCCTTCGAGAGGTCGCGGGTGAAGATGCCGGCGACCAGCGCATAGCGGGTGCAGTTGGCGGCGGCGACGGCTTCGTCGAAATCGTCGACCACCTGAACGGCGAGCACCGGGCCGAAAATCTCTTCCTGCACGACAGGGTCGTCCCAGGCGAGGTTGTCAACGATCGTCGGCTCGAAGAACCAGCCTTTTCCGGTCGCGGGATCGAGCGTCGGGTTGCCACCGGTCGGAATGGCGAGGCCACGGCTCCTGGCATCGTCGAGATAGGCGGAAATCTTCGCCAGATGCTCTGCCGAATTGATCGCGCCGAAATTGACGCTTTCCGACAGGCCGTGCCCCATGCGCAGGTCCCGGGCGCGCTGCACCAGGCGCTCGATGAACTTCGTATGGATGGCGCGCTCGATCACCAGCCGCGACCCGGCAGAGCATATCTGGCCGGCATTCTCGAAGATCGCGCCGACGACATTGTCCAGCGCAAGCTCGATATCGCAGTCGGCGAGCACGACGTTGGGCGACTTGCCGCCGAGCTCCAGCGTGACCGAAGCGATATTGCGGGCGGCGGCCTGCATGACGTTGATGCCGGTCGCAGTCGAGCCGGTGAAAGTGATGTGGCTGATATCAGGGTGGGCAGTGAGCGGCGAGCCGACCGCGGCGCCCGTGCCGGTCACGACATTGCAGACACCGTTCGGCAAGCCGGCCGTGTGCAACAGTTCCGCCAGCATCAGCGCCGTCATTGGCGTCTGCTCGGCGGGTTTCACAACGGCCGTGCAACCGGCCGCAAGCGCCGGCGCTACGCTGCGGGCCGTGGTCGAAAGCGGATAGTTCCAGGGGATGATGTGCGCGGTCACGCCGACCGGCTCGTTGATCGAGAACGAGGCATAGTCTTCGCCGAGCGGAAAGCTCCTGCCCTCGTTCTTGTCCGCCGCGCCCGCGTAGTAGTCGAAGCACCGGGCCGCTCCGGCGACATCGCCCCGCGCTTCCGAAATCGTCTTCCCGCTGTCCAGCACCTCGGTGATGGCCAGCCGCTCCGCATGCTCGCGGATCAAGCCGGCGGCTTGCGACAGGATTCGGCTGCGCTCTCGCGGGAGGACCTTTTTCCACGCCCCTTCGCCGGCGCGCCTGGCGGAAGCGACGGCTATCGCCGTGTCCTCAGCATCGCCCGCCGCAAATGTCGCGTGAGGGCTTGCCCGGCCGGGGTCGAAACTCTCCATCATGCCGCCGCCGGCAGAAGGCCGCCATGCCCCGTCGATGAAATGCTTGTCCGGCAGACCCGGCAGCACGCCGGTTCGCTTGACCTGATGCAGCAAGCTTTCATCGCTCATGCGCGTTCGCTCATCTGGTAGCGTGATTTTGCCAGCCATTCCGGATCGACCTCGACGCCCCAGCCCGGCTCGTCCGAAACCAAAACCTGCCCTTCCCTGACATCATAAGGGGATTTGACGAACAGCCCCTCCTGCCAGGGATAATAGTCCTCCCCTTCGATCGAGAATTCCAGATATTTGCCGGCGCCCTCGATGGCCCGAAGCAGATGCATCGTGAAGAGCGTGACCAGCCCGAGATTGGCGCTGTGCGGCGTAATCGGCAGGCCGGCGGCCTGCGCCATCCGGCAGACGCGCAGCGTGCGGCTGATCCCGCCGAGATAAAGGATGTCGGGCTGCACGATGTCGACGGCGCGCATGTCGATCATGTGGCGCCAGGTCGGGATCTCGCAGTCCTGCTCGCCGCCGGTGACCGCAATGTCTAGCGCGTCAGTCACTTCCCTAGTCTGTTCAAGCTCCCAATAGAGACACGGCTCCTCGAAATGCTCGACGCCGTTGTCCTCCAGCATCCGGCCGACCTCGATCGCCCGCTTCGGCGAAAATCCGCTGTTCGCGTCGACCAGCAGCGCTACCCCGTCGCCGAGCGCCTTACGGATCGTCGGGATAATCTCCTCCGTCCGCCCCCGCCACTCATCCACGTCATGACCATATTCGGCGGCGACCCTGAACTTGAAGGCGTCGAAGCCAAACTCGCCCTGCAGGCGTCTGAACCGCTCGGCCTCCGCGTTGGGTGTAATGTCGCGCTTCATCGAGGAGGCGTAGGCGCGCAGCGGACCCGGCGTCCCGCCGAGCAAGCTGGCCACCGGCAATCCGGCCTCCTTGCCGCGAAAATCCCAGATGGCGGTGTCGAGGCCGCCGAGCGCCCGCTTCATGTAGGAACCGGGAAACTTGTGCTCGCGCTCGATCACCTTGTCGGTCAGCGCGTCGATGTCGTCGAACTCCACTCCAAGCACCCAGGGGGCCACCTGCCTGTGCAGGACGGTGGAGGTGATGTCGGAATTGTAGGTCGAAACCTGCCCGAGGCCAGTGGCACCGGTACTCGTGGTAATGCGGACGAAACCGACGAATTGGGTCGAAAACGTCTCAACGCGATCGATGCGCATCTGGACCTCGCAATATGAGCCGACAACCAGGGCTCTATCGTCGCGGCGTCGGGCGCGTGTAAGGTCCATTTTCGAAAATCGCGCGGGCCGATCGCCCGTGCTGGCACTGGTTGGCGGAACAGGCGGGCAGGTTTGAAGCGATCAGGAGGCGAATTGCTGTTTGCGATCGAAATCGATCGCAGCTCCGGCAAGTCGATAACCGCGCAGGTCTACAAGGCCGTCAAGCAGATCATCGTCTCGGGCAATCTCGCTGTCGGCAAGCGGCTGCCGTCGAGCCGCACGCTGGCCGACGAACTTGACATCTCGCGCACCACCGCCATCGCCGTGTTCGAGCGCCTCGCCTCGGAGGGCCTGATCGTCTCGCGCACCGGATCCGGCTCGTTCGTCTCGGCCGCCGCCGAGGCACAGAGGCCGCGCGCCCGGCTGGTGGTGGAAAACGAGCGGCCGGCGACCACAAAACTTGCCGATCTCATCGAGCAGGCGTCACCGAAATTCTTCCAGCGCCTTGCCCATCCGCAGAAGCTGCGCGCCTTCATCACTGGCCTGCCGGATTACGATGCGTTTCCGCTCGCCGTCTGGTCGCGGCTCACGGCCAAGCATTGGCGGCAGCCGCGCGACACGATTTTGGGCTATTCGGACCCGAACGGCCTTACCTCGCTTCGCCAGGCGATCGCTGAGCATTTGCGCGCCAGCCGCGGCATCGCCTGCGATGCCGAGCAGATATTCATCGTCAACGGCGCGCAGCAGGCTTTTGACCTGATCGGACGCGTGCTTCTCAATCCGGGCGACCCGGTGTGGTTCGAGAATCCCGGCGCGATCGGCGCGCGCAACTCCTTTATCGCCTGCGGGGCAAGCATGGTGCCGGTGCCGGTCGACGCCGAAGGCCTTTCAGTCGAAGCAGGGCTCAGGCTTTCGCCAAGATTCCGGCTGGCCTTCGTGACCCCGGCGCACCAGCATCCGACCGGCGTCGAGATGAGCCTGCGGCGGCGGGCGCAATTGCTCGGCGCCGCGAACGAGCAGGACGCCTGGATCATCGAGGACGACTATGACGGCGAGTTCCGTTATGACGGCCGCCCGCTGCCGACCTTGAAAAGCGCCGACCACGCCGAGCGCGTCATCTATGTCGGCACTTTTTCGAAGTCGATGTTCCCGTCGCTGAGGCTAGGCTTCTATATCGCCCCCAAACCGCTTGTCCCGGTTTTCCAGCGCGTATCCGGCGCCTTCCTGCAAGGCGTGCCGGCCAGCATCCAGGCGGTGCTTGCCGCCTTCATCAACGAGGGGCATTTCGCCACGCATCTCCGCCGCATGCGCGAAATCTACCGCCAACGGCACGAGGCATTCCGGGACGCGGCGGAAAAGCGGCTCGGCGGTTTGCTGGATTTTTCGCCATCGACGGCGGGCTTTCACGTCGTCGGCAAGTTTGTCCAGCCGCACCATCGGGAGGAAGAGGTGCAGGAGGCCGCCGCCGCGGCCGGTCTGATCGTGTCACCGATCAGCCGCTTCTGCATCGATCCGGTCGCCACGAAAGGGCTGGTCCTCGGCATCAGCGCAATCGACCAGCGTGCGATCCGCAAAGGCGTTGAGATATTGGCTTCCGTGCTGGAGAAGCCCGCATAAAACATGCCGGGCCGTCAGCGATTGTCCTCGAGGATCATCGCCGCCCCCTTCTCCGCCACCATGAATGTCGGCGCGTTGGTGTTTCCCGATGTGACGTTCGGAAAGATCGAGGCATCGATGACACGCAGCCCGTCGATGCCATGCACGCGCAGCCGGGGATCGACAACGGCATCGCGGGCGTCCGGACCCATCCGGCACGTGCACGAGGCGTGAAAGACGCTACCGGCGCGGGCCTTTATGTCGTCGGCAAGCTGATCATCCGTGACGGTGGCAGCACCGGGCAGCATCTCGTCCTCGATCAGCGGGCGCATTGCCGGCTGCCCGGCGATTTTCCGGATCAGGCGCACCCCATCGATCATCTCCCGCATATCGTCGGGGTGGGAGAAGTAGCACGGTTCGATCACCGGCGCCGCGAAGGGATCGGCGGAACCTGCCCGGATGAAGCCCCTGCTTTTCGGTCTGCATTGCGAAATGCCGATGAAAAACCCTGGAAAGGGGTCAGGTAGTGTCAGCCGGCGCGCGCCCGGCGTCGGCTTGCTGTAGCTGACCGGCGAAAAATAGAGCTGCATGTCGGCATGAGCGAGCCCCGGATCGCTGCGCACGAATCCGCCGGCCTGGTTGACGCTCAGCGAAAGCGGCCCGTCGCGAAACAAGAGGTAGCGCAGCCCGAGTTTCGCCCGACCGAACCAGCCGCGCAGTTCGTGATTGAGCGTGGGCTTTCGGGAACGATAGAGATAATCGATCCCGAGATGGTCCTGCATGTGCCGGCCGACCGCCGGGAGATCGTGGACGACCGGCAGCCCTAAGCCTTGCAGCAGGCTGCCGGGGCCGACGCCGGAATACTGCAACAGCAGCGGCGAGTTCACCGCGCCCCCCGAAACGATCACCTCGCGGTTTGCGCGGAAGCTGAATTTCCCGCCGGCTCTTTGAACTTCGACACCGATGGCGCGCCCTTGCTCGAAAAGGACCCGCGTGGCGAATGCGCCGGTCAGGACCGTCAGGTTCTTGCGCCGCATCGCGGGGCGCAGGAAGACCGTGGCCGCCGAAGCCCGCATGCCATTCTTCGTCGTGATCTGGTAGATCGCGGCGCCTTCCTGCCGGCCGCCATTGTAGTCCGCGGTTCGCGGGTAACCGGCCTGCCCGGCGGCATCCAGAAAGCTTTCACACAGCGGATGCGCCCGCCCCGCCATGTCGACGACATGCAGGGGTCCATCCCTGCCGCGTTCGTCCGACTGCTCGCCCTCGAAGGTCTCGAAGGATTTGAAATGGGGAAGGACGTCGTCAAAACCCCAGCCGGGATTGCCGGCAGCCTTCCAGTCGTCGAAGTCATGGCGCTGGCCGCGCACAAAGATCATCGCGTTGATCGAACTCGATCCGCCCAGCACCTTTCCGCGCGGCCAATAGCTCGTACGGCCGTTGAGCGCCTCCTGCGGCCCGGTGGAGTACATCCAGTTGACGCGTGGATTGTAGAAACTGTGGCCGTAGCCGATCGGCATGCGGATCATGAAGCGGCGATCAGAGCCGCCCGCTTCGAGAAGCAGGACGGTGAATTTCCCAGACCTGCTCAGGCGATCCGCCAGCAGGCAACCCGCCGTGCCGGCACCAACGATCACAAAGTCGAAACTTTCCATGCAAGACGTCGTATGACCACGCAATCTGCTTGACATAGAGCGTCGGCTACAGCGCGTGGCGAACCATTCCCGTCAAAACATCATGCCGCTTGGCCGGCTACGCCCGGCGTGCGACATCCGAAAGTCGGTGTCGCACCGGCCCTGCTGTTGATTATCTGGCAAATCCCTCCGACGCCTTCCGGGATCGTTCATCCGCCGCCCGGCACGGGCAATGCGGCAGCGGGCGCGGCAGGAGCGGGCTGCCTGTGTTCGCGCACCATCCTCACCAGCGTCTTTTTCCACGCGGCGATACGCTCGGGCGTTGCGATGGAACTGTGCGCGGCCAAGCTCAGCGCCAGCATGGCCGGCCCCTGCGCGGAAGCGACCGCGACACCGAGGCCGTAGACCTCGCGCACCACGGTTCCCTCGCTTTCCGCGAAGCCGAGCCGGCGCGCGTTGTCGACATTGCTTCTTATGCGCTCGAGGCTGAGCGCCGGATAGGTTTGAAGATGGGGTTCGATGGCCTTCAAGACCCTGTTCAGGTCGGGGTCGGCCGTGCTGGCGAGTAGGGCGGTGGCTCCGGCGCCGACCCCGAGCGGGCGTCGCTGGCCCAGCTCGACGGGGATGACACGAACGACGCCCGACCCCTCGGCCCTGTGCAGACAGACGCACTCGATGCCGCTGCGGCCCATCAGATAGGCGGTCGCCCCGGTTTCGCGCGCCAGATCGTCGACGACGCTGCGCCATGTCATCAGGTCGTGCTGCAGGTTGCTGGTCGCCAGGCCGAGTTCGAAGGTCAGGGAGCCTATGACGTGCCGCCGGGTGTTGCCGCTGGTCGCCACCAGCCCCTCGTCGGACAGGCATTTGAGAATGCGGTGCGTCGTCGATCGGGACAGGCCCATGGCTTGAGACACGTCGCGCAGGCTCACGCCCTCCCGCGACCCGCTGGCGATATAGCGCAGTATGTTCGCCGCGCGCCTGATCGCTTGCGTCCCGTCAGGTTTGGCTTCGTCGTCGAACATAAGTACCCACCTCAAGGCCGAGCATGGCTAACGCATCTCGCCAGGCACGACAATACAGGCTTCAGAAGGCGAGATGGCGCTGTATCTTCTCCAGGGACCGGTCGAATTCGGTCCAGTTGCCTTCGAATGCGATGCGGCCCGTATCGATCACCACCGCATGGTCGGTGCGTTGGCGCGAGAACCAGATGCTCTGTTCGGCGAGCAGCAGCGCTATGCCGTACTCCTCGCAGCAGGACACCACCTGCTCCGCCAGTTGCTCGACGATCGTCGGCGCCAGCCCCTCGGTGGGTTCGTCCAGCAACATCAGATAGGGCCGCGCGGCGACGCCTCGTGCCACAGCCAGCATCTGCTGCTGGCCGCCGCTCATCATCGAGCCGCGCCGGTCCCGCAACGGGCCGAGCAGGGGGAAACGCTCCAGCAGTCCGTCGACATCGACATTTTCGCGCCCGCGCGCCGCGCCATATTGTGCGATCTTCAGGTTTTCGTAGGTCGTCAGATGGCCGAAGATGCGCCGGTCCTCGGGGACGAGCGCCAGCCCGAGGCGCGCGCGTTCGTTCGGTGCCTGGCCGGTCAGTGCCTCGGACCGGAACGCCATGTGTCCCTCGACCCTCGGACCGGCATTCATGATGCTCTTGAGCAGCGTGGTCTTGCCGGCGCCGTTGCGCCCCATCACCGCGACGCGCCGGCCCTGGCCGACGGACAGGGTGATGTCGTGCAGAATCTGGCTCTGGCCGTAGAAGGCGTTCACATCCGACAGTTCAAGCATGTCCGGCCCCCTTGCCGAGATAGACGCGCTTGACCGCTTCGTCCTCGCGGACCGTCTGCGGATCGCCGACGCAGACGATCTGTCCGTAGTTCAGCACCATCACGCGGTCGGCGAGCCCGAAGACCACGCCCATGTCGTGCTCGGTGAGAACGATGGTCAGACCACGGCTCTTGAGGTCCTGAAGCAGCCGCGTCGTGCTGCGGCGGTCCTCCGCCGACATGCCGGCCGTCGGCTCGTCCAGCATCAGGATGCGCGGCCGGCCCGCAAGCATGGTGGCGAATTCCAGGCGCTTCTTGTCGCCATGCGACAGCAGCGAAGCCTCGTCGTCGAAGTTGCGGCCCAGTCCGACGCTTTCCAGCACCCCTATCGCTTCCCGCCGGGTCGCGGCGGAAGGCCGCCAGTCCCACCACGGACCGACAGGCTCTCCACGGGCCACCTTGCTGCTTTCGATCGCCAGGATGACATTGGTCAGGATCGACATCTCGCCGAAAACGCGCGCCACCTGGAAGGTCCTGCCGACCCCGCCCCGGGCGCGCTGATGGACGGGCTGCCGCGTCACGTCGTGACCATCCATCACCACGCTGCCGGTAAAATCCCGCGTTTCGCCGGTGAGCACCTTGAACAGCGTCGTCTTGCCCGCGCCGTTCGGCCCTATGATGGCGAAGGCTTCGCCGGCGTCGATGGACAGGTCGACGCCCTTGAGCACTTCAAGCTTGCCGTAGTTCTTGTAGATTTGCTTTGCGACGACCAGGCTCATGTCGCCGCTCCTTGCCTGGAATCCAGGCTATAGCGGCGGTAGGAACGGGACAAGGTCTGCACCAGTCCGTAGATGCCGGCCGGCGCCAGCAGGACGACGGCGAGAAGCGTTCCCCCGACGATCAGTTCGGACAGGCCCGGAAGCGTGCGGGTCATGTAGTTGATCAGCGCAAGCGCGAAGGCGCCGGTGACCGGACCCCAGAACGAGCCGGCGCCACCGAGCAGCGTCGCCAGCATCGGCTGGGCCGAAGTCAGCCACGACAGCGTATCGACCGACACGATCTGCGCCCACGGTGCAACGATCGCGCCGCACAGCGCCGCCACCGCGCCGGCCAGCGTGAAAGCGGCGATCCGCTGGCGCAGCACGTTGATACCGAGGAAAGCCGCGCGTTCGGCATCGATGGCGACCGCCAGCAGCGTGCGCCCCACGAGCCCGACACGAACCAAAGCAGGCCCGCCGTCGCCGCCGTGCAGACGATCAGGATGAAATAGTAGTATGCGTTGGGCGACGTCAGATCGACGGTGAAAGCCCCCATGTCGATCCGCGGCCGGGTCAGGCCGGAAAGCCCCTCGTCGCGCCCCAGCAGGTCGGAATAGCTGACGAACAGCAGGACCAGTTGCGACAGCGCCAGCGTCAGGATCGCAAGCTGGATGCCGTTGGTGCGGGGCAGGATGATCAGGCCGATAACGAAGGCGACGGCGCCGCCGAGAACGATCGAGATCACCAGCGATGCCAGGAAGGGGATCGGCACATGATGCGCGATGATCGCCGCCATCGTATAGGCGCCGATCCCGTAAAACATCGAATGCCCGAACGAAGCGATGCCGGAGTAGCGGAACAAAAGGTTCCACGACAGGGCGAAGACGGCCTGGGCCATCGTCAGGCCGATGAGGAACAGCAGCCCCTGGTTCGCGAACATCGGCGCTGCTACCAGGGCAACGATGCAGAGAAGGCCGAAGAGCAGACGCGGATCCGTCAGCTTCATCAGGCGCGCTCCGGGAAGAGACCCTGCGGCTTGAGCAGGATGACCAGGATCAGGACGACATAGGCGACAACTCCCGGCATCGACGGCAGCAGCACCGAATTGAAGCTTTCGAAGAGACCGAGGATGAGGGCGGCGAGGAAGGCGCCGCGTACGCTTCCCAGCCCGCCGATGATGACGGAATTGAAGGCGAGCAGCAGATAGGACTGCCCGAGGCTGAGCGACAGCGTCTGATTGGCGACGAGCAGCGCGCCCGCCAGGCCGACAAGCGCAAAGCTCGCGCCGGCGCTGATCAGCTTCAGGCGCTGGACCCGCAATCCGATCACGTCGGCCATCCAGGGATCGCGCGCCACCGCCTGCACCAGCTTGCCGAACCAGAGATGGTTTAGGCCCCATTCCAGAAGCACGAAGACGATGATGCCGCAGGCGATGATGAAGAACGAATAGTAGGTGACCGGTATGCCGATGTTGACGATCTGGTCGAGCACCGGCGGCGGGAAGACGGTGTAGAAATCCTGCCCGAAGATCAGCTTGGCCGCCCCTTCGGTCAGGAGCAGGATCGCGAATGTCGCTATCAGCGTATAGTCGTTCGCCACCCCGGCCAGCCGCCTGAGCACGACGCGGTCGACGATGAGCCCGATGATGCCGATGACGATTGCCGCGACCACGGCGGCGCCCAGATATTGCCAGACGAACCGCGGCTCGCGGCCCATCACTGCATGGGCGATATAGGCGCCGACCATGAAGAAGCTGCCATGCGCGAAATTGAAGACGCGCAGGATGCCGAAGACCAGCGTCAGCCCGGCCGCGACCAGAAAGACGGCCATGCCGAGGACAAGGCCGTTGAACGCGGCGAATGCCAGTTGCGTCGTCATCGCGCGGCGCCTCCCGGCCGCGGCGCTGTGATGGAAGATTTGCCGGCGAGCAGCTTCAGCTCGGATTTCTGCACCTTGCCGATCGAGTTGGTCGGCAGCCTTTCTAGGATATGCAGCTCTTCCGGCCATTTCTGCTTGGCAAGGCCGATCCTGCCGAGGAAGCCCTGCATATCCGCGAAGGTAAAACCGGCCCCGTCCTTGAGCTCGACGAAGGCAACCGCCCGTTCGCCTGTCCGCTCATTGGGAACGCCGACCACCGCCACCCGTTTCACCGCTTCGCATTCGAGCAATGCGTTCTCGGCCTCGAGCGGGCTGATGTTCTCGCCCATGCGGATGATCAGCTCCTTGCGCCGCCCCGTGATCTCCAGGAAGCGCCCGTCGACGACGCGCCCGATATCTCCGGTGCGGAAGAAGCCATCTTCGGTGAATTGCTCGCGCTCGTCGTCCGTCTCGAGATAGCCAACGAACGTGCTGCACGAGCGGGCGATGATGTCGCCCTCGGCGCCTTGCGGCAGATCTTTGCCATGCGTGTCGACGATCCGCACTTCCGCATCGATCTCGCCGTCCGTGGTCTGGCCATAGCCTCTGTCCTCGCGCGTCCGCACGCCGGGACAGATGATCGGCGATTCGGACGAGCCATAGGCGCGGGAGATGACCGCGTTGCGGAATCGGTCGGCGGCTTGCGCGATCAGCGCCGGCGGCACGCTGGCGCCGCCGCAGACAAAGCGGCGGAGCGAAGGCAGGGTCGTACCGGCAGCCTGCGCGCTGCCGACCAGGCCCTGAAGGAACGGCGTCGCCCCGGCGCAGAATGTCAGGCCTTCACCGTCGATCAGTTCGACCGCCACGGCCGGGTCCCACGATTCCAGCAGTCGGGCGGAGCAGCCGGTGAAGAAGGGAAGCTCGAAGGCATAGAGCGAGCCGCCGATATGGCCGACGGGAGAGGCGACCAGCAGCCGGTCGGCCTCGCCGAGCTCCCAGAAGGCGGCAGCCCTCAGAACTGTCGCATGCGCCGTGTAGTGGCTGTGCAGCACGCCTTTCGGCCTTCCCGTGGTGCCCGAGGTGAAGGTAATTGCCTTGACGCTGGCGGGATCGACCGCCGGCATGTCGACGATGGAAGGCTCCGCGAGAAGGTCTTCATAAGTTGTGCTGGCCTGCGAACCGCCGCGCACGGAATAGACGTCGATGGTCTGGCCGGTCTCTTTCAGCGCCCGTTGCAGCAGCGCCGCATAGTCGAAGCCGTTAAAGCTGGCCGGCTGGAACAGCATCTGGCAGCCGGTTTGCGACAGGATGAAGCCGAGTTCGCGCTCGCGGTACATCAGCAGCAGCGGCGTCAGCACATAGCCCTACAGCGCGCAGGCAAGGCTGATCACGCAGGCTTCCGTCCAGTTCGGCAACTGGAACGCGACCACGGAGCCCGGCCGAAGGCCGCGCCGGTAGAGCGCGCTGCCCAGCCTCATCGCCCTTTCCTGCAACTCGATGCGCGTCAGCCCTTCCTGGCTGTCGGAGACGATCAACCGGTCCGGTGCCTCCGCGACGCGCCGGCGCATGGCGTCGGCCATTGTTTCCCGTGTCCATTCGCCGGAGGCGAGATAATGCTCCACTCGATCAATTTCCGGCGGCAACACCCAGCCGGACTCCGTCTTCCTGCGCACGATCGGCTACCTCTGCGGGAACGGGAAGGGTGCGCAAATGCACGCCTTTCCCGTTCGAAGGATGGGCGCTAGTCGAACTTGATCGCTACGCCCGGCGTGGCCGGGCCGACCAAATCAGTGCCGTCCGCCTTGTAGAAGTCGGCCACCTTCCAACCCATCTCGCTGTCGTCCGGAGAGAGTTTTACATAGTTCACATCAGTGATCGCCTGATGGTCTTCGGCGCGGATCGTCAGCTTGCCCTTCACCGAATCGAAGCTCAGCCCCTCCAGCGCACCGATCAGCGCGGCGGTCGACAAATCGTTCGACTTGGCAGCCGCGGCCGCGACGGCGGCAATCGCTGTATAGCCCATGCCGACGAAGCCGTCGGGGAACTTGTCGCCGGTCTGCTCGACATATTGCTGGAGAACGTCTTTCGCCACCGGATTGTCCGGATAGGCGCCGAAATACCAGTGGTGGCCGCTCCAGTAGTTTTCCGGCAGGCGGCGACCCAGCGCCTTCGCCACCTGGAAATCGCTTCCGGAGGTAACGAACACCTTGGCTTGCGCGCCCAGGCCCAACTGCCCCGCCTGTTGCACGAAGCCGACCTCGTCGCCGCCGCCGACACCGACGAAAACCCCTTCCACGCCGGAGCTAAGCAGGGTCGATATGGCATTGCGGAAGTCGGTGGCGCCGAACTTGACGACGACCGGCTCGTCGATCGTCACCTCCGTCTTGTTGATCTCGCGATAGTATTTCGGCAGCCGTGCCTTAAACGTGGCGATGGTCGACCGGCCGATCTCGGCATCCGGGATGATCGCCCCCCATTTCGTCACTTGCGGATATCTTTCGGCCATGAGGCGGGCAACAGCCGAGATGCGCATGGCCGAATAATCGGTCAGCCGGAAATAGTTCTTGTGAAAATCCTGATGGGTCAGGTTGTTGCCGTGGGAAGCGGCATTTAGCAGGAAGCAGTTCATCTCTTCGGCAATGCCGCTGATGGCGAGCGCCACCGGGCTGGACAGCACGCCGGCAAAGATGTTGACGCCGTCTCCGGCCAGTTCGCGCACAGCCGCGACGGCCGTGTTGGGCGTCGACTGGTCATCGCGCGCGACGATCTCGATCTGCCGGCCCAGTATGCCGCCCTGGGCATTGAGCTTTTTGGCGGCGATCTCCATGCCCAGCAGTTGCGGCTTGCCGAGAATGCCCGCGGCACCCGACAGCGTCGTGATGCAGCCGATCCTAAGCGGTCCACTCTGGGCGATGGCAGGCATGCCGCGCAAGGCCGCCAGCGCGCCGATCGATCCGCCGAGCATGGTCCTCCGGTTGATTTTCATTGCTCCTCCCTTTCCCTGAAAGCATCACTGCTCGTATCGAGCATTCCACATCATGGCGACACGGATCAAGAGGCAAAGCGTGATTCGAAAGATTATCCCGTGAAGTTACTGACTTCTCCCATCACGAAGGAGAGAAAGATGTTCACCATATGGGATATCGACACGGCTGAGGGTTGCAAGTGGCAAGACTTCGCCCGGATCGAGTATCCGCGCGCCGCACGATGCTGTCGGCTCAAGGCGCAACCGGCGAGGAACCGGGCTGGAGTGGCACGGGAACGGGCACCGAGAGATTCGGGACACATTGAATCTGGAACGCGGGCAAGGCTGACGGTCCAGGTCCGGCATCGGCGGACCGTGTTCGGATGCCGATGATTGGAAGGATGTCAGCCGCAAGCACGCAGAGCACGTCCCGCAATCCCGGCAGCCGGTCAAACGGTTCGGCGTAGCAACCCCGGCCCTATTGTCCGGGCATCATCCGAGATGGCGACCGTTACAGGCAGGTCCTATTTCAGGGGCTGCAAGATTACGGCAGGTCTTTCCTGTGAGCGGGCATCGGAGATGATTATGGCGGCTATGCCTGCGCGCCTTCCGATCTCGTTGGCTACCCATTTGATCGACTCGGACGCCGAGCCAAAACACAATCAACGATAAGTTGCCTGCCACTGTCCGTTGGACAGGAAGATGGATGCGGATCGCCACATGCGTTTACGACCCGATGCGGGAAGAAGCGAAACTGCCTCGAAAGACCGGCCCCCCGACGGGTTGCATCTGGCGTGAAAAATCACCGTGCCACCGGCACGGCGAATTCGCTACGCGAACCGGTCCTGCCCTCCGCTACGGCTCCGGGCGTTCGTCGCTTCAATCGACAAATCGTTGTCGATTGATCGGCCTTCGGCCGACCGCTCCTCACCCCTGCGGCTGGGGTTCCATGCCGCCTTCGGATTCCTCGCCGCCCTTCTTGCGGCGGCCGCCGGTGGCGCCGGCCTTCGGCACGGCCGAGCCACGCGAAGGCGGCGTATCGTCGCCAAGGTCGCGCGACGGCTTCTGCCCGGCGATCAACTGCTTGATCTCGTCGCCGGACAGGGTCTCGTATTCGAGCAGACCCTCGGCGATCGCGATCCACGCCTTCTTCTGCTTGGTGATGACCTGCGTGGCAAAGGTATAGGCCTCGTCGATCAGCCTGCGCACTTCCGCATCGATGATCTGCGCGGTCTCTTCCGAAACGTTCTGCGTGCGCGCGACGGAGTGGCCGAGGAACACTTCTTCCTGGTTGTCGCCATAAGCAACCCGGCCGAGCTTGTCCGAAAAGCCCCATTGCGTGACCATCGAGCGGGCAAGTTTTGTCGCCTGGCTGATATCCGAGGACGCACCCGAGGTGATGTTCTCCTTGCCGAACTTTATCTCCTCGGCTACGCGTCCGCCCATCATGATGGCAAGCCGCGACACCATCCATTTGTAGCTGACCGAATAGCGGTCGCCTTCCGGCAACTGCATCACCATGCCCAGCGCCCGGCCGCGCGGAATGATGGTCGCCTTGTGCAGCGGATCGGCCGACGGCACGTTGAGCGCCAAGATCGCGTGGCCTGCCTCGTGATAGGCGGTCTTGGTCTTCTCTTCCTGCGTCATGGCCGAGGAGCGGCGCTCCGCGCCCATCATGATCTTGTCCTTGGCGTCTTCGAACTCCGCCATAGTGACCAGGCGCTTGTTGCGCCGCGCAGCCATCAGCGCCGCCTCGTTGACGAGGTTCATCAGATCGGCGCCGGAGAAGCCGGGCGTGCCGCGCGCCACGGTCTTGAGGTCGACATTCGGTGCCAGGGGAACGTTGCGGACGTGGACCTTGAGGATCTTCTCGCGGCCGATGATGTCAGGGTTCGGCACCACGACCTGGCGGTCGAAGCGGCCCGGACGCAGCAGCGCCGGGTCGAGCACGTCCGGACGGTTGGTGGCGGCGATCAGGATGATCGACTCGTTGGATTCGAAGCCGTCCATCTCGACCAGCAACTGGTTCAGCGTCTGCTCGCGCTCGTCATTGCCGCCGCCGAGGCCGGCGCCGCGATGGCGGCCGACCGCGTCGATTTCGTCGATGAATATGATGCAGGGCGCATTCTTCTTGGCCTGGTCGAACATATCGCGGACGCGGCTGGCGCCGACGCCGACGAACATCTCGACAAAGTCCGAACCGGAAATGGTGAAGAACGGCACGTTGGCCTCGCCGGCGACCGAGCGCGCGAGCAACGTTTTGCCGGTGCCGGGAGGGCCGACCAGCAACACGCCGCGCGGAATCTTGCCGCCCAGGCGCTGGAATTTTTGCGGATCGCGCAGAAACTCGACGATCTCCTCCAGATCCTGCTTGGCTTCGTCGACGCCGGCGACGTCCTGGAAGGTGACACGGCCATGCGCCTCGGTGAGCAGCTTTGCCTTCGACTTGCCAAAGCCCATGGCGCGGCCCGACCCGGACTGCATCTGGCGCATGAAGAAGATCCAGACGCCGAGGATGAGGATCATCGGCAGCCACGAGATCAGCATGCTGACAATGCCGCCCGAACCTTCGGTCTCGGGGCGGGCGGTTATGGTGACGCCCTTCTCCTCAAGCCGCGAAACCAGCGTCGGGTCGCCCGGCGAATAGGTCTGGAAACCGGCGGAATTGTCGGAATAGGAGCCGGTGATGCGGTCGCCGACGATGGTGACGGTCTTGATGCGGCCCGACGAGAGATCTTTCAGGAAATCCGAATAGGCCACTTCGGAAGTAGCCCCGCGCGCTGCCGGCCCGGTCTGGAAGAGATTGAACAGCGCGATAAGCAGTACGGCGATGATCGCCCACAGCGCGAGGTTGCGATAATTCGGATTCATCAAGCGTCCCGTTCACGCCCGACCGTGGGCATGCGTCCAGAGTGATATGAGGTCCCTCGTAACATAGGGAGAGCGGGCCATATTGCCAAGCAAAACCCCTCCAAGCGGTTAAGCTCGCCCGACATTGTGACCAGCGCATGGCGGGTCAGGAATTGGCGGCGCGCCTATGAGGGCCGAAATGGCGCGAGCAAGATCGATGTCGAAGGAGGGAAGGAACCGCGCATGGAGCGATGGGACAGGCGTAGCGTTCCAGCGACTTGTGAGATCGGCAGTTAAACTACGCATCTCCGCGGAATTCTCGCCATCATGCAAAAATACAGGCTGGGATGCTCTCGCAAGGCGGATCAGGCTTTTAGGCGCGCCGTGACGCTCCTCGATCTTGCCTAGTGAAGTGCCGCCGGCCGGTGCAACCGACGCCTCGTCCGGCGATCCGACCGCCGAAATGCGAAATCGCCCGTCCCAGATCATGCCCTCGCACGCCGGCCCGGGTTCAGGCAGTGCGCGCCCTTCGCGGCAGAACCAGACACCGTCGCGCCGGGAGGCGACGAGCGTCCGCGACAAAGTAGCGCGATGCGGCGGCTCGGAGATGCGGGCGGCCAAAGCGGCGGTTCGTTGTAAATCTGACAGATGCGGCATGCCGCCGGCAACGGCCAACAGGACGCGCAGCGCATGAATGGCCGCCTCCTCATCATCGTGGCGCAGAAAGCAAGGATCGAGATGGAGTAAGCCCGGTTCGGCCTCTCTGGCGAAGCGGGAGATCAGGGCCGCGGCACGGCAGCCGAGTTTTTCGCGCAGCGCCGCATTTTCGCGGGCGACGTGAAGAAGCGCTTCGATGCTCGAACCCGCTCCCTGCCAGCCGGTCAGTTCCAACCGGATTCGGACCCGCTCGGACCGCAGGTCGACATTGCTCGGATCGTCGATCCAACCGATGGAATTCTCCCGCAAAAAGTCGCGCAACGTCTCGCGGCGTGTGTTCAGAATTGGCCGTGCGATCCAAACCTTTCCGTCGAACAGCGTCACCGGCGCCATGCCCGCAAGACCCATGCCGTCGCCACGCTGCCGGCGCATGAACACCGTCTCCGCCTGGTCATCAGCGGTATGGGCGGTGAGGACCATGTCGGTGCCGGCATCCTCGGCGGCCGTTGCAAGGAGGCGATAGCGCGCCTCGCGCGCCGCGGATGCGATGCCGGTCGCAGGCTTCGGTCCGACCCAGCGCAAGGTGCGGTGCTCGACACCCAGCCGTGCAGCCAGTTTCCCAACGGCCAATGCTTCATCAGCGGCTTCCGGCCGCAACCGGTGATCGACGGTCACAGCGACAAGACGCACGGGAATGGCGGCAATGTCCATAAAACTCTTGAGCAGCAAGAGCAGCGCCGTTGAATCGCTGCCGCCGGAAACCGCGGCAATGACAGCGGAACGGTTTTCAAATCCGCATCTGGAAATTGCTTCGAACGGTTCGCCCGGCGGGCTTAGAGCAGTTTGCATTCAAGTCGATTCATTATGCCGGCGATGGTTTGGGCCAAGGTCGAGGGCTTCGTCGCAGGTCGGGCTGGCGGCCCGGACAAGACGAAGCCAGAAGGATTTGGACCAAACCGGCCCGGCAGAATGGGTCGACCTGAATGCAAACTGCTCTAGCACGCAGCGAGCGCCTGTTCCTGTTTCACGCGCTCCTTGAGCGCCGAGGAGATGTTGGGATAACGCTTTCCGACCTCGCTGAAGGTGGCGCAGGCGACTTCGCGCTGGTTCAGGCCGACAAGCGAGATGCCGAGCTTCAGCAGCATGTCGGGGGCCTTCTTTGACTTGGGATAGGCCTTGCTCGCAGCCAGGAAAGTTTCGGCCGCGTCGCGGTACTTCTTCTGGCCGAGCAGCGACTCGCCCAGCCAGAAATGCGCATCGGCGGTGCGCTCGTTCTGCGGGAAGCGCTCGATATGATCGCGAAAGCCGGTCTCGGCGGTCGAATAGTCGCCGGACAGGATGAACTGGTAGGAATTCCGGTAGAGTTCCTCCGGATCGTCGGTCGGCGGCAGCGCCGCCACGATCGACCCGCCGCCCTGCTTGGCAGCGGGCGCATCATTGCCCGCGGCGGGTGCCGCAGTGTCCGCCGGCGCAGGTTCGACGGAGCGCACATTGCCGTTCTTGTCGACGGTAATCGTCCCGAAGGTCTTTTGCGGCGCGCCGAGATTGGGATCGGTGGCGTTGGTCGTGTCGTTTTCGATGACGCCGGCGACGCTGTCCTCCGCGGGTTTGTCCTCCGCCGCCGGCGTATTGCCGGCGACCGCGCGGTTCGACTTGCCGGAGGCATCCGACTTCTTCTCGAGTTCCTGGAAGCGGAACTCGTTGTCTTCCTGCATCTTCCGGATCTGCTCCTGCAACTGCAGGATCTGGAAGTTCAGCTCCTCCATCGTGCCGTTCAGCGAGCGGATCTGCTCTTCTAGGGCCACCACGCGCGGGTCGGAGGCCTGCGCCATCTGGTAGCTGCCATCGGCCGGAAAGGCATCGAAGACACCGGGCAGCCCGGCGGCCGGGCGCTGCACGGCAACGCCGTGATCGGCAGCGGCGACGTCGCGCGCCTCGACGGCGGCAACCGAAAGGAGCATCGCGGCAAGCGTGCCGCTCAGGATCGATCGAAAATACATGGGCGTCTCATGGCTGATAAAGGCTGCGGGTTCAGCGGACCGCAGGAACGACGCAAAACGTTTCCGATGCGGCACGCATCGGCCTTTTATCAGGCCGCGAGACTTCGGCCAAATTTTGTTTCGCGCTTCACGACTTGATGAACCCGCTCCAGACCGGGCTCAATGCGCGTCGATGGCCGGCAGGTCGAGGTGCTGCTCGACCCGCCGCATGCGCGCTTCGAGTTCGCTGATCAGCACGCCATGGCCGATCACCGAGCTATGATATTCCATCACCGCGCGGCGCAGCCCGACGATCTGGTCGCCCAGTTCCTTGCGCGTCTTCTTGTCTTCGGCCTGCAAAGTGGCGATGTCGGAGGCGACGTCGGCGCGCAGCGAATGCATTTCCGATCGCAGGTCCGCCCCGAGTTCCGCCAAGTCCTGTTTTGTCGCCATCACGGCGCGCATGTCACCCATCTCTGAACGCATGTCGCCGATTTCCGCACGCATGTCGCGGAGCAGACGCAGGATGAGATTGTCGGGTTCGTCGCTCATGTGGCTTTCATACCACACTGTTGCATAAGCGCAAACGGCGGCCCGGAGGCCGCCGCTGCATGCTCGCCGAGCATGATTCGAAGGGCGATTAGCTTCCCGCTCCGCTCAGCGTCGTCACGGCGCGGCGGTTCTGCGACCAGCAGGAAATGTCGTCGCAGACCGCGACCGGGCGTTCCTTGCCGTAGGAGATCGTCTTCAGGCGGCCGCCGGCAACGCCCCTGGAGATCAGGTAATCGCGCGTCGCGGCGGCGCGGCGGGCGCCCAGCGCCAGGTTGTATTCGCGCGTGCCGCGCTCGTCGGCATGGCCTTCGACGACGATCGCGTAGTTACGGTACTTGTTCAGCCACTGCGCCTGCTTAGCCAGGGTCTGTTGCGCGTCGGCGCGGATGGCGGACGAATCGGTGTCGAAGAAGATGCGGTCGCCGACATTGACGGTGAAATCCTGCGCCGAGCCGGGCGTCGCCGCGCCCGCGCCAAGGCCGAGTTCGGCCGCACTGTTCGGCGTCTTCTTGGAGGCGCAGCCGGCGATGGCGAGCGTCGCGACCAGCGCGATCATGACAGGGTTCGTGGTGAGCTTTGCGATGCGGAGCATCCCGCCTCTCCTTAACATTCGAGTGAAATCATTGAGCGTTGAGTAACCACGTTTGGGTTAACCGTCGCTCAAGGGACATGGTTAACGCTCTCTTGCACGCCGCCGTCCTCGGCTTGCCGTTCCCCGTCACAAGTCGCCCGCACGCTGGGCGGAAATGCGACGAAAACGCGGCGAGGTCATGAAACTTCGCCGCGTCGAGACCAAATGCAGGCCGTGTTCGACAGCCTATTCCAGCAGTGGCGACCAGGCCGGATCGGATGCATAATTCTTGGTCGGGATCGCCTGCTCGTTGCGGCCGGTGAGATCGATCGAGAACAGCCGCGGCCCGCCGGAGCCGGCCGCTTCCTTGAAGAACATGATGTAGCGGCCGTTCGGCGCCCAGGTCGGCCCCTCCTGCTGGAAGCCACTGGACAGGATGCGCTCGCCCGAGCCGTCGGTGCGCATCACGCCGATTTGGAACTCACCTCCGGTCTGCTTGGTGAAGGCGATCAGGTCGCCGCGCGGCGACCACACCGGCGTCGAATAGGAGCCGCCGCCGAAGGAGACGCGCGTCTGGCCCGAGCCGTCGGCGCCCATCACATAGATCTGCGGCTGTCCGCCGCGGTCCGAGGTGAAGACGATCTGCGAGCCGTCCGGCGAATAGGAGGGCGAGGTGTCGATCGAGTTGGAGTTGGTCAGCCGCGTCGTCGTGCGGCTGCGCAAATCCATGGCGTAGATGTTGGAATTGCCGTCGTCGCGCAGCAGGCTCATGATCACCTTCTGCCCGTCCGACGAGAAGCGCGGCGCAAAGGTCATGCCCGGAAAATTGCCGACGAGTTCGCGCTGCCCGGTCTCGATCTGCAGGAGATAGACGCGCGGCTGGCCGCTCTCATAGGACATGTAGGTGATTTCCTGCCGCGTCGGCGAAAAGCGCGGCGTCAGCGCTATGGAACGGCCGTCGGAGAGGTAGCGCACATTGGCGCCGTCCTGGTCCATGATGGCGAGCCGCTTCTTGCGGTCGTTCTTGGAGCCCGATTCGTCGATGAACACGACGCGCGTATCGAAATAGCCTTTTTCGCCGGTCAGCCGCTCATAGATCGCATCGGCGATGATGTGGGCGACGCGGCGCATATTGGCCTTCGACGAAAAGAACTGTTCGCCGATGAGTTGCTGGCCGGCAAAAGTGTCCCACAGTCGGAATTCTGCCTTCAGGCGGCCGTCGGCCTCCTCGCTGACACGGCCGGTCACCAGCGCCTGGGCGTTGATGACCTTCCAGTCCTCGAAGCGAGGGGCGGCGTCCGGGTTGGAGATCTTTTCGATGAAGGCGCCCTTGTCGATCGGCGCAAACAGTCCGGAGCGCTGCAGGTCGGCGGCGACGATCTGCGAGATTTCCGATCCGGTTCCATCGCCCGACAGGAAATCGGTGATGGCAATCGGCAACGGCTCGACCACACCCTTGTTGACGTCGATCACGACCTCGGCCCGCGCCGGCGCCAGGGCGGCCACCGCGCAATAGAACAATGCGCTGCCGACAAGGACCGCCTTTACAAGTTTCATCATCGGCTCTTTGCCTCTTCGGTTCATAGGGAGAGCATTTCGCTGGGGTCGAAATTGACCACCAGATCAGCCCAAAGGTCCGCCTTTCCGGGAGGAACATTGAGCCCGTCCCGGTCGCATTTCATCATCGCGCGGATGGCGCTTTCGTCGAAGGCGCGGTTGCCGCTCGATTTTTCGACGACGGGCCTGCCGTCCAGCTTTCCGTCGGGCGTCAACTTGGAGCGGATCGTCGCGCGAAGGCCGGCGCCGTCCTCCATACCGATCGGCAATGCCCAGCAGCCGCTGAGTTGCTCCTTCAACGCGGCTTCCTCGCTATTCGAAAGCTTCCCGCCGGTCGTCTTCTTGCCGCCCAAAGCTGATGGCGCGGCAGAACGCTTGGCGCCGCCCCCCTTGTTTTTCTGCTCGTTGAGCAGTTCATTGATCTTGTCTTCAAGCCCGGTTTCATCGGACTGCGGCCTGGCCGCGGCCTCCTGCACCGGCTTCTCTGATGTTTTGCGGTCGGGCGCCTTAGGGGTCTGTGCCTCAGCCGGGCGCGGACGTGCCTGCGGCGCCGGCGCGGAATTGGGCAGTTGCACGCTGTCCTCGGCGGGCGCAGGTTGCTCAGCGATCGCTTCGGCGATGGCGTCGGGCTTGGCTGGCTCGATCGCCGCGACCTTCTGCTCCGGCTGTTCAGCTGGCTTGGGTTCCGGCTGTTTCACGGGCACCGGTTCTGGCTTGGGCTCCGGCTGCTTGACCGGCTCGGGTTCCGGCTGCTTGACCGGTTCCGGCTTCGGCTCGGGTTCCTTCACCGGCTCCGGCTTTACGTCCTGCTTCGGCGCCGGCACCGGAGCGACCTCCGTGGCAGGAACCGGCTTCGGCTCCTCCTTCGGCTTCGGGGTCTCTTCCGGCTTGGGTTTTGCCACCGGTTTTGGCGCCGGCTTGGCCGCTTCTGCGGTTTTCACAGGCGTCGGTTTGCCGTCGGGCGTCGGCGGATTGTCGGTATCGATGTCGTTGTCGCCGACCTTCTGGGCGTCGGCCACGACATCGGGACGCGTGCTCGGCGTCGGCGCGGCCTTTTCAGCCATCGGCGCCTTCTCGTCGCCCTGCTGGCTTTGCGTCACTTCCGAAAGCGGTACGATGTCGACCGGCAGCGCCTCGACGTCGGCGACCTTGAGCGGCGCGGGCGCCGACAGTGTGAACAGACCGAACGTCAGCAGCGCCGCGTGCAGGACAATCGAGGTTGTAAGGCCGGCCTTCATTCCAGACTCAGGTGCCCTGTTCCGGCAGGCTGACCAGACCGATGTTCTTGAAGCCCGCAGAGCTGATAACCGCCATGACCTTCATCACCGTGCCGTAGTCGGCCATCTTGTCGCCGCGGATGAAGATGCGTTCCTCGTAACCCGTCTTGGCGATCGCCTGCAGCTTCGGCACCACCTCCTCCATCGGGATCTCCGTTTCCTGGAGATGGATCTGGCCGGACTGGTTCACCGAAATGGTGATCGGCTGCGTCTCGGCGTTCAGCGCCTTGGCCTGCGTCTCCGGCAGGTCGATCGGCACGCCGACGGTGAGCAGCGGCGCCGCCACCATGAAGATGATGAGCAGCACCAGCATCACGTCAACGAAGGGCGTGACGTTGATTTCCGACATCAGGCCGTGATGGCGTCCGCGCCGCCTGTGGCCGCGCCCGCCCCGTCCAGCCCGTGCCGCGCCTACCGACATTCCCATCGTCTAATCCTCACGCAGCCCGCTGCTGCGGTATCTTTTCATCGATCTGGCGCGAGAGTATGGCCGAGAACTCGTCGGCAAATCCCTCCATGCGCACCGCCAGCTTACCGGCGTCCGACGACAGCTTGTTGTAGGCGATGACGGCGGGAATGGCAGCGAGCAGGCCGATCGCCGTGGCAAGCAGCGCCTCGGCGATGCCGGGCGCCACCACCGCGAGATTGGTCGACTTCGAGCCGGCGATAGCCTGGAACGAGGTCATGATGCCGACCACGGTTCCGAAGAGGCCGATGAACGGCGCTGCCGAACCGATCGTGGCGAGGAAGCCGAGGCGGCCCTCCAGCCGCTCCATCTCGCGGGTCAGCGCGAGGTCCATCGCCTTGTCGATGCGGTTCTGCAGCCCGATCGGCGATTTTGCGCCCTTCTCGAAACTCTTCTTCCATTCGCGCATCGCCGCGACAAAGATCGAGCCCATGCCGGTCGGCTTGCGTTCCGACAGGGTGCGGTAAAGATCGTCCAGCGACTGCCCCGACCAGAACACCTGCTCGAAGCGGCTGAGTGAGCGGCGCATGCGCCCATAGGCGAGGATCTTGTCGACCACGATCGCCCAGGTCCAGATCGAGGCGGCAAGCAGGCCGAGCATCACCAGCTTCACCACCCAGCCGGCCTGCAGGAAGAGCGCCCAAACTGACAACTGCACGCCCGGCTCGGCGAGAGGTAGGTTTTCCATCGTCAGACAGTCCTTAAAAGATATCCGGGCGACAGCCCCCGGCCAGCCCCTTGGCAGCATTCCGTTTCGTGTCGCGGCGCGATAGGCGCGCCCGCCCTGAAATGTGCCGATGCGGCCTTTTCGGGGCAAAGTTTGGTGAAACGAAGGCGTGGCGAGGCACCATCGGTTTTCACCAAATCCTTCATGGACCGTTAGGGTTAACGAGAGGTTAGGATCGGGCGCGCTCAACTCAGCACGATCCGCGCGACATGATGGACGTGCAACCGCGAGGCACCCAGCGTCAGGCCGCATCGAAAAAATCTGGGCAGGTGCTGCCCGCGCCTGTCGGGGTTGCAGTATATGCAAACCATGATGACCAAGAAACTTCGCGCGATTCTTGAGGCGCTGAACCGTACCCTGTCGTGGCCGCTGTTCAACCGGATGGGCTCAAGGGGCCGTCTTGTCGCCGGCGAGGCTAGATCCCTGCGAGGCCGGGCATTCGTCACCACCGGCAATGGCAATTTGGTGGAGATCGGAAAGGGCGCGCGTTTTCACGGCAGCATCAAATTCATGGGCGACAACAACAAAGTGCTCATCGGCAATAATTGTTTTTTCAACGGCAGGATCACCCTGAAGGGAAGCGGCCAGACCGTCGTATTCGGCGATCAATCCACCGCCCAGGACGTCCATATTGTCTGTGTCGAAGATTGCGACGTCCATATCGGGAAATGGTGCATGTTGTCCCGCGAGATTGAGATCCGAACTTCGGACGCGCATTCGATAATCGACCCCAAGACCGGCAAGCGGGTGAATTCACCGGCTTCGGTTCAGATCGGCGACCATGTCTGGGTTGGCACGCGGGCGATGGTCAACAAAGGTGCAATTGTTCCGTCCGACAGCGTCGTGGCGGCTATGGCCTTCATGAATGGCCAATTCGAGGAGCAGGGCGTGATCCTGGCAGGTGCGCCTGCCAAGATCGTCAAGCGCGGAGTAACCTGGAACAACGTCCGAAAGTCCACATTCGACAAACGGGAGATGGATCGCTGGAAACGGTGAGGTTTTCAGCAATTCGGGGACTCAGCCCTTCGGCATGAAGGCCGGCAGCCACTCCTTCGGGAAACGCCTCGGCCGCCCGTTCTCGCCGACGATCGCCGCCTCGACCCGCGCCTTCACCAGTACCTCGCCGCCGCGCGAAAGGGTCTGCGCCATGAAGATGCGGGCGCCCGAAATATCTTCCGTGCCGGTGTCGATGGTCAAAATGTCGTCGATGCGGGCTGGCGCGGCGAAATCGATCTCCATGCGCCGCACCACCCAACTTATGCGCTCGCCATGCTTTCCATCGGCCAGTTCCGTATGGTGCACGCCCGCCATGCGCAAAAAGTCCGAGCGGCCGCGTTCCAGGAATTCCAGGTAGCGGGCATGGTAGACCACGCCGGAAAAATCGGTGTCCGCATAATAGACGCGCGCCGCCAGCCGGTGGCCTGTTCCCGTGAGTATGCCGGTCAGCCCGGCGGTGAGGGCGGATTCTTCACCATGATCGCCCATCGCTCTTTCCTTTTGCCCGCCTTGCTGACACCTATCGCGGCGGCCAACCGGATGACATCTATGCTTGGGATATTCAAGGCCTGCCTGGCGGCGGCCACGCTCGCCGCCTGTCTGGCGTTTCCGGCCGCCGCCGCCAGCTTTTCGGCCAAGCGCGGCATCAATCTCGACATCTGGACCACCTGGCCGCCGGAAGAAAAATGGGGCGATCCCGGCGTCCTCCTGCCCTTTCCCGAATGGCGGAAATTCCTGAAAGCCGCCGATCTCGAGGCGCTGAAGGCCGACGGTTTCGACTTCGTGCGCATGCCGGTCGATCCCGTGCCGTTCCTGTCCGAGCGCTCCGCCGATTTGACCGAAGACCTGCTGCTCTCGGTTCGCGACTCGGCGCGCCTGGTCAACGCCGCCGGACTGAAGGTGGTGGTCGACATGCACATCGTGCCGGCCGGCGGCAACCGCAGCATCGGCACCAAGGAGGTGCTGGCCGATGACGCGATGTTCGACAGTTACGTCGAACTGCTGCGCCGCATGGCCCGCACGCTCGCCACGGAAGACCCGTCCATGGTGGCGCTTGAATTGATGAACGAGCCGACGCTGGGCTGCGAAGGCGCGGAGGCCAAGGCATGGGCCGACAGGCTGCACCGGCTGTTCGCGGCGGCGCGGGCCTCAGCGACGCGGTTGACGCTGGTGCTCACCGGCGCCTGCTGGAGCAGCGCCGAAGGCCTCGCCGCGCTCGACCCGAAGGCGTTTCCCGACGACAATCTGATGTGGGGTTTTCACGCCTATGATCCGTTCATCCTGACGCACCAGGGGGCGACCTGGACCGGCGACTTCATCAGCTACGTCTCCGGCATCCCCTACCCGCCAGATAGCGTGCCGCGCGAAACGCTCGACGCGGCGATCGCCAGGGTCAAGGCGACCATCGACGCCGAGGCGCCCTGGTCGAAACGCGCCGGCGAAAAGTCCTATCTCGACGAGTTGATGGGCGAGATCGACACCAGGGAAAAGCTCAATGCTGCGATGGAAAAACCCTTCGCCACCGTCGCGGCCTGGGCGAAGAAGAACGGCATCGGGCCGGAAGACATCCTGTTCGGCGAGTTCGGCATGATCCGGCAGGAATACAACAAGTCCTACATCGCACCCGCCGACCAGCGCGCCGCCTATTACCGCGACATGATCGCCCATGCGGAGAAGCATGGCTTTGCCTGGTCGATCTGGAGCTATGGCGGGGCGTTCGGCGTGGTCGAGGAGTTCGGCGGCAAGAAGGCGGAGCCCAACGTGCTGGACATGGTGAAGGGGCTACGCTGAAGCCGGCGGGAATTTCTGGCTCATGAGGTGTCAGCGGGACCTGGGTCGCCAAGATCGATCTGCACGATTTCCGGGGGCATGCCGAACCTGACAGGCAGGATGCTGCATCCCAGCCCGCCCGAGACGATCAGATGCCGGCCGTCCTCCTCGATATGGCCGTAGGCGTAGCGGTTGCCGAAACGCGACGGCACCACCGGCGCATAGCCGAACAATCTCACCTGCCCGCCATGTGTATGCCCCGACAGCGTCAGCGAAATCCGCTGCCGGACTTTTGGGAAAACATCCGGCTCATGCGCCAGCAGGATCGCCGGCGCATGGTCGGTGATCTTTGCCAGCATGGCATCGAGATCGTCCACGCCGTGAAATCCCTTGCGCCCCCAGCGCTTGCCGGGGCGCAGCGCCAACTGGTCGCCGAGACCGGCGATCCAGAACGGCTTTCCGTCCTTCTCCAGCCGCACCGCATCGTTTTCCAGCACCGGCACTCCCGCTTTCTCCAGCGCCCGGCGGGCGATGACCGGGCCCTGCCCGGCCTTCTGCGCGGCGATATCCTCCCACCAGTCGTGGTTGCCGAGCACCGCGTGAACGCCGAGCGGCGCCGTCAGCCCGCCCAGCACCGGCGCCCATTCGTCCGCATTCACCCAGTCGACGGCCGACGACATGCCGCTGACGTAGTCGCCGAGCAGCACGATCACATCCGGCTCCAGCGCATTGGCGCGCTCCACCAGTTTTTCGATGCGCTCCGGCGGCATCCAGGGCCGGCAGGCATGGATGTCGGCCAGCGCCACAACGCGCAGTTTCAGATCGCCCGGCCAGCCCGGCGGCTCCAGCGCGTAGCGCTTCACCCGCGTCAGCAACTGCGGTTCGACGCCGAAGGCGTATCCGCCGAGCGCCAGCGTCGCCAGTAGCGACCCGCCGAAAAGTTTCAGAAAGCCGCGTCTGGTTATCATGGTATCGCCTCTCCATCCGCCGGCAAACCTGCTGGCGTCGGCAAGAAGCCGGACGAAAGTGGAGGTATTTGGCCGATGGTCAGCAGATTTTGATGAGACGATGGGAGGGTGGCGGAAAGTCCGTGGCAATGCTTGACCGGTCCATGAGGGTTTGACACGGAATTGAATGAACCGACCCCGGATTCCAGCGCCAAAACGGGGATGAAAATCACCCCCAAATCGAAAAATTTTCTTGGTCGTCAGATCGCCAAGGCTGGCAAGTTATTGTTTTTGCTTGTTTTGCCTTCTCTCGCCCGACACGCAAAACGCCACTGAACAATATTTTCATCCCCCTCCCCAAAACCTGCTCCATACTTGCCGCCAGTTCCTTGGCGGGAACGGAAGGAGGCAACGGTGGACTTGATGGACGGCAGTGCGGCAATCGAGCGGAACCTGGAGGCGCTGAAGCGCATCCTCGCCATGCTCGTCGGCATGACCGCTATGGGCAGCGGAACAACGCTTCCCCGCCACCTCTACCGCGCCATCCTGCGGCTGCTGCGCCCGGCCGAATCCGCCGCACGGCGGCTGATCATCGCGACAGCGCGCGGCCTGGTGGTCGACCTTCCGCCGCTGCGCCCGCGAAAGCCCAAGCCAAAAATTTCCGACACGGTGGCCGCCATGCGCCGCCTCGGCCTCGCCGTCAATTTGTCGAAGCAGGACTTTGCCCGCTACGAAGCCGAGCGTAAAGCCGCCGAACGGCGCGCTGCCAGGCCGCGCACAATCAGTCTGCCGCTGTTCGATCCCCAAAAATATCCGTTCCGCCTCCGCCGCAAATATGTGCCGGCGCAGGGCGTGCCGCGCATCTCGGTTCCCGGCTTCAGCGAGCGGGCGGCGCTGCCTCCGCCTCCGTCGCCGACATTGCCGAACGACCCGATCGATGCGGCGCGGCTCGGCTTGCGGCTCCAGGCACTGGGTGCGGCGCTTGACGACCTGCCAAGACAGGCAAGACGGTTCGCCCGCTGGAAGGCGCGCTGCGACGCGGCGGTCGCGGAGATGCGGCAGATCGGCAGCGGCGTAGTGGTGCGCGGCAGGACGGCGCGCGGCACCATCCGTTTCCAGCGGACCCGGCCGCTGTGGCTCGGACGTCCGCCCGGCGGTCGGCTGTCGCCCTACGATCCCACCGCGACGCACCGCCGCGGCATCCGCGAGATCGACGAGATTCTGGCGCATGCCCATGCGCTGGCCCTGGACGCTCTGGATCAGCCGCGCGCCGATACGTCATGACGGCGCCGCCGGTCGGACATGACGAGCGAAGCATCGACGGCCAGCGCGGATTTTTTCGCGGTGAGGCGGCAATAGGTGCTATCGAAAAAATGCCGTTGCCCACTGGCGATGCCGGCAGAACCCGTTCAAGCATCATCCTCGAACAAACTGGCCTGGATCGCCGCCAGATTGCGCGGCGGCTCCAGCCCCAGATGTTTCCAGGCGTTGGCCGTCAGCACGCGGCCGCGCGGCGTGCGCTGGATGAAACCCTGCTGGATCAGATAGGGCTCGATGATGTCCTCGATGGCGTCGCGCGGCTCCGACAGGCCCGCTGAAATCGTCTCGATCCCGACCGGGCCGCCTCCGAAATTGCCGGCGATCATCGTCAGATACCGCCGGTCGAGCTGGTCCAGCCCCAGCGCGTCGACATCGAGCCGCAGCAACGCCTCGTCGGCCACTTTTCGCGACACGCTCTCGACGCCGTCGACGCTGGCGAAATCGCGCACCCGGCGCAGCAGGCGGCCGGCGATGCGCGGCGTGCCCCGCGCCCGCTTGGCGACCTCCAGCGCCCCATCGTCGGCGATCGGCATCTGCAGGATGCGCGCGCCGCGCCGCACGATCTGCTCCAGTTCCTCGACCGAATAGAAATTGAGCCGCACCGGAATGCCAAACCGGTCGCGCAGCGGGTTGGTCAGCAGCCCCAGCCGCGTGGTGGCAGCGACCAGCGTGAAGCGCGCCAGCTCGATCTTGACCGAGCGCGCCGCCGGCCCCTCGCCGATGATCAGGTCGAGCTGGAAATCCTCCATGGCCGGATAAAGAATTTCCTCCACCGCCGGATTCAGCCGGTGGATCTCGTCGATGAACAGCACGTCGCGGTCCTCGAGATTGGTCAGCAGTGCTGCGAGGTCGCCCGCCTTGGCGATGACCGGGCCGGAGGTCGAGCGGAAATTGACGCCGAGCTCGCGCGCCATGATCTGCGCCAGCGTCGTCTTGCCCAATCCGGGCGGGCCGACGAACAGCACGTGGTCCAGCGCCTCGCCGCGCGCCTTCGCCGCCTCGATGAACACTTTGAGATTGGCGCGCGCCGCGGCCTGGCCGACGAATTCGTCCAGCGTCTGCGGGCGCAAGGTCGCCTCGGCGTCCTCGCCGCGCTTTTCGGCCGAGATCAGGCGGGCAGGCTGGCTCACGCCCCGTCCGCCCCGGTTGCGATATCATGCATGCGAATCATCCGACTTCCAGAACGAAGTCTCCCGGTTGCCAACTCATATTGTACAAGTCGCGGATGCTGTCCACGCGCGTTTCGCTGATGCTGGCAGCCTGCAACTGGCGCCGCAACGCCTCCAGCCCGTCCTTGCCGTCCAGCATCAGGAAGACGACGGGCTGCAGACGCCGGTCGAGTTTTGCTCTCGCTGCCTCGGCAAAACTCCGGCGGTCGAGTGCGGCGTGTTCGGCGACGAAGGCCGCGGCCTGCTCGAAGTTGCGCGCCAGACCTCGGACGATTCGGCTCTGATAGGCCCGTACCTTCTCCGCCATCAACGGCGAAAGCAGCGGCACCACATCGTCCAGCACGTCCTCCGCCACCCATGCCAGCACGTTCTTTTCGAAGGCCAGTCCGGACAGCGCCTTGTGCCGCAACGCGTAGTAGGCCGTCTTCAGCTTCAGGCGATGGCCGTCCTCGAAGGCGATTACATAGCCTTCGATGCCTTCCTCCTGTCGCACCTCCTCGACCAGTTTCATGGTCGAAAGATCGCGCGCCGCCATCGCCACCACCGGCACGCCGTACCGAACCGAAATATCCGCCAGTTCGGACGACATCAGATATCGACCGCTGCGCTTTTCGCGCCCGGCAAGCAAGGTGAGCGTCGGCTGGTCATAGCCGATCACCACGCGGTTTTCCGCCGAGGTGAACTCGAAGATCACAGTGATGCCCGCCTCGTCCATGTCGCCTGCCAGGCGCAGGAGGTTCTCATCCGCGTGGCGCAGCGCGGCCCGCCTGGTCGGTGACGCCCATGCGGGTCATGAACACCAGCTCGCCTTTGATCCGGCACGGATGGACCATCGATCCGTCGAGCTTCGACATCACGACATGCGGTTTTGCCCAGTCGATGCTGCCGGGCTGCTCGCGTTCGCCAAGATTGAAGAACTTGTGGAATGCGCGCGCGATCAGCTTTCCATCCTTGGAAAACTTCAGACCGCGGCACTCCAGCGCCATTGGGCTGGTAAAGGTTTCATCGCCGACGAAGCCGTAGTCGATGACGTCGTAGTCGTCGAAACGGGTGACAAAGAAGCCGATATTGCCGCCGATGTACGGCAGGACGTCGTCGATGGTGTCGATGATAGGGAACATCTTCTTGCTCCAACAAAAAAGCCGCCTCGGATCGAAGCGGCTTTGGCAGGCGGATTGCTTATTACAATACTATCGTCGCCAAAGCCCTCGGTCATGCGCGCACACGCCAAATCCGGCACGGGGGCCGGACAGCGTATACGCGGCGATATTATTCAGGGTTTGGGGCACGACGATTTCACTCCACAGGAACAGCCAGAATACCAAAGCTGACGTTGTGTCAAGGGAATCGCCTTCGCCTCACCGCGCCAGTTCCTTCAATCCCAGCCGGATGAGTTTCGCCGAATCCGCGCCCTCGCCCGCGGCCTTCAGCGCAGCCGCCACGGCATTTGCCGCCGTATCGCGCGAATAGCCGAGATTGGTCAGCGCCGAGACCGCGTCGGCAACTGGCGCTGGGGCTACGCCCTCGCCGAGCTCCTGCTTCAGCCCAATTGTGCCGGAGGCGGCACCCGCGAAAGCCGGCGCCTTGGTCCGGAGCTCAGTGACGATGCGTTCCGCCACCTTCTTGCCGACGCCGGGGGCACGCGAAACCATGGCGATGTCGCGCAAAGCGATCGCGTTGGCGAGGTCCGCAGGCTCCAACGTCGACAGCACCGACAGCGCCACCTTGGCGCCAACGCCCTGCACATTGCCCATCAGCAGGCGGAACCACTCCCGCTCCAGTCCGGTGCGAAAACCGTAGAGGCGGATCATGTCCTCGCGCACATAGGTCTCGATGAACAGCGTCACCGCCTCGCCGGCGCTAGGCAGCGAAGCCAGCGTGCGCGTCGAGCAATGCGCGACATAACCCACGCCGTGCACGTCGACGGTGCAAGAATCCTCGCCGATCTCGTCGACCACGCCCTTGAGCTTGCCGATCATTCATATGCCCCCTTGGCCCAGGACAACTCCTACTCCGTGCAATGTCAGCCCGCCAGCGCCGCCAGCCGGTAGCCGATGCTTTGCCGGTGATGCGCGTGGCAGATGGCGACGGCCAGCGCATCCGCCGCGTCGTCGCCTTCGAACGTCGCCTTGGGCAGCAGCACCTTCACCATCATGTGGATCTGCCGCTTCTCCCCATGGCCGACGCCGATCACCGCCTTCTTCACCGCGTTGGGTGCGTATTCGGAAACCGGCAGCCCGGCGCGCGCCGGCACCAGCATGGCGATGCCGCGCGCCTGGCCGAGTTTTAGCGTCGCCGTCGCGTCCTTGTTGACGAAGGTCGCCTCGACCGCGGCTTCATCGGGCGCATGCGTCTCCAGCACCGCGCAAAGTCCGTCGTGAAGCTGGCAGAGCCGCGAAGCGAGATCAGCCTTGTCGTCCGACGTCACCGTGCCGGACGCCACGAAGCGCAGACTGTTGCCCTGCTGCTCGACGAGGCCCCAGCCGGTCCGTCTCAGGCCCGGATCGATGCCGATGATTCGAATCGTTTCCCGCATGCGCGAACCCTATCCGTTCGCGGCATCCGTGTCAGGAAAATGTGAACGAAACGAAAACGAAACGCAGATCAGCCGCGTGCAAAGGCCGTGTTGAGCAAGCTGATCTGGTCGGAGACCGGGTTGCTGCGGCGTGGCGGCGGCATGTCTGCCGTGCCGGCGTTGCGCCCATAAATCTCCTCGTCCATCAGCCGCACGAGATTCTGCAGGCTGAGCGAGCTGTTGACCAGCGTCATGAACGCCTCCGGCAGTTCATCCCAGCCGACGGCGTGTTCCGGCGCAGAGGCCGTATCCAGCCGCACCTTGGATTTTTCCGAGGCGACCTGGTCGCGCGTCATCTCGCCGGAATTGGCGGCGCGCTGCAAAAGCAGCCAGGAGGCGATCTGCATCAGCCTTGTGGTCAGCCGCATCGATTCGGCGGCGTAGAGCGTCGCGGCCAGCCTCGACAGTTTTCGCGCCTCGGCGCGGCCCGGACCGTCGAGATATTCGGCGGCACGTTCCACCAGGCTCATGCCCTCATTGTAGAGCGGCTTGAAGGAATCCGAGAACACCCGGCGTTCCGCCAGCTTGATCGGCTGTCCGCTTCCCATCGAAAGATTGCCTGTCATCCCTGCCCCGGCGGAGAAAATCCGGCTCCGGCGTTTGTTTGCCAACTGCGCCGCTTTTTGCCGATTCCCCTCGTCCGCGAAAGATGCCCCCGCGCGCTTGCGAAGGCAAGGACATGTTTAATAAAGGGTTAACGGCGGGGTGGCGGTGAATAGACAAAAAAAGAGCCGCTGAAAGCGGCTCTCGAGAGTTTAACAGGGAGGCGTCAAACGAAGTGGCTCCAACCACTCGGTAAGAATCCAGATAACTGGATGCCCACAGTTAACACCGTTAATGCTTAACATATGCTTAACGGGCTGCGGAATTCTTTACCGACCGGCCCCACCCTGTGCCATACGGAGACAAATATTAGGCCTACCGGACCGGCTTGCGCATCGATGTGAGCGCAATGAAAGCGAACAGCAGGATGCCGGCATAGAAGACCAGGGAGCCGATCGCCACCACCGGTTCGATCGCCGTGTTGCCGGCCAGCAGGAAGTAAAGGCCGACGATCAGCATCAGGCCACTGACCGCCGTCAGCCAGAAATGCACCATCGCCAGCCGCGACGAACCCGCCGTCGGCACGAGGTGATAGAAGAAGGCGAACACCGCCGACATCAGCCATCCCGCCACCATCGCATGGGCGTGCACCGGCATCTGCGAGTGGTCGTGGGTGATCGACATATGCAGGCCGAGCGCCATGCCGCAGACCGCGTAGAGGATGGCGAGCGTAAAGAAATTCCGTGCAACGCCGTGCATTGCTTTGTCCTTTTCATATCCAGATACCGAGGGAGCTACGCCGCCCGCCCCGCGCGGAGCGGCTGTCTGTCGGCCTGTGCCGCCAGAGTCCGTTTCAAGACCTGCTCTTAGACATCCGAACTGTTTCGGACCTATGCCGGCGCCGGCAAAATACGATACAGGCCGTTACGGGCCGGTTACGATACCGGGAGTTTTGGCCATCTCCCGCAGCCTGAATTTTTGGATCTTCCCCGTGGAAGTCTTGGGGATTTCGGCGAATGTCACGCTCTTCGGGATCTTGAAACGTGCGAGCAGCTTTCGGCAGTGCTCGATGATCTCCACCTCGGTCGCCGACTTGCCGGGTTTCAGCTCCACATAGGCGACCGGCACCTCGCCCCATTTGTCATCCGCGCGGGCCACCACCCCGCAGGAGGCGACGGCGGGGTGTTTGTACAGCGCCTCCTCCACCTCGATCGAGGAAATGTTCTCGCCGCCTGAGATGATGATGTCCTTCGACCGGTCCTTGAGCTGGATGTAGCCGTCCGGATGCATGACGCCGAGGTCGCCGGAATGGAACCAGCCGCCGGCAAAGGCTTCGTCCGTCGCCTTGCGGTTCTTCAGATAGCCTTTCATGACGATGTTGCCACGGAACATGACCTCGCCGATCGTCTCGCCGTCGGCGGGTGTGTCCGCCATCGTTTCGGGGTCCATCACCGTCAGCCCTTCGAGCGAGGCATAACGCACGCCCTGCCGCGCCTTCTTTGCCGCGCGGCCGCCGCGGTCGAGTTCGTCCCATTCCCCATGCCACTCGTTGACCACGGCGGGCCCGTAAGTCTCAGTCAGGCCGTAGAGATGGGTGACGGCGAAGCCAGCATCCGCCATGCCAGACAGCACGGATTCGGGCGGCGGCGCGGCGGCGGTGTTGAAGGTCACCTGCTGCGAGAAGCTGCGCTTATCCTTCTCCTCGGCGTTGATCAGCGTCGCCATGACGATCGGCGCACCGCAGAGATGGGTGACTTTGTGGTCGGCGATGGCGTCGTACATCGCCTTCGCCCGCACCCAGCGCAGGCAGACATGCGTGCCGGCCTGCACGGCCAGCGTCCACGGAAAGCACCAGCCATTGCAATGGAACATCGGAAGCGTCCACAGATAGACGGCGTGCTTGCCCATGCCGGCGTGGATGGTGTTGGTGTGCGCCATCAGCGCCGCGCCGCGATGGTGATAGACGACGCCCTTGGGATTGCCGGTGGTGCCCGACGTGTAGTTGAGCGAGATCGCGTCCCACTCGTCGTCCGGCATTTGCCACGCGAAATCCGGGTCGCCGGACTGCAAGAACGCCTCGTAGTCGAGCGTGCCGATTGGATCGCCCTTCGGATAGGGCGCGTCAGCGGGATATTCGGGGTCGTCATAGTCGATCACCAGCGGCTTCACCTTGGCCAGCGCCAGCGCCTCCCGCATCACGGCCGAGAATTCGCGGTCGACGATGACGATCTTCGATTCGGCATGATCGAGCTGGAAGGCAATCACAGCGGCGTCGAGCCGCGTATTCAGCGAATGCAGCACGGCCTTGACCATCGGCACGCCGAAATGTGCCTCCAGCATGGCCGGCGTGTTGGACAGCATGACAGTGACGGTGTCGCCCTTGCCGATGCCTTTTTGCGTCAGCGCCGAGGCGAGCCTTAGCGAACGCCGCCAGAATTCGCGGTAGCTGGTTTTCGCCTTGCCATGGATGATCGCTGTCTGATCCGGATAGGTTTTCGCCGCGCGCTCCAGCAGGGTCAGCGGCGTCAGCGGCTGGTGGTTGGCCGCGTTCCGGTCCAGGCCGATCTCGTAGATATTGGTCAAGATGTCCCCCGTCAGTCTCCTGAGGGGAAGCCTAATGCATGCTCTTGAAAAATTGCAGGCCTTTCGGCTGCAATTCACTTGCCTTGGGAGGAAGTCTTTTCCCTCAAGGCCGCGATCTCGGCCTCGAGCGCCGCGATCCGGCCGTCCCGCTCGGCGAGCGCCGCCGCCACGTCGGCGGCCTCGAAACGTTGCGGGATATGCTGCGGGCAGTTGGCGTCCCAGGCGGCGACCGAAAACAGAATCGCCTGCTCGCCACGCGCCCGGTATCCCTGCGGCATCAACCGTTCCATCAACTCCGGATCGTCCTCGACCACCCGCGCCGTACCCCAGATCTTGATACGCCGCCTATGCGCGTAATCGATCAGGAACAGATAGGCCTTGGCGTTTTCGGCGAGATTGCCGGTGGTGATATACTGGCGGTTGCCGGCGAAGTCGGCGAAGGCGATGGTCGTATCATCCAGCACCTTGAGGAATCCCGCCGGGCCGCCGCGATGCTGGATATAGGGCTGGCCGTCGCGGCTCGCCGTCCCGAGGAGCACGCTGGTCTGCGCCGCCACGAATCCCGCAAGGTCCGGCGTGATCCGGGTCTGCCAGCCGCCATTCGCCTCGACCCGCTCATAGGCGTGGCGCGATCCCTTGCGGGTCTGCACGGCCTTCACCGAGGGCGTGAAGCCGACATCGGTCGAATAGGTTCGATGGCTGTCCATGGCGGTATCCTCTGGCACGCGGACCGAACTGACTGACTGCCTTGAAGGCCGAGACCGCTCCGCGGCAGTCGCCAAGTTGGGCTTCAGGAAAAGGGATCGAAGCGGTTCCGCGACCTGGAAGCTATGTCCTTCCACGCAACGGAAATAGATGGTAAGATTGGCATTCACCTTTCCAATTTCCGGAAGAAATGATGGATCGTCTGGAATCCATGACCATCCTTCTGGAGGCTGTGGATGGCGGCAGCCTCTCGGCGGCCGGGCGGCGCCTGGGCATGCCTCTGGCCAGCGTCAGCCGGAAGATCTCCGACCTGGAGGCGCATCTGAAGGCGCGCCTGCTCAACCGCTCGACGCGCCGGCTGACCTTGACCGAGGCGGGCAGGTCCTATGTCACGGCCTGCCGGCGCATCCTTGAACAGGTCGGCGAGGCCGAACGGATCGCGGCCGGCGAATACAGCGCACCGCAGGGCGAGCTGACCCTGACCGCGCCAGTCGTGTTCGGCCGCCTGCATGTCTTGCCGGTGGTGTCGGATTTCCTGAAGACTTACCCCGAGATCGCCATCCGCCTGGTCCTGTCCGACCGGGTGGTCCACCTTCTCGACGACCACATCGACGCCGCCCTGCGCATCGGACAGCTTCCCGACAGCAGCCTTGTCGCCATACGGCTTGGCACTGTCAGGCGCGTCACCTGCGCCAGCGCCGACTATCTCGCCCGCCGTGGTACCCCTAAGACGCCGGCCGACCTAGCCGCGCATGACTGCGTGACCTTCGAGGGGCTGATCTCGCCGCTGGCCTGGACCTTCGGCGCCGATCAGTCCGAGATTTCGGTGCCCATCAAGTCACGGCTCACCGTCAACACCGCCGAGGCGGCCATCGACGCTGCCGCCGCCGGCGTCGGCATCACCCGCGTCCTGTCTTATCAGGCGGCCAGCGCGGTCGAGGACGGACGGCTTGCGGTCCTGCTACAGGAATTCGAGCCCTCGCCGTCGCCGGTAAGCCTGGTGCATGCCGGCCAAGGGCTTCTGCCGCTGAAACTGCGTGTCTTCCTCGATTTCGCCGCGCCGCGGCTCAGGGAGAGGCTCGCACGAAGCCGGCTTGCATCCCCCGCGTGACCTCGGCAGCACGCGGCGCAGCGGCGGGGCGCTTGCCGCCCCAACCGATCGTCGGCAGCCATTCCAGCCAGTAGGCAAGCGCGAACTGCAGCGCGAGTCCGGCGGCAATCAGGCTGGTGTCGAAAACGAAGCCGCCGCCATAGACCGCCTTAAGCACCTGGCCGATCATCGCCAGCACCGTGCCGGCGATGAACACCGGCAGCGAGTGCTTGCCCAAAATGGCCAGTGCGTTCGAACTGCTGGTGCGGGCGAGGTTCGACAGCGACGGGATCGCCACGATGAGATAGGCCAGCGCCAGCACATGCAGCAGGCGCGGCAGCGACAGAAATGTCTTGTCGAAGCCGGCGAGCACCAGGGGAAGGTCGAGTTTCGCCTCCAGCCCCCACAGCGACCAGCGCACCCAGACCAGCGACAGCAGGATATAACCTAGCGAGATCGCCGCCAGCGGCGCGCTGTAACAGATAGTGCCGCCGCGCCGCACATGCATCATCGCGGCCATGCCGATGACGAACAGGAACTGCCAGGACAGCGGATTGAGGAACCAGAACCCTTCAGTCGGATAGTTTTCCGGCGCGACCTGCCAATAGCCAGCGGCGAACCAGATCAGGCCAGACACGGTAACCATCAGGATGAGGTTGATGCGGCTGAGCAGCAGGAACAGAGGCAGCATCAGCAGCACCACGGCATACATCGACAATATGTTGTTGTAGCCGACCTGATGGCCAAGCGTAGCAAGGCCGACCAGCGCCTGCGGCGCATCCTCGACCAGCGCGGTAATGTTGATCATCTCCAGCAGTTTCGGCCGGGCGAACCACAGCGCCGCCGCCGAGAAGATGGCGAGGGTGGCAACCGTCGTCACGATATGGGCAACGTAGAGCGTGCCGGCCCGCCGCCACGCCTTCAGCGTCAGCAGCAGCCGGTTGCCCGGCTCGAACTTCAGCCCGTAGGCGAGGCCGAGCGCGATGCCGGAGATCAGCACGAAAGCTTCGGCCGAATCGGAGAAGCCGAAATTCTTGTGCGTGATGTGCTCGAAGATCGTTCCCGGCACGTGGTTGACGAAGATCGTCAGCAGCGCGAGCGCGCGGAAAACGTCGATGCGGGTGTCCCGCTGTGTGGTCGCACTTGCAGTCATCGCGGCGTAAAGTTCCTCGTCCGGATAAAGTTCCCGCCGCGCTGCCCGAAACCGGACTGCGGGTTGCATGCGGCGGTTGTGTGGCGAGGTCGGCGTTTCCGCTTGCGCCCCAATTACGAAATGTCGTCCGGAAATGTCTTGGTGCTCGGCAAAGGCGCTAAAACAACTGCGCGGCGCCGTCCCACAGCAGCTTCACCGCGATCAAGGCTACCGTCGCATAGGTGAACGGATAAAAAATCTCCGGCCGCATGCGGCGCACCAGCCATGCGCCGGCCAGCGTTGCCAGCGGCGCGATCGGCATCAGCACCGCCGAGGCCGAAAGATTGGCCGTGTCGAATTGGCCGAGCGCGAAATAGGGGATGAGTTTTACGGCGTTGCTGACAGCGAAGAAGATGGCGCCGGTGCCGGTCAACACCTTCGGATCAAGCCTGAGCGGCAGCGCATAGACCTGGAAGGGTGGGCCACCGACATGCGCGACAAAACTCGTGAAGCCGGCGACGGTCCCCCAGAACGCCGCCATGACCCGGTTGCGCGACGCCTTGTGGGCGGCGCCGTGGCGGATCTGCTGAAAAACCCAGCGCAGCACGAAAACCAGCGCGACGGCTCCGACGATTAGCCGCACCATGTCAGCCGTCACCAGCGCGGCGGTAAGCCAGCCGGCGCCGATGCCGACCAGCGACCCGGGCAGCATCGACCACAGCACCTCGCGGTCGAACACACCGCGCCACGTCCACAGCGACACGATGTCCATCAGCACCAGGATCGGCAAAAGAATCGCCGCCGCCTGCACCGGCGACATCGCCAGCGCCATCAGCGGCACGCCGACGAAGCCCACCGCACCGCCGAAGCCACCCTTCGACAGGCCGACAAGGATCACGGCAGGGATCGCTGCGGCGTAGAACCACGGGTCGGTGAGGAGAGGGAGCATGCGGAGGGCCTTGGGACGTATTCGTGCCATAGCGCGCGCCGCCGGCTTTGGCGAGTGCGGCCTGTTCAAATCGGATGGCCTCGTCTATGCCAAAATGCAAACACGATCGCGCGGCATGGCTGCGCGCTTCCGGATAGTTCGAACCACAAGGCGCTCCGCCGCATCGACATGACCGACAGATCGCCCCCCAACCGCTGCCGCGTCGTGCTGATCGCACCGGCCGACGAAAGCGCCGAACGCTTCGGGCCGCGTCTCATGGAGGCCGCGGCGGGCGGCGATATCGCTTCGCTGATCATTCCGGCACGCGGCGACGAGGCTTCGTTCCAGGATTTCGCAGCACCCATCGTGCGCATCGCCCAGACGGCGGGCATCGCGGCAATCGTCGCCGACGACACGCGCATTGCCGGCCGGGTCGGCGCCGACGGCATCCATCTGGAAAGCGGCAAGGACGAGTTGCGACAGGCGACCGAGCGCTGGCAGGGCAAGCTGATCGTCGGCGCCGGCGGCGCCACCACCCGCGACGACGCGCTGGAACTCGGCGAGACCCAGCCGGATTATATCTTCTTCGGCCGTTTCGGTTTCGACAACAAGCCCGAGCCGCACCGGCGTAACCTCTCGCTCGGCGCCTGGTGGGCCGGCGTGGTGCAGATCCCTTGCGTCGTGCTGGGCGGGTCAGACATTGCCTCGGTCGAGGCCGTGGCCGCGACCGGCGCGGAATTCGTCGCCTTGTCCAGTGCCGTCTTTGGCGATGGCGTCGAACCGCGTGCCGCGATCGAGCGCGCCAACGACATCCTCGACCGCACCGCGCCATCGTTCGAGGATTAGACGATGGACTCGATCCGCCGGACGTCGATAGCCCTGCTCGTTTCGGCGCTCGCAGCCGTAGCAGCCGTGCCAGTGCAAGCCGTCGAGACGAAAGACGATCAGGTGGGACTGAAGCCCGCCGATCCCGAGCGCTTTTCCGGCGGCCTGACGCGCGACGGCAATGTCGACCCGGAGCGCTTCGGAGCAAAACTGCCGGACCCCGCCTATGGCGCGTTCCAGCGCGGTCTTTACATCACCGCCTACAACCTCGCTTTGCCGCGTGCGGAAAATGGCGACCCGGCGGCGCAAACCCTGGTCGCGGAGATATTGTCGCGCGGGCTCGGTATGAAGCGCGACGAGGCCAAGGCGGCGGAATGGTATGCGCTGGCCTCCGAACAAGGCATTCCGGAAGCGCAGTTCCAGTATGCGCTGCTGCTGCTCGACGGCCGCTTCGTCAAGAAGGACGAGAAGGAGGCTTACGCGCTGATGCAGGCCGCCGCCGAGGCCGGCAATCTTTTCGCGCAGTTCAATTTCGCCCAGATGCTGGTAAAGCGCGAACCGGACGATCGCGGCCTGAAAAAGGCCGTGTCCTATTACCGGCGGGCGGCCGATGGCGGGCTGGCCGACGCGCAATACGCGATGGCGCAGGTTTTCGCCAACGGTACCGGCGGCGAACGCAAGGACGACGCAGCGGCACGCCGCTGGCTGCTGCTCGCCGCCCGTCAGAATTTCGACACGGCGCAGCTCGATCTCGGCCGCTGGCTGATGGCCGGGCGCGGCGGCGAGCGCAATCGCAAGGAAGGTTTCGGCTGGCTGCTGCGTGCGGCGCGCGGGGGCAACGTCGCCGCCCAGAACGACGTCGCAAAACTCTACATGCAGGGGATCGGCACCGACCCGGACACCGCCGCCGCCGCATCCTGGTACATTTTGGCCCGCCGCGCCGGGCTAGTCGACCCCATCATGGAGGATTTCTTCGACGGGTTGACCGAAGAGGAGATCAAGCAGGCGCTGGAGCGGGCGAACAGGCTGAAATAGGGTTGGTAGGGATCCTGTTCGAACTCCGGCTTCCGGGCCAAAAGCAGACCGGCAAGGAACAGTGTATGAAGAGACCCGCCGGTATCAGGCTTTCTCGCCGTTTAAGGCCAGCCTGTTTGAGTTCAAAATCGCCGGCCGTTTCCGCTTCGCCCCAAAGGCGGCCTGGCGTTCATCGCTGCGCGCGCCGCATCCTCTGCTCCAGCGCCCGCAGCATCAGCGACAGGCTGACCGTCAGCAGCAGGTAGATATAGGCGACGATGGAATAGGTCTCGAAGAAGCGGAACGAGCCGGCCGAGTAGATTTTCCCCATCTGCGTGATGTCGGCGACCCCCAGCACCGAGACGAAGGACGAGTCCTTCACCATGGTGACAAAGTCATTGCCGAGGGGTGGCAGGATGGTGCGCATCGCCTGCGGAAAGACGATCAGCCGAAAACGCTGGGTGCGCGACAGACCGAGCGCTTTGGCCGCCTCAATCTGGCCGGGGTCGACCGACTGGATGCCGGCGCGAAAGACCTCGGCGATGAAGGCGCCATAGCCGATCGTCAGCGCGATGATCGCACGCCACAGCAGCGAGACGTCGCGCACCAAGAGTTCGCCGACCAAACCGGCTTCCCTGAGCGGCGTCATGACAGAATTCCACAGCGCCACAAAGGCCGGCACGCCGGCGAAGGCGATCCAGAACAACAATACGAGGAAGGGAATGCCCCGGCAGAGTTCGGTATAGAAGCGCGCTATCTGCCGTAGCCAGATGGAACCCGACAGAGCCATCAGGGCAAGGCACAGGCCAAGAGTAGAAGCCAGTGCGAAGCCGACGATCGTCACATAGATAGTGATCCACGTTCCCTGGACCACGGTCATGAAGATCTGGCTGTAGAGGTCGCTTGCCGCAATCGCGATTGCCGCAGCAATCGCAATCAGGATCAGGGCGACCAGCCAGTACGGAAAATCCTGCGTGCCGGTCCGGGCCGGCCGAACACGGTCGGCCGCTATGCCGCCTGCTGGCATTTCCTCCAAGACTGTCTATCCGGCCGATACGTCGAAATTTACGGCTTGTAGTCGACGAACCATTTCTGGGTTAGCCGGTCGAAGGTGCCGTCGGCCTTCAGCGCGGCGATGCCGGCGTTGATCGGCGCGACGAGATCGGAACCCTTCGGGAAGATGAAGCCGAATTCCTCGGCTTGCAGCGGCGCGCCGATCAGCTTCAGCTTGCCGCCGGAATTGTCGGAGAGCGCCTTGCCGGCGGCGCTGTCGGTCAGCACCAGGTCGACGTCGCCGGCCTGCAACGCAGCGACCGTCGAGGCAAATGTGTCCATCAGCTTGATGCGCGGGTTCTGCTCGTTGCCGTCGAGCACGTTGTAGACGGCGACGTAGAAGGGCGAGGTGCCGGCCTGCGCGCCTACCAGCAGCTTGTCGTTGGCGGCAAAACTCTTCGCGTCGGTGAAGCGGCTTTCGTCGCCGCGCACCAGCATGAAGATTTCGGAGAGCATGTAGGGATCGGAGAAATCCACCTTCTCCTTGCGATCGTCCTTGATGGTGATGCCGGTCATGCCCATGTCGTACTGCTTGTCCGACACGGCCTGGATCATCGCGTCCCAGGAGGTGTTCTGGTATTCGGCCGTGAAATTCAGCTTCTTCGACAGCGCCTCGATTGCATCATATTCCCAGCCGACCGGCTTGCCCGTTTTGGGGTCGACGAACTGCAGCGGGAAATAGGCGTTCTCGGTGACGATCACCACCTTCTTGCCGCCGAGATCGGGCAGCGCCTGGGCAAAGGCCGCGAGCGGAAACAGCATGAGAGCCGCCAGCGTGGCGAGAACAAATTTCAGACGGGTCATGACGCGCTCCTGAGAAGCTGCTTTTATCGGGATCGGCGGAATTTTCGCGACTTTAGCGGGCTGCGGGAAGGTTGCAAGCTACTCGCATCGCTTCGAACGACGACCAGGTTTCAGCGATTGCGTTTTATCGGGAGAATGCGGAAAATTCGCGCGAAACCATATTCGACGGTAGAATTATCGTCAGCGCCTTACCTCCAGCACCGTCCGGCGCGACAGATGCGGCAACAGCCTTGCCATCACCCGCGCCGTCACCGCCACGCACCCTTGCGTCGGCGAAAAGTCGGGGCGGGCGAGGTGGAAGAAGATGGCGCTGCCGCGCCCGCGCCTGCGCGGAACAATGTTCCAGTCGAGCACGATGCAATAATCGTAGAGCGGGTCATCCCGGCGCATGGTCTCGTGGCTCGCCGCATAGGGCATCTTGACCGGGCGATTGTAGTTGCGGTCGTCCGGCACCTCGCACCAGCCGAGGTCGGCTGATATCGCCTCCATTACCAGCCGCGTGCCGCCGATGCGGACATGGTCATTGCGGAAATAGCCGCCGAGCAGGCGCATCCGCGCCAGAGGGGTGGCGCCGTCGCCCTCGCGTTTGTTGGCGGAAATGCCGCCGCGTCCCAATGCGCAGGGAAACACTGCCGGGCCGGCCTGCAAGAGCCCTTGAGTGGGCACGCCAGGGCGCGGGCGCACCACCAGCCGGCTCAGTCCCGCCACACCTGTTCCAAATGACTGCTTGCGCTCACGTTTTTTGGAGTATGATCGCATGCGCCGACAAATCACCGTGATCAGGCTGTTTGTCGGTGCAGGTTCCGCATAAACGGGCGGCGGTCAACCGAATTATGCTTGCAGGACAACGGACTGGACCATGACATCACGCACCATCCTGATCGTCGACGATGATGACGACCTCCGCGGCACGCTGGTCGAGCAGCTTTCGCTCTACGAGGAATTCGACGTGCTGCAGGAGGCGACCGCCGCAAAGGGCGTCACCGCGGCGCGCGGCGGCATGATCGACCTTCTGATCATGGATGTCGGACTGCCCGACATGGACGGGCGCGAGGCGGTGAAACTGCTGCGCAAGGGCGGCTACAAGGCGCCGATCATCATGCTGACGGGGCATGACACGGATTCGGACACGATTCTGGGGCTCGAGGCCGGCGCCAACGACTATGTGACAAAGCCCTTCCGCTTCGCCGTACTGCTCGCCCGCATCCGCGCCCAGCTTCGCCAGCACGAGCAGAGCGAGGACGCCACCTTCTCCGTCGGCCCCTACACCTTCAAGCCCAGCCAGAAGCTTCTGCTGGACCAGAAGGGCGCAAAGGTGCGGCTGACCGAGAAGGAAGCCTCGATCATCAAATATCTTTACCGGGCCGGCGAAAAGGTGGTGACCCGTGACGTGCTGCTCGAGGAGGTGTGGGGCTACAATTCCGGGGTTACCACCCACACGCTGGAAACCCATGTCTACCGGCTGCGCCAGAAGATCGAGCGCGATCCTTCCAATGCCGAAATTCTTGTGACAGAAAGCGGCGGTTACAAGCTGGTTCCCTGACCGGTGGAGGCGGTGGGGGAACCGCCTCGGGGAGAGAGCCGGCCACCGAATTGGGGACTGGATGGCGCTGGATGACGATATTCGCGTCCTGTCCGGCGTGAGGCTGTTCGAGGGCTTCACCGCCGAACAATTGCGCCTGCTGGCCTTCGGCGCCGAGCAGGTCTCCCTTCCCAATGGCAGAAGGCTGTTTCGGGAAGATGACGAGGCGGACGCGGCCTATGTGGTGGTGAGGGGGTCGATCAGCCTGTTCCGCGAGGGCGACGACGACCGCCTGCCGGTCGGCCGGGCCGGGGCGGGAGCGATGATCGGCGAGCTGGCGCTGATCGCCGACACGCGACGGCTGACAAGCGCGGAGGCGGCTTCCGATTCGGAATTGCTGCGGCTCAGCCGCCGGACCTTCCGGCGCATTCTGGAAGAATATCCGGATACGGCGGTCATTCTCTACCGCCGCATCCACGCCGATTTCCAGGCGCTCATCGAGCAGATCGAGGGGCTGGCGCCCCGCTTCGCGGGCTGAGCATCGAAAACAAGCAGGATATAGATTTGCAACTCACTCGTGCCATTGAAACCGACCTGCCTTTCATCATGGCGACCGAGAGGCTTGAAGGCTACGACGCTCTCGTCGGGCGCTGGGACGAGGCACGGCATCGTGCCGCCTTCCACGACGGAAGCCACGCCTATTTCCTCGGGCTGGACGGGCAGACACCCGTCGGTTTCGTCATGTTTCGGTTTTGGGCGTCGCCCGAGCGCGTAACGCCGGTCAGGCGGATAGCCGTCGTGACGCCGGGGCAAGGACATGGCAGGCGGCTGCTGACGGCGGCCGTCGCCAAGGTGTTTGAGGAAACCGACGCCTACAGGGTGTGGATCGGCCATTTTCCCGAAAATGTTCGCGCCCACCGCGCCTATGAGGCCGTGGGGTTCGTTCAGGAAGGGATCGCCCGCGGCAGCGCCTATTTCGGCGGCGCCCACAGGGACGAGGTGATTATGTCCCTGCTGCGGCCGGAGTGGGAAGCGCTCCGCTGAACGCCGCGGCGATCTCTCGAAAGCGCTACTCCAGATCGAACCGCGCAATCACCGGCACATGGTCGGACGGGCGGTCCCAGCCGCGCGCGGCGCGCAGAATCTCGTAGCCTTGGAAGGCCGGCACGAGGTTCGGTGACGACCAGACATGGTCGAGCCGCCGGCCGCGGTCCGAAGCCTCCCAGTCCTGGGCGCGATAGCTCCACCAGGTGTAGAGTTTTTGCTCGTAGGGGATGTTGAGGCGCATCAGGTCGACCCAGTCGCCGGCCTTGCGCATCGCCTCGAAATTCTCGGTCTCGACCGGCGTGTGGCTGACGACGTTGAGCAGTTGCTTGTGCGACCACACGTCGTGCTCCAGCGGCGCGATGTTGAGGTCGCCGACCAGGATCGATGCGGAAGCGTCGCCGGCCTCGGCGCGCACCGCGTTCATCTCGGCGACGAAGTCGAGCTTGTGCTTGAACTTCCAGTTGATGGCGGGGTCCGGCTCGTCGCCGCCGGCGGGCACGTAGAAATTATGCACCAGCAGCGATTTCCCGCCCGCAGGGAATCGCACGGAAACATGCCGGCAGTCCTGCATGTCGCAGAAACGCCGCCGGTCGACCACCTCGATCGGCCGGCGCGCCACGGTCGCCACGCCGTGATAGCCCTTCTGCCCGCTGATCGCCAAATACTCGTAGCCGAGTTTGCGGAACGCGGCGGAGGGAAACTGGTCGTCCGGGCATTTGGTCTCCTGCAGGCACAGCACGTCCGGCTGGTGCTCGGTCAGGAAACGCTCGACGATCGGCATGCGCAGGCGGACGGAATTGATGTTCCAGGTGGCGATCGTGAGCGGCATGGAAGAGTCCGGATGGAAGGCGACGGGAAACTGGCAGCAGGGCACGCCAAAAGCAAGACCGCGCGGCCACAGTCACGATGGGGAAAGGGGAAGCGACGATCCAGGCAACCGGTGAAGAAGTCGATCCCGGGAACCTACAAAGTAGGTGGGCGCCATATGTCCGAACCCACGGGTCCGGCCAGGGACAGCTCCCTTCGAGATCGATAAGGCCCCGGGGAAATGTCTCTCCTGCCGCGAAGCCCAGACCGTCGGGAACGAATATAAGCCGGCGGGCCATCGCCCGCCAGTGCCATCTTCGCGAAAGCGCGACTTGCGCACCCGTCTATCCCTACCTATTCACCGTCTGGACCTATCGGCTGGAAGGACGAAGAATGCGTTTCGAAGGAACGGCGGCCTATGTCGCCGACAAGGACCTGATGGTGGCCGTCAACGCGGCGATCGCGCTGGAGCGGCCGCTGCTGGTCAAGGGCGAGCCCGGCACCGGCAAGACCGAGCTGGCGCGGCAGGTGGCGGCGGCCCTCGGCCTCGACCTGATCGAATGGCATGTGAAATCCACCACCAAGGCGCAGCAGGGCCTTTACGAATATGACGCGGTCAGCCGGCTGCGCGACAGCCAGCTCGGCGACGCGCGCTTCAACGACATCCACAATTACATCAAGCGCGGAAAGCTGTGGGACGCGTTCGCCGCCGACCGCAAGGTCGTGCTCTTGATCGACGAGATCGACAAGGCCGACATCGAGTTCCCCAACGACCTTTTGCAGGAACTCGACCGCATGGAATTCTTCGTCTACGAGACCGGCGAGACGATCTCGGCAAGACAGCGACCGATCGTCATCATCACGTCGAACAACGAGAAGGAACTGCCGGACGCATTTTTGCGCCGCTGCTTCTTCCACTACATCCGCTTTCCCGACGCCGAGACGCTGCAGAAAATCGTCGACGTGCATTATCCCGGCATCAAGCAGGCGCTGGTGCGCTCCGTGCTCACGCAGTTCTACGAGATCCGCGAGGTGCCGGGGCTGAAGAAGAAACCATCGACCTCCGAGGCGCTGGACTGGATAAGGTTGCTGATGGCCGACGACGTGGCGCCGGAAGATCTGCGCGCCGACCCGAAGAACATGCTGCCGAAACTGCACGGCGCGCTGCTGAAGAACGAGCAGGACGTGCATCTTTTCGAGCGGCTGGCGTTCATGGCGAGGAGATAGGGGTAGCCGCCAATGTCACGGGTCGATAATTTGCTGAGCTGCGGCCGGGCGAGAATCGGCCCGAACATATTGTGCGGCTTCTTCGAAAGGGTTTGAACGGCCTCAAAACGGGGACGGAAATCCGCAAATTTTTTTGCATCTTAAGAAAAATCCTTTCACAATCAGAAGCTTGCACGATCGCGTCGGATTTTTTCGTCGATTTTTCTCCCCGCCGATTCATTGTCCCTCATAATCCCGGCCATCGCCCTCGCGGGAACACGGGTCATGAACCGGATGAGCGTGGAGGGGGACGGCGCCGGGGTGGCTGCGTAACGGTGCGCGGCTTGGCATGAGCCTTCAGACCCGGGCCCCAGTTCGCGACGACAAGCCTCGGATTGAGCCGGGGCGGTATCAGCGGTCGGGCAAGCACGCCGGCGGGGCGCAAGGTTCGCGCCACGTATCTAACTTTTGAGAGGCTCGGCCTCGCGCCCCGCTTCCCGACTACCCTCGCGAATGAGGGCGTTCTTTGACAATGGCCAGACGCGAAGGCGGGCGTGGCAACGACAAGACGCGGCTGGCGCTATCGCCTGTCGACCGCACCATGCTTACAATCGACCGACCGCCGCCCGATCCTGTGAGGAATGCATGCCGATCACCATTCGCCCGCTTCAGCAATCCGACCACGCCGACTGGCACCGCCTGTGGACTGCCTACCTCACCTTCTACGAGACCACCCTGGCGGACGACGTCTACGCCAGCACCTGGCAGCGCCTGTTCGACGGCGGCGAATTCGAGCCCAAGGGTCTTCTCGCGCTGCTGGACGGCAGGCCGGTCGGCCTGACGCATTATCTCTACCATCGCTCCTGCTGGGCGAAGGTCGACAATTGCTACCTTCAGGACCTGTTCGCCGATCCCGAGGTCCGCGGCAAGGGAGTTGGCGCGGCGTTGATCGAAGCAGTGCGCAAAGCAGCGGACGAGAAGGGCGTCACCAACGTTTATTGGATGACCCACGAGACCAACACCACGGCGCGCCGGCTTTATGATCGGGTAGCGAGGCGGACGGGGTTCATCGAGTATGATTTGTTGTAACCGGGATTCTGTGCCCAGTCGGAAGGTGATATGGTTCGGGTATGGATCAGCGCAATCATCACGTTGATACGGAGAGCTTGGTCGGCGTGGGTTTGTACACGCCCGCCGAAGCGGCGCGCCTGCTACGAATCCCCGCCGGCAAGATCGTACGCTGGCTGCATGGCCACGCAGTCAAAGGCAAGTGGTACGACAGTCTTTGGTCGCCGCAGGTCGAACTTGGCGACGGCAAGACCTACCTTGGATTTCGGGATTTGATGGAGTTGCGCACGGCAGATGCCTTCATGCAGGCCGGCGTCAGCGCGATCATGATACGTCGTGCAATCGTCGAGGCTCAAAAATTCATTGACGAAGAGCGGCCGCTTTCCACGACCAGGTTCGTGACGGATGGCCGGTCGATCTTTCTTGAGATCGCGGATCAGACGGGCGATGCAAAGCTGCTTGACCTGTTCAAGCAACAATACGCTTTCAAGCGCATCGTGGAGTCGAGCCTCAAGGGTGTCGACTTCGAAGGCATCGCACCGATCCGCTGGTGGCCGGCGGGCAAGAACCAGAAAATAGTCGTCGACCCTGAACGATCATTCGGCCAACCGATCGAATCGGACAGTGGTGTACCGACTGCCGCTCTGGCGGCGGCGGTTGCGGCGGAAGGCAGTGCTGAAGCGGCCGCGAGGATTTGGCAGGTGCCGGTGCAGGCCGTCGCTCGGGCCGTCAGATTCGAGAGCGAGTTGGCGAACGCTGCATGAATGTGCTGTTCGACAACTGCACATCACCGGTCATGGCTTCTACACTAAACGGATTCATCGGAAACGACGGCCATCGTGCGGTTCATCTGCGCCAATTGTCGATGCAGAATGCGAAAGATATCGAGTGGATGAACTATATTTCGGCAAGCGGAGGTGAATGGCTGGTCGTCACCGGCGACCAGAGGATCAGGAAGAACAGGGCCGAGGCACAGGCATTCCGTCGAGCAAGGCTGCGCGGCGTGGTGCTGGCTCCCGCCTATCAGAAAAGCCCGATGCACCGTTGCTGCGCGGTGCTGATTGACCAGTGGCCGCGGCTATACGAAACCATCCAGCGTTTCGATCCTCCGTTCATGCTAGAACTGAGCATCAATTTTCGCGGCAATTTCAAGCAACTGCCGATTTGACACCATGTTCCTCCCCTTCTTCCTCGAACTCAAAGCCGCCCGCGTCCCGGTCTCGCTCCGAGAATACCTGACCTTGCTCGAAGGCATGGAAGCCGGGTTGGTCGACTATGACGTCGAAGGTTTTTACTATCTGGCCCGCTCGGCGCTGGTTAAGGACGAGCGTCATATCGACCGCTTCGACCAAGTTTTCGCCCATGTCTTCAAGGGCGTCGAGGCGCTGGCCGGCGAGGCGGCGATCGATGTTGCCACGCTTCCCGAGGAGTGGCTGCGGCGGCTGGCGGAAAAGCATCTCACCGACGAGGAGAAAAAACTCGTCGAAGCGCTCGGCGGCTGGGAAAAGCTGATGGAGACGCTGAAGAAGCAGCTGGAGGAACAAAAGGGCCGGCATCAGGGCGGATCAAAATGGATCGGCACGGCTGGCACCTCGCCCTTCGGTGCCTATGGCTACAATCCCGAAGGCATCCGCATCGGCCAGCACGAGAGCCGCAACCGGCGCGCGGTAAAAGTGTGGGACAAGCGCGAGTTCAAGAACTTCGACGATTCCGTCGAGCTTGGCACCCGCAACGTCAAGGTGGCGCTGAAGCGCCTGCGCCGCTGGGTGCGTGACGGAGCGGTAGAGGAACTGGACCTGCCCGGCACGATCCACGCCACCGCCGAACACGGCTATCTCGACGTGAAGACGCGGCCGGAGCGGCGCAACGCGGTGAAGCTGCTGATGTTCTTCGATGTCGGCGGCTCGATGGACGACCATATAAAAATCGTCGAGGAACTGTTCTCGGCGGCGCGCGCGGAATTCCGCCAACTCGAATATTTCTATTTCCACAACTGCCTCTACGAGGTTGTCTGGAAGGACAACCGCCGCCGCCATGCCGAGGTCATCCCGACGCTCGACGTGCTGCACAAATACGGCCACGACTACAAGGTTATTTTTGTCGGCGACGCCTCGATGAGCCCCTACGAGGTGACCATGGCGGGAGGCTCGGTCGAACACTGGAACCCGGAAGCCGGCGCCGTCTGGCTGGCTCGCGTGCTCGCGCAATGGCCGAACGCGGTGTGGCTGAACCCGGTCCCACGCAAGCACTGGGACTACACGCACTCGATCGGCCTGATCCGCGAGACATTTTCTGACCGCATGTATCCGCTGACACTGGCCGGCCTGGAGGCGGCGACAAAGGAACTGTCGAGGAGGCATTGAGACACGCCAACACAGGAAGATGATCCTGGCCCATGGCGGGCAGGCGAAACGAATGCCTATATTTGGCGAACAGCACACATGACAAATTTCCGAGCCAGGAGACTGCAATGGACAGCCACAGCTATCCCGTGACCCGCACCGACGCCGAATGGCGCGCGCTGCTCAGCCCCGAGCAATATGCCGTGATGCGCAACCACGGCACCGAGCGGCCGGGCAGTTGCGCGCTGCTTCATGAAAAGCGCGCAGGCACCTTCAAATGCGCGGGCTGCGACCAGCCTCTGTTCGAATCCAAGCTGAAATTCGAGAGCGGCACCGGCTGGCCGAGCTTCAACGACCCGGTTCCGGGTTCGGTCGAGACGACGACCGACCGCAGCTACGGCATGGTGCGCACCGAGTGCCACTGCTCGCGCTGCGGCAGCCATCTCGGCCATGTCTTCGAGGACGGTCCGCCGCCGACCTATCTGCGCTACTGCATCAACGGCGTCGCGTTGAATTTTGAGCCGGCGTGAGCGCCTGACCGGGCACGCGGCCGGTCTGCTCCGCATCCTCGACGACAGGACAGATGTCATGGCCCATTTCATCTGCGTGACCTGCGGCGTCCAGTTCGCCGAGAGCGAAACGCCGCCCACCCATTGCCTGATTTGCGAGGACGAGCGGCAATGGGTGTGCTGGGAAGGTCAGGCCTGGACGACGCCGGCCGAAATCGCCACCGGGCATGGGCTGGACATGCGCGAAGATGTCGGCGTGCTCGGCTTCGGGATTTCGCCGCGCTTCGCCATCGGCCAGCGCGCGCTGTTGGCCGAAACGCCGCACGGCAATGTGCTGTGGGACTGCGTCAGCATGGTCACCGACGAGGCGGTCACCGAGATCGGGCGGCGCAGCGGATTGCAGGCGATCGCCATCTCCCATCTGCATTTCTATTCGGCGATGGTGGACTGGAGCCGGGCCTTTGACGGCGTGCCGATCCACATTCATGAGGCAGACCGGCAGTGGGTGATGCGCCCCGATCCCGCGATTCACTTCTGGGAAGGCGAAACGCTGGCGCTCAACCCGTCGCTGACGCTGGTGCGCTGCGGCGGTCATTTCGCCGGCGGGCAAGTTTTGCACTGGAAACGCCAGGGCAGCAATGCCCTGTTTGCGGGCGACATCGTCCAGGTCACGCCGACACGCCGACGCGTCTCCTTCATGTACAGCTATCCCAACTAAATCCCGCTCAACGCACGCACCATACGGGCAATAGAGGCAGCGCTCGCGCGTTTTGAGTTCACGGACATTTACGGCGGCTGGTGGGACAACAACGTGATTGGCGGTGCCCGGACAGTGCTTGCGGAATCGGTTGCGCGATATCTCGCGGCCATAGCCGACTGAAGCGTCAGATCACGATCGCGGCGATCAGCCAGAGCAACGATATTGTCTGGCAGAAAAATCCGGCCCAGCCGCCCCGGCGATCGGCGGTGCGCCACACCGCGAAGGCCAGGAAGAGATTGTAGGGCAGCGGTCCGAAATGGACGGCGAGCGCGACAGAGAGCGGCACCTTCGCGGCGAGCAGGCCGACCGAGGCGAGGGTCGCGGCGATGTTCACGGCGGTGCCGATGACGATCATGTCGCGCCAGAACAGTTTTTCCAGCGGCACTTCGCCCTTCCAGCGCGCAGTGAAGAACCCGCCTATGCCGCTCCTCGCGGTATCTGTGCGGTCGGTGCTCTCTCCTGCGGCCATCTCCATGACCTTCGTTGGATCGGTCAGTCGACGTTCAAGTCTCGGCCTGCCGTACGGATCGTCACCGAGAAGCCGGCCAGCACGTCGATCAGCGTGATCATCATCAGCAGGAAGAAGACCGGATGCGCCGCGCCCCGCACGAGCAGGAACTCGACGAGGAAGGCGACGAAGACGAAGGTCGAGAGCAGATGGTCGACGATCGAGGCGTTGGAAGAGCGCGTCGATTTCATCATCTCGACGAACAGCAGCACCAGGGCGATGACGACGAGGAGATCGCCAGCCGACATGCTCCAGACGCCGCCGGACATCATGGTCACCGAGAAAATCTCGGTGGCGAAGGGATCCGCTTCCGTTCTGCCGAACAGGCCGGCAAGGCCGAGATTGTAGAGCAGGAACGGGATGATCAGCAGCGGAACCATACCCAGCATTTTTGCGAACCTCGGCTTTTCGGACCCGACCTATTCCAGTCAAGCCGCAGTCGCGTCAAGCCCGGTGGTCCGGCGGCACGGAGCCCAGACGCAAAAAGACCGGCGCAAGGCCGGTCCCTTCAAACCAGTCCGAAAGCCGAAAATGCTCAGCTTTCCTTGGGCTCCAGAACCTGACGGCCGCGATACATGCCGGTCTTCAGGTCGATGTGGTGCGGGCGGCGCATCTCGCCGGAGTTCTTGTCCTCGACATAGGTCGGGGCCTTGAGCGCGTCTGCGGAGCGGCGCATGCCGCGCTTCGACGGCGAAGTCTTTCTTTTTGGCACAGCCATTGTTGTATTCCTTCGGTCAATGGACCCGGCTGCTCTGGCAAAGGGAGCCGCGCGTTCCGGGCCGGTATGAGAAATCCGGCGTGCCTATACACGCGCGAAAGGGTTTTGGCCAGCGCGGCGGCTAACATTTTTTGCCGCAGCGCCCGGCTTCAGTCGATACATTGCACATAGTCGCCCGAGCGGGAGGCAAGGCGCTGCACGCGGTTTGCGAGAAAACGCATGTCCCGGGACGGTTTTGCGGGGTTGCGCAGGATCGGATTGGGCAGGGTCACCGCCAGCAAAGCCGCCTGCTTGCGGGTGAGGTTCTTCGCCGAGACGCCGAAATGATGCTGCGCGGCGGCCTCGATCCCGTATATGCCCGGCCCCCATTCGGCGATGTTGAGATATATTTCCATGATCCGGCGTTTCGACATCACCAGATCGACATAGGTGGCGTAGGGCAGTTCGAGAAGTTTCCGAACGGTTCCGAACGGCCGAGGCCACAGATAGAGATTCTTCACCGACTGCATGGTGATGGTCGACGCCCCTCGTGATGGGCCTCTCGGGTCGAGGATGACCTTCTTGAGCTCTCCCAGATCGACGCCGTAATGGTTACAGAACTGGCCGTCCTCCGACATGATGACGGAGTGGATGAGAACCGGCGAAACGTCGTCGATCGAAACCCATTGCCGGTCATAACCCTTCAGCATCACGAGGTCGGCAAGCATCAGCGTCGAGACGGGCCTGACGAAGGGCGGCAGATAGAGGATCGTCAGCACTACCGGGATCAGCGCCAGCACCACGGCGATCTTGAGCAGGCGGCGTAGCCAGAAGCGGATGCCGCGCCGGCTCGCCTGGCCGCCGTCCTTCGCTGCCACCTCCCCGGTCTCCGATTGAACGGTTTCGCCCAAGCCACCCGCCTTCGCGTCCTGTCTCCATCGGAATAATGGTCACTGGCCGCAAGCGCAACGCCTGCCGCCATATAAGCAGCGGCTTGACCACGGCGGCGTATCGCCTAAACGGGGCGGCATGACGACCTCGACCGCTCCCGCCTTCGAAGAACTCCTCGACCGCCGCGCGCGCCAGATCGAGGAGAGGCTGCGCGAGTTGCTCGCCGACAAGTCGCGCGACGGCGAAATCACGCGGCCGGCAACGCTGCTTGCCGCCATGCGCCACGGCGTGCTCAACGGCGGCAAGCGGCTGCGGCCATTCCTGGTGCTGGAAAGCGCGGCGCTGTTCGGCCGTGACGGATCGGCGGCGCTGACGGTCGCGGCGGCGCTGGAATGCGTCCATTGCTATTCGCTGATCCATGACGACCTGCCGGCCATGGATGACGACGACCTGCGGCGCGGTCAGCCGACGGTGCACCGCGCCTTCGACGAGGCGAGCGCCATTCTTGCGGGCGACAGCCTGCTGACGCTCGCCTTCGACATCCTCGCCGAGACCTCGTCGTTTCCGTCGCGCGATGCCGGGCCGTCGGCGCTGCGACAGCTCGAACTGGTGCGGGGTCTGGCCCGCGCCGCCGGTGTCGGCGGCATGGCGGGTGGGCAGGCGCTCGATCTCGCCGCCGAGAAAAAAACGCCCGACGAGGCGGGCATCATCACGCTTCAGGCGATGAAGACCGGTGCGCTGATCCGGTTCGCCTGCGAGGCGGGCGCAATCGTTGCCGATGCGGGTTCCGCCGATCGCGAGAGGCTGTCCGAATTCGGCTCGGCGATCGGGCTGGCCTTCCAGCTTGCGGACGACCTTTTGGACATCACCGCCACGCCGGAAATCGTAGGTAAGGCGACCGGCAAGGACGCCGCCGCCGGCAAGGCGACGCTAGTGGCGCTGCACGGCGAAGACTGGGCGCGAAAACAGCTCAGCGGTCTGGTGGAGCAGGCGCATGACCTGCTGGCGCCCTATGGCGACAGTGGCGGAACCTTAAAATCCGTCGCCACCTTCATCGCCGAGCGGAAGCACTGACTGCGGCTCAGCCGACCACCCAATTGAACGGCACCGGTTGCGTCGTGGGCACCATACCGGGCTGAACGCTGCCGGTGCCGCTGGCGCCTTTCACCGGCGGCATGTCGAACTGCGACATCGCGGCCACAAGCCGCCGGTGCCCGGAACCCGGCACAACGACCCACAGAAAGAGTTTTCGGTCGCTCTGGTCCCAGTCCCACTCGCCCTTATCTGTTCCCGTTCGCCCGAGCAGGGCGAGGATGCCCCACCAGTCCCCCTTTGGCGACAGGCTCAGAAGCGTCGGATCCCAGGCAATGTCGATGGGAATCCTGCTGTTCACCCAACTGGGCGTGATGTGGATCGTGGCACCCTGCAACATGTTGGTCGCCTCACAAGGGCCGCCATGGAAGCGGCCGGCCGGTGCGTCCGGCAAAAGCGGCATGTGTAGCTGCGGACCTCAGCACATCCGGATGCGCAGGCATCCGGAATGCCCCTCACATCAAGGATGCTCCCGCCGGAACGTGTGCGCAAGATGCGCCTCTCTGGGACATGGAATACCGAGCCGAAGGCCGGACAAGACCGCATACGCAACCTGGATAGAGCTGCCCTGGAACGGATTCTTAAGGACAATAAAGCGTAATCCGGCTCGGCGAAATTTTAGCCGATTTCCGGGGGCGGGGCGTGCCGAACTATTCGACTTTCATCCGATCGGTACGCTTACGTTATCTATCCGGGCTGGTGCTTTTTGCCGTGAGCACCGCCGTGATCATGTTCATGCTGAACAACCTCAATGATTTCCGCCGCAGCGTCGATCGTATCGGGCTCGACCTCGCGACCCTGGCGCGCGATCTGAACAGTGCTGCCGGCTTTGCCGATGGCGCCAGCAGCACCTGGCGCGACGAGACGCGCGCCGACCTCGGCGCGGCGGCGGCCGGTCACGCCTCCCGGCTCTCCGCCGAAATCGATGCTCTGTCCGCGCAGCTTGAAGCGGTGCGTCCCGGCCTTTCATCCGAGGTCGAAAGCGAAGTCGAATCCTCTTCGGTCAACGGCGACCTGTTCTGGTCGTCGCGCGACATCATCCGCAATCTTGGTTCGCTGGCCGGAGCCAGGCAGGCCGACGAATGGAGTTCCCGCGAGATCCGCAACCAGAACTCGCTGTTCGCCCAGCCATTGCTGATGCGCGCCCGCGCCGCGCTTGACGCCGAGCGCGTGGCAGTGGCTGAACGTGCGGACAGACTGCTTGCCTATTCCAGCGCGCTCATGCTCGCGGTTCTGGCCTTTGTGGCACTGTGGATCTTCCGGCCGATGGAGAATGCCATCCGCCGCGCCTTCGCCGAGACGAAACGCCTGCTCGATCTTGCCGAGGCGGCCGACCGGGCGAAGTCCGAATTCCTGGCCAATATGAGCCACGAGATCCGCACGCCGATGAACGGCGTGCTGGGCATGGCCGAATTGCTCGCCAGGACCGACCTGACCCCGCGCCAGAAGACTTTCACCGATGTCATCGTGAAGTCCGGCAACGCGCTGATCACCATCATCAACGATATTCTCGATTTCTCCAAGATCAATGCCGGACAGTTGACGCTGGATACAGCTCCGTTCCCGCTGGCCGAGGCGGTCGAGGATGTCGCGACGCTGATCTCGAGTCGCGTGGCGGAAAAGAATCTTGAGCTGATCGTTCGCGTCGACCCGCGCCTGCCGACGCATGTCGTCGGCGACGCCGGCCGTTTCCGCCAGATCGTCACCAACCTGCTCGGCAACGCGGTGAAGTTCACCGAACGTGGCCATGTGCTGGTCGACGTCTCCGGCGAAACGGCGGATGGCAAGCTGATGCTGAAGCTGCGCGTCGAGGACACCGGCATCGGCATTCCGGCCGAGAAACTTCAAACGGTGTTCGAGAAATTCGCGCAGGTCGACGGCTCCTCGACCCGTCGCCACGAGGGTACCGGCCTGGGGCTCGCCATCGCGGCACGGCTCGTCGACCTGATGGGCGGGCGCATCGGCGTCGAAAGCGAGGTCGGGCGCGGCTCGGTTTTCTGGTTCAGCGTACCGCTGCCGATCCATCAGGTCGGCGCGGTCGGCGATACGGTGCCGGTCGACATCACCGGCGCCCGTGTGCTGGTCATCGACGACAATCCGGTCAACCGTGAGATCCTGCTGGAACAGTTGCGGAGCTGGGGGTTTGACTGTGCCGCCGCCGAGAGCGGGGCGATCGGCCTCGCCTTCCTCGACCGCGCGCAGAAACTCGGCGCCTCGGTGGATTCCATCATCCTCGACTACCAGATGCCGGGCATGAGCGGCAGCGACGTGGCGCGGGCGCTCGCCGCCGATTCCCGCCTGTCGGCCATTCCGGTCGTGCTGCTCACGTCCGTCGACCAGATCGATTACGCGCGCATGATTGTCGACTACGGCATCGCCGCCCACCTGACCAAGCCGGCCCGCTCGGCGCAACTGCTGGGGACATTGGTGGCGGTCATCCAGAAGGCGCGGACGCAGGCCGGACGGGTTCACTATGTCCGCGAAGCGGTCCCGCATCCGCCGCGCGAGACGCCGGCCTTCACGTTGCTGCGCGGCCCGACGCCGGCCATGCGCGAGGTTAGTGCCACGCCGGCCAATGTGCCAATCGAAATCCTGGTTGCCGAGGACAATGAGGTGAACCAACTCGTCTTCGGCCAGATTCTCAACGGCCTCGGCCTTTCCTACCGCATCGCCGGAAACGGCCGCACGGCGGTCGAAATGTATCGCACGCTCAGCCCGAGGCTGATTCTGATGGACGTGTCGATGCCGGAAATGAACGGCTATCAGGCCTGCCGCGCCATCCGCGACCTGGAAGGGACATCCGGCAAGCACACGCCGATCATCGGCGTCACCGCGCATGCGCTGAAAGGCGACCGTGAAAAATGCCTGGATGCCGGCATGGACGACTATCTGCCCAAACCGGTCTCGCCCGACCGGCTGAGCGCCAAGATCGGCACGTGGCTTGGCGAGACGGTGATGGCGAAGACGGCTTAGCGCGCCGGCCTCGACCTACCACATCATCGATTGCGCATCACGATACAGGAGCCGCCGGCCGAGCGCAAAGTGGCGCAGATCTTATTGGCCGTCGCCCGGTCGTCGGCGCCGATACGCACGGCGTAGATGCCGCGCCGGCCGCGTGGCGTGCGCACGCGGCTGACGACGGGGTCGGGATTTTTGAGGATCTTGCCGAAGCGACCGGCGACGCGTTGCCATTGTTTAATCGCAGCCGCGCGGCGGAAATTGCCGGCGACCTGCACGCCCCAGGGTTTTGTCGCAATGGTCGCCATGGCGATGGTCTGGGCATAGATGGTGCGCATGTTGCGGCAGGCTTCGTGGAACGCCCGCTTCGGATCGAGAGGCCGTATCGTGCCGAGGTAGCTGCGCTCCGAAAAATTGTCGGCGGGTTCGCCCATGATGTCGAGAACATACTCGTCGGTCTCCAGCGGCAGGAAGCCGCCCGACGTCAGCCAGCGGGTCACCCGCGTTTCGCCGGCATTGTAGGCTGCCGCGGCGAGCCCGAGGTTGCCGAAGCCCGTCTTCAATTCGGCAAGATATTTTGCGGAGGCGGGAAGCGCCTGGGTGACGTCGAAGGAATTTTTCAGCTTCCGCATCTTCGCGGTGCCCGGCATGAACTGGGCGATGCCTTCCGCCCCGGCCGGACTGACGGCATCGGGATCGAAACGACTCTCCTTCCAGATCAGCCGTGCGAAGAAGTCGCGCGGCAGGCCGTTGGCGCGGGCATGGATGTCGATCATGTCGCAGATGCGTGCCGTCGTCATGATGCGGGATTTCGGCGGGTCGGCGAGGGCCGTGCCGTCGCCGAGACAGAACCCGAACAGCAGGGCGAGCGGCGAAACCCGCCAGAACCGCACATGGAAAAGCCTTGGAAGCGACAGCCCGATATGGACCGCGCGCCCGAGCATACTCTTACTCCGCCGCCTGCCTGCCGGACTGGCCGAAACGCGTCTCGATGTAGTCGGCGACCATTTTTTCGAAATCCTGGGCGATGTTGGGGCCGCGCAAGGTGGCCGCCTTGCGCCCGTCGATGAAGACCGGGGCCGATGGCGTTTCGCCGGTGCCGGGCAGCGAGATGCCGATGTCGGCATGTTTTGATTCGCCAGGGCCGTTGACGATGCAGCCCATGACGGCGACCTTCAATTCCTCGACGCCCGGATATTTGTCGCGCCACACCGGCATGTTCTTGCGCAGGTCGGCCTGGATGTTCTGGGCGAGTTCCTGAAACACCGTCGAGGTGGTGCGGCCGCATCCAGGGCAGGCGGCTACGACCGGCACGAACTGGCGGAAACCCATGGTCTGCAGCAGTTCCTGCGCCACCTGCACCTCGCGGGTGCGGTCGCCGTTCGGCTCGGGGGTCAGCGAGATGCGGATCGTGTCGCCGATGCCTTGCTGCAGCAAAATGCCCATGGCGGCCGAGGACGCAACGATGCCCTTCGAGCCCATGCCGGCCTCGGTCAGGCCGAGATGCAGCGCATGGTCGGAGCGGCTGGCGAGTTCGGTATAGACGGCGACGAGGTCCTGGACGCGGCTGACCTTAGCCGACAAAATGATCTTGTCGCGCGGCAGGCCGATTTCTTCCGCCGCCTCCGCCGAGAGCAGCGCCGAGCGCACGATGGCTTCGCGCGTCACCTCGTCGGCGGTGAGCGGCGCACCGTTCTTCTGGTTCTCGTCCATCAGGGCCGTCAGCAATTCCTGATCGAGCGAACCCCAGTTGACGCCGATACGGACCGGCTTGTCGTAGCGGATCGCCATCTCGACGATCGCGCCGAACTGGCGGTCCTTCTTCTCCTTGAAGCCGACATTGCCGGGGTTGATGCGGTATTTCGCCAGCGCCTCGGCGCAGGCCGGATGGTCTGCCAGCAGCTTGTGGCCGATATAGTGGAAGTCACCGACCAGCGGCACGTTGATGCCCAGCCGGTCGAGCCTTTCGCGGATGCCGGGAACGGCCGCGGCGCTCTCGTCGCGGTCGACGGTGATGCGGACAATCTCCGAACCGGCCTTGGCCAATGCGGCGACCTGCGCCACCGTGCCGTCGACGTCGGCGGTGTCTGTGTTGGTCATCGACTGGACCACCACCGGCGCGTCGCCGCCCACCATGACGCCGCCCACATTCACGCCGACGGATCGCCTCCGCGGCAAGGGGAAGGATTGGTATCCGGTCATGGCCGGCTGGCCTCGTCGTCGATGAAATCCGCCCATGAGGTGGAGGATGCTGCAATACTTGTCAATGGCGCGCGCCGTCGCGCCATCGATGGATAGGAGCGGCGCGCAGCCTCAAAGCGCGCCGCCCAGTTCGAAACGTCCCAGGCGTCGCCACCGGAGCACCGGACAGAGGCCGGTACAGCCCACAGATACCAGCGCATCGATCTCGACGAGCCATTCGGGCATGGCGAGCGTTTCCACACCGATCCATGTGCTGGCGCAGACAGGCCAGTCCTCGCCGAAGACGTCGTGACCGGCGGCGAAGATCAGCGGGACGAGGTCGGGCCTATGTCCGACGACATGGATTCTCATCTGCAGCATATCATGCGTGCTGGCGTTGAGGGCGGCGAGCGCCGCGCGAATGTTCGTGAAGCACTGGCGCGCCTGTGCGGCATGGTCGGCGCCACCGACAAGGGCGCTAGAGGCATCGATTGCCACCTGTCCGGAGATCGCCGCGAGACGGGCGCCCGGCGGGCCAACGGCGATCTGCGCGATGAGATGCGAGAAGGCTTGGGTGAGTTCCACGGGATTGAGCTTTTCCACGAATGTCATCTCCGGCTTAATGGCGGGCGACCGCGGCGGCGTAGCCGTCCGGGCGAACGAGAGCGGCCCGGACGCCGGCAAAGATGCCGTCGTCCTTCGGCGTGGCGGAGACGGATCGGACGGCGTTCGCATCGAGCCATGCCGGCGAGGGGGCTTCGGCCCCGGCATCGAATGCCAGGTGCAGCCAGTCGCCCGCCTCCAGCAGCCGATACAGGTTTCTCTCCCTCTCGCCTGTTGTCGTCAGGCTCACATCCGGCACGCGCCCGCCTGCAGCGAGATGCCCGCTGGCGCGGGTCGTCGCCATCCAGGCCCCGTAGGCCAGGTCGAAACCCGATAACTCTCCGGCTAGGCGACGATTGGCGGCGGGGATGGCGAGCAGGTCGTTCAGCGTGGCGCGCAGCGCCAATGTCGCCGGATCGAAGCGGGTAACGAGCCCGGCCTGTGCCAGCGTGTTGGCGTACAGCGTCTGGCCGACCGGACGGCGCTCCGCCTCGTAGGAATCGAGCAGGATTTCCGGTGCGCGTCCCCTCACCACGGCTGCCAGCTTCCAGCCGAGGTTCATCGCATCCTGGATGCCGACATTCATGCCCTGTCCGCCCATCGGCGCATGAATGTGCGCGGCGTCTCCGACCAGCATCACCCGGCCCTTCCGATAGGCGGACGCCAGCCGCGTCTCGTCGGTGAAACGCGACAGCCAGATCGGATCGCCCGGCTGGCAGTCGATGCCAAGGATGCGCTCGGCGGCTGTGGCCACCTCTTCCAGCGTCACCGGTTCGGATCGGGGCACATGCATGCGTTCGGGATCGACCAGGACAATGCGGTGATGGACCCCGTCGCCCAAGGGGGCGATCATCACCGATCCATTCTCGTCCGTGACCGAGACGACAGGCCGTGCCGGCGGCACGCCCAGAACGACATCAGCCAACATCATCGTGTTACGGGCGGCAACCCCCTCGAAGGCGATTCCTGTCTGTTCGCGCACGAGGCTCCGCGCACCGTCGGCGCCGACGACGTAAAGCGCCGAGCAGGCGCCGCCATCGGTCGAGACCAGGACATGGTCGCCACAGTCCTCGATGCCGGTCACCGCCGTGCCGCGGAGGATATCGACCCCGAGTTCGGCGGCCCGCGTCTCCAGCCGCTCCTCCGTCGCCGCCTGCGGGATGAACAGCGTGTAGGGGAAACTCGTCTCGAACGGCGAAAAATCGAGGCGCGTGTCAAGCGCGGCGTAATGCCCCGTCGGAATCGGCTTGCCGGTTGCCAGGAACCGGTCGGCGAGACCGCGCAAGGCGAATATCTCCAGGGACCGGCCATGCATGGTGAGGGCGCGCGACTGCCTGCTTCGCTCGGCGCGCCGCTCGATCACGGCGACATCGACACCCGCGAGCCGCAATTCGCAAGCCAGCCAGAGCCCGGACGGGCCTGCTCCGGCGACGATGACTTCATAGGTTTTTTTCATGTCGAATACTCCAATCTAACGTTGTTAGATTTCCCTAACGATGTTAGGTTGTCAACCGGAAAAAGGAGAACGCCGGATGCGCATCGTCAAGGAGGAGGTCGTCGCGGCCGCCCTGGACCTGCTGGATGATGTCGGAATGGAGGGGTTGACCATGCGCAAGCTGGCCGATGCGCTGCGGGTACAGGCGCCCTCGCTCTATTGGCATTTCGCCAGCAAGGAGGTGCTGCTGGAAGGCATGGCGGACGCCCTGATGGCGCCGGTGGCGCGGCAGGAACCGCCGGGCGAAGCGTGGCACGCGCGCCTTCAGCGCGTGGCCGGCGAGGTGCGCCGGGCGCTGTTGTCCCATCGCGACGCCGCCCGTGTCTTTGCCGGTACCTATCCCGTGTCCGAGAACGTGCTCCGGGTTGGTTCCGTCATGATAGAATGCCTCAAGGAAGCCGGCGCCGATGACCGGACGGCGAGCTGGGAGGCATTCGGCATCGTCTATTTCGTGATCGGCTTCGCGATCGAGGAGCAGTCACTGTCCATGAAGGCCCACAAGGCTGGCCTGTCCTCCGAGGAAGGCGATCTGCTGGCCCGGTATCCGGCGGCGGCTCTCGCCATGCGCGAAATCACCGCCGGCAACGCGGACGCACGCTTCAATTTCGGCCTGCGCCGGCAGATCGAATCCTTGCGGGTCCGCGCGGCCGGGTGGGAGGCTTCGGCAGCCGGTTAGCCTATGTCCACCGGCGGCTTCACCTGCAGGCCGGGTTCGGTCCAGTCGGTGGGGCGCATGACCATGCGGTGCACTTTCGGCGGTTCCCCACCGCTGTGCAGCGCGCGGATGCGGTCATCGACGACGGCGTCCGCATGGGTGCGGCGCTGGTTGTGGCGCACGTAGTCGTTCCAGGTTGGCACGTGGTACGACTCGATCCATTGTTCCGGTTTCTCGGTGTCGCGCAGTAGCTCCCATTGTCGCGCGCCGTCGCGGCGGCGGATGCGTTCGCGGTCGTGCATGGCCTCCAGGAAGGCCCGTGTGTCCCGCTCGCGGATAATATATTCGATCAGGATAGCGACCGGCCCGCTGCGCCCGCGCAGATCGAGCGCGACGTTTGGAACTTGCCAGCGGTTGAGCGGGTCGAGATTGTCGGATGTTTTTTCCGGCAGCGCCAGCTTGAAACCGATCGCGGCACCGAACAGCAGGACGCCGGCGGCCGAGAGCAGCGCGATGTCCGTACCGCGTTCTTCCGCCACCAGCCCCCAGACCCAGGCGCCCAGCGCCATGCCGCCAAAGGTTGCGGTCTGGTAGAGCGATAGCGCCCGGCCAAGCACCCAGCGCGGTGTCGAGAGTTGCACGGTCACATTGAACATCGACAGGGCGAACACCCAGCTTGCGCCGCCGATCGCGACGCCCAACCCGGCGATCCAGGCATTCGGAGCGAGCGAGATGGTCGTCGCACTGGCGGCGAAGGCGATGAAGGCGGCGCGGGCGATCGCTTCGTTCGACCAGTTCTCGCGCATCCGGCCACCGAGGAAAGCACCGCCGATGGCCCCTATGCCGTAGCAGCCGAGCAGCAGGCCGTAGAGCAGCGGACCGCCGCCCGGCAGGTCGCGCGCCACCAGCGGCAGCATCGCCAGCACGACGATGGCGCTGAAGCCGAAGACGAAACCGCGCAGCATCACCTTTTCGATGTGCGGCGACATGGCGACGTAGCGCAGCCCCGCCGTCATGGCGGGGCCGAGCGTCTCCGGAGGGAGAGTGCTCGGAACAATGTCGCGCTTCCAGCGCGCGATGACGAAGATCAAGGGCAGGTAACTCAGCACGTTGACCGCGAAAGCGGCAGCCGCGCCTGCAGTGGCAACGATAATGCCGCCAATCGCCGGCCCGACGCTGCGCGTCAGGTTGAAGTTGACGCTGTTCAGGATCACCGCGGCTGAGAGCAGGGGACGCGGCACCATATCGCCCACGGAGGCCTGCCAGGACGGATTGTTGAGCGCCGTGCCGCAGCCGATCAGGAACGTGAAGACCAGCAGCAGCCAGGGATTGAGGATATTCAGGTAACCGCAGACCGCCAGCAGGATCGATACCGCGAACATCAGCAGTTGCGCGGCGAGCATTACCTTGCGGCGGTCGAAATTGTCGGCGATGGCACCGGCGGCGAGCGAGAAGATCATGATGGGCAGGGTGGTCGAGGCCTGGACCAGCGCCACCATGTCATCGGAAGCGGAAATGGACGTCATCAGCCATGCGGCGCCAACCGACTGGATCAGTCCGCCGAGATTGGATGCAAGGCTGGCGAACCATATTGCCCGGAACACGGGATGCCCCATGGGAGCCAGGGGCGATACGCGGTCGGTCACCGGCGGGTTCCTCCTTCGCGGATAGCCGCACACGCCTGATTTGTGTCGATTTCATAGCGTCTTCACGCGCCGGGGAGAACCGGTCGCGACGACAATATCGCGCTGGACCAATGCCTTGTGGTTCGAGTGCTTTCCAGCCAGGCATCCGCTGGCCGCATATTTGCCTAAGGCTGCCAGGCCGCCATCCTGTAGTCGAGGGCCGCTATTCGGCGGCCTTCGGGAAAGGTACCGGAGCCGCAACCGGCTTAGATGCGGGGGCGGCCGGTGCTGCCTTGTTGCGCCGGAAGACACGGCGGAAGAAGCCGTAGACCTTGCTGTTCTTGCTGCGCGTAAACACCATCAGCATCGATGGGGTGACGATCAGCGTCAGCACTGTGGCGAAGGATAGGCCGAAGACGATGGCCGAGGAGAGCGCGATCCACCATTGCGTCGACGGCGCGTTGATCGTCGTCTCCTGGTGGAAGATCTCCAACCCGAGGCCGAAGGCGATCGGCAGCACGCCGAGGATGGCCGACACCGCCGTCAGCACGACCGGGCGGGCGCGTTCGCGGCAGGTCTGCAGAACGGCTTCCTCCTTCTCCCAACCCTCCTCGCGCAGCCGGTCGTAGGTGTCGATCAGCACGATGTTGTTGTTCACCACGACGCCGGCCAGCGCGATGAAGCCGATGCCGGACATGACGATGACGAAGGTCTGTCCGGTAAGCAACATGCCCAGCAACGCGCCGACGATCGCCATCACCACGCAGGTCAGGACAAGGATGACGCTGGTGAATTTGTTGAACTGCGCGAGCAGCACGATGAAGATCAGGAACATCGCCGCGCCGAACGCGCTCATCAGGAATGCGCCGGCCTCGGCGCTGTCCTCGTTGGAGCCGGCGAGTTTCCAGTCGACGCCGGTCTTGGCCATGTCGCCGACAACCTTGCTGACCGCGGCCTGCACCTCCGCCACCTGGAAACCCGATGCGACATTGGCCTGGATGGTGATGGTGCGTTTGCCGTCGATGCGGTTGAGCACACCGACGGTGGGTTCCGGCTTGCGCGTGACGAAGTTCGAGATCGGCACCGAGCCTTCCGCCGTCTCGACGCGCAGATCGTCGAGCGCCGACAGCGTGCGGCGATCCTCGGGCAGGCGCAGCCTTATGTCCACGGCGTCGTCGGCGCCCGGCGGCCGGTAGTCGGTCAGCTTGAGGCCCGTGGTGACGAGTTGCACGACAGTGCCGACAGCGACGGGCGACACGCCGTATTGCGCGGCCTTCGACCGGTCGATCTGCAGCGCCCAGTCGACACCGGGCGGTGGAAGACCGTCGGACAGGTCGATGACTCCGGGCACTTTCGCCACCGCGCCAGCGACCTGCTTTGCGTATTCGTTGAGCCCGGTCGGGTCGGTTGCCGAGAGCTGGACCTGGATCGCCTTGCCGGTCGGCGGCCCCGCATCCGGGACGCGCACCTCGACATCGACGCCTGGAATGCCTGCCATGGCGACGCGCAATTCATCGAGGATCTGATGCGCCGACTTGCGCTCGCGCCAGTCAATGAATTCGTAGTTGATGACGCCGACAACGTCCTCGGGGATATCTTCCCCGCCGCGCGTCTTGCCGACCTTGGTCAGAACCGACTTGATGCCCGGCCAGCCGAGCATGCGCTCCTCGGCGACGCGCGTTGCTGCGTCCATCTCCTCTAGCGAGAGGTTGCCGCGGGCGTGGACGTAGAGCAGGCCGTAGTCCGGTTCAACCTGCGGGAAGAATTCGACGCCATTGCCGTATTTGACATAGGCGAACATGCCGCCGCCGAGCAGCAGCACGGTCAGCACCAGCGCCGTGATCGGCCAGTGCACGGCGGTCTTGACCACCGCCATATAGGCGCCGTCGCGGTTTTCGTGTTCGCCATGCAGGGGGGCCTTGCCGATCATGGCGCCGATCGCCGGCGCGAAGATCAGCGCATAGGCCATCGATGCCGCCAGCGTGACGATCAGCGTGATCGGCAGGTATTTCATGAAATCGCCGACGATGCCCGGCCAGAACAGCAGCGGCGAGAAGGCGGCGATACGCGTCAGCGTCGCCGCGATGACCGGGCCGGCCATGCGCTTGGCCGCTTCCTCGAAGGCCTGCGCCTTCGGCATGCCTTCGCCCATCCGCCGCTCGGCGTATTCGGTGACGATGATGGCGTCGTCGACGAGCATGCCGACCGCCAGGATCAGGCTGAACAGCACGATCATGTTGATCGTGTAGCCCATCAGCGCGAGCAGCAGGATGCCCATCAGGAACGACGACGGGATGGCGAGGCCGATCAGCAGCGAGGCCCGGCCGGACAGTGCGTACAGGATGACGATGAAGACCAGGATGACCGCGATCAGCACATGGTTCTGCAGGTCGTTGAGCAACTGGTTGACGAAGATCGACTTGTCCTGGGTGTAGGTCACCGCGAGGTCGGGCAGCGTCTGCTTGTTCTGGGCGACGAACTCCTCGGCGACCTTCTTGGAGCCCTCGATCGTCTGCACCACATTGGCGCCGATGCGCTTCTTCACGGCAATGGTGATGGCGCTCCGGCCGTCGATGCGGGCGATCGTCTCGGCATCCTTGAAGGTCGAACGCACGGTGGCGAGGTCTCGGACGCGCACTACGGCATCCTGGCCGGCGACGACCGGAAGGTTGGCGACATCCTCCGGCGTTTCGATCAGCGCCGGCACCTTGACCGCGTATTTGCCTTCCGAACCCTCGATCGCGCCAGCGGCGACAAGGCTGTTGGAGGCGCCGATTCCCTGGATCATCTGGTCGAGCTGCAGCCCGTAGGAGGCAAGCCGCATCGGATCGATGATCGCTTCGACGAGTTCGTCGCGCGAGCCCTGGATTTCGCCCTCCAGAACGCCCGGCACTTCCTCGATGCGGTCGCGCAAGGTTTTTGCCGCCGCGGTCAGCACGCGTTCCGGAATATCGCCGGAGAGCGTGACGAAGACCACTGGGAATTCGGAAAGGTTGACCTCGTTGACGGTCGGCTCCTCAACGCCCGCCGGCAGATCACGCTTGGCGTCCTGGACCTTGTTGCGGGTATCGATCAGCGCGTCGCCCAGGTCGACCGACGGGTCGAACTCGACGATGACATTGGCGCCGCCCTGGAAGGCGTTGGACTTCATCTCCTTGAGCCCCTTGAGGCTCTTCAGCTGCGATTCCACCGGCCGCAGCAGCAGGCGCTCGGCATCCTCGGGCGAGATGCCCTGGTAGACGAGGCTGACATACATGATCGGGATGGCGACATCCGGCTCGGCCTCTTTCGGCACGGAATTGTAGGCCACCGCCCCGGCGATCACCAGGAAGAGGAGGACCGACAGGGTCAGCCGTGCGTTGCGTATGGCAAGCTTGACGATATCCATGACTGCTCGTCCCTGCCTTCCCCGGACTTAGTTGATGCCGGCGGCTTCGCCGACCAGCTTCTTGAGCATCGCCTCGTCGGCTGGCACAGCCTTCACATGGGCGCCCTCGGCGACAAGATCCTGTCCGGCGACAATGACGCGCGCGTCGGCCGGAATGCCGCCAAGCACCAAGCCTGTCGGCGTGTCGTCGACGATGTCGATCGGGAAGAACACGACCTTGTCGTCCTTGTCGACCGCGCGGATGCCGATGTCGCCAGCGTCGGACAGCGTCACCACGGAGCGCGGCAGCATGACGGCGTCCGTCGGCTGCCCGCGCAGCGTGACCTCGGCGGTCATGCCGGCGGGCAGCGCCTTGTCCTCGTTGGGGATCGCCACCTCGATGCGGAAGGTGCGCGTCGTGGCCGAGGCGTCGCGGCTGATGTAGCGCAACGTGCCCTTGAGCTTCTTGCCGTCGACGAGCTGGATATCCGCCTCGCCGCCGACCTTGATGTATTGCAGGTCGCGCTCGCTCACTTCGCCGATGGCCAGCAGCGGGTCGAGGTTGATCAGTGTCGCCACCTCGGCGCCCGCCAGGATAGCGCTGCCGCGCTGAACGGGAACGCGGTCGATCAGGCCGTTGAACGGCGCATAGATCTCGTAGTTGGCAAGCTCCGCCTTTGCGCCCTCCAGTTGCGACTGGGCCGTGGCAAGGGCGGCGCGCGCCTGGTCGGCCTGGAGTTTTGGCGCGTTGCCGCCCTTCACCAGCTTCTCGGCGGCGTCGGCCTCGGCCTGCCGCTGCACGACAACGCTCTCAGCCATGCGGATCGCCGCCTCCTTGTCCTCGGCGTTCAGACGCATCACCAGGTCGCCGCGGTTGACGCGCTCGCCCTGTTTCACCGGCAGGCTCTCGATGACGCCCATGACGCGGGTCGCCAGCGTGACGCGCTTTTCGGCCTCGGTCCGGCCGGAGATGCGGATGGCCCGCGCATGCTGGGTGCGCGGCGGCGTGATGACCGCGACCGTGCGCAAGACGACCGGAGGTTTCTCGGCCTCGGCCTTCTCGGCCGCAGCCTGGGCTTCGGGCGCGGCGCTGCCGACCGAAGAGAACCGGCCCGTTCCCATCCAGCCGGCGAAAGCGACCAGCACGACGACCGCAGCCACCTTATGGAACCTGAACTTCGACATGATCGTTTCCGTTTGCCGATTGCGCCGGGGCATTCGCAGCCCTGCATATGGGTACGTATGGCCGCAGTTACACGCCCGGTCGGCGAACCCCCGGGAAGGCGGCGTACACGTACATCATCTTGTCATCGCCCAAAAGTGAGAATTTTTTATCAACCGATCAAGACAAGACGGTGGAATTGAGCCTTGCGGCCTTCGGCGCCCCTGCAGGCCGCATATTCGCGGCAAGATTGCATAATGGCAGCAGCCGTCAGCAATGTTGTCGCATAGCTCATGCGAACGCGATTTCCTTGCCGAGTGGCAAAGAGCGGATGCGTTTTCCGGTGAGCGCGAATATCGCGTTGGCGAGCGCCGGCGCGGCCGGCGGGGTGCCGATTTCGCCCACGCCTCCCATCTTGTGAAAGTTCTCCAGGATGGCGACCTCGAATTCCGGGCACTGATTGATGCGCATGGCATCGAAGTCATGGAAGTTCGACTGTTCGACCATTCCGTCGGCGAAGGTGATTTCCTGGCCGGTTGCCGCCGAGAGGCCGTAGATCGCGCCTGAAATGAGTTGCGCCTCGATGATGCCCGGATCGAGTGCGGTGCCGACATCCACGGCAATCCAGACCTTTTCGAGGCGGATTCCGGAGGATGTCTGCGCAACCTGTACGATCTCGCCGACCCAACTGCCGAAGGACAAACAGAAGGCGATGCCCTTCGCCTTGCCTGCGGGAAGCTTCTCGCCCCATTTGGCCATCGCCGCGACCTTCTCGACCACCTTCATCGCTGCCGGATAGTCGGCCATCATTCGTCGGCGCAGGTCGACCGGATCGGTCTTTCCGGCGACCGCGATCTCGTCGAGAAAACTTTCGTGGAAGAAGCCGTTGAATGAGTTGCCGACCGAACGCCACGAGCCGACCGGGATCGTGACCGGCGCGGCGATGCCGGTCACCCGGTAGTTGGGGATCGTGTAGGGCTGGTTGTAGGCGCCGTCGACGATGGTCTTGTCAGGACCGAGCGGCGACATGGATGGAAACAGCCGCCGCAAGGTGCTGGCGATGATCGAAGGCGAGGAGATTTTCATGTCGAGCGCGACGGGCAGGCCGTCGTCGCCGAGCCGAGCCTGGAATCTTCCGGCGGCGGCGGGGCGGTAGGCGTCCTGGCGCATGTCCTGCTCGCGCGTCCAGACGACCTTAATGGGACGCTCGCCCGTCTCCTTTGCCATCAGCGCTGCGCACAGCGAAAAATCGGCCTCGACACGGCGGCCGAAGCCGCCGCCCAGCGACGGCGTATGGATGTTGACCTTATCCTCGGCGAGGCCGAGCGCGATGGCACACAGCCGCCGCGTGATCGTCGGCGCCTGGTTGCCGGCCCACAGGTCGAGCACGCCGTCCTTCAGCCGCGCCGTGGCATTCATCGGCTCCATCGGGGCATGGGCGAGATAAGGCACCCAGTAGTCCGCCTCGACCAGTTTTTCAGCGGGCGCATCGGCAAAGGCGACGTCCACGTCGCCGTCGTTGCGCATGGCGGAACCGTCGGGTGAAGAGAGGGCATCGGTGAGCACCTTGGCGATCGCGGCGCTGTCGAGCGGATATTCGGGCGCGTCCCACTCAGCCTCGATGGCGTCCGCCGCCTTGAACGCCGCCCAGGTGTTTTCCGCGATGATGCCGAAGCCGTGGCCGTAATGCGTTTGCAGCGGCACGATCTTGATGATGCCTGGCATCTTCTCAGCCTTCGATAGATCGACCTTCGCCGGTTTCGCCCAGAAGCGCGGGCTGAGTTTCACGGTGCCGAACAGCATATTGGGCAACACCACATCCATGCCGAAGATCGGCGCGCCGGTGACCTTCGCCAGCATGTCGATGCGCTTCTGCGGCTTGCCGAGCAGCGTCCACGCGGATTTTTGCTTGAGCGGCGGGTCGGCGGGCGGCGAGAGTTTTGCCGCATCTAGCGCCACTTCACCATAAGCGAGCGAGCGACCCGATGGCTCGTGTACGATGCGTCCGGCCGACGTCTTAAGCTCACCGGCAGAAACGTTCAGCCGGGTTGCCGCCGCCGCGATCAGCATCAGCCGCGCGGCGGCGCCTGCCTGCCGCATCTTGACAAAACCGTCTCGCGTGGAGGCCGAGCCGCCCGTGCCCTGCAGGCCGAAAATCTTGCTGACGCCGCCCATGACGGACCGCATGATCTCGGCGGTTACGCTCTCGTCGTAGAAGGCGAACGGTCCACCTTCTTCGATCATCGCCGAATTGTAATAGGCCCAGGACGCCGGGCCGTGCTCGACCTTCAGCGCCTCCAGCGGCACGTCGAGTTCTTCCGCCACCATGGCGGCGAGCGTCGTCGAGATGCCCTGGCCCATCTCGGCGCGCGGCGCGATGACGGTGATGGTGTTGTCGGTGGCGATCTTCACATAGGGATTGAAGGTGGTCTCGCCCTCGGCGAGGGCGCCTTGCAGCGGGTTCGGATATGGCGTGGCGACATACCAGTAGCCGAAGGCCGCGCCACCGGCGATGGCGGCCGCTCCGAACAGGAAAGCGCGGCGGGTGGTTTTTCCGAGGACCATGGTCAGAGCCTCGCCGTCTTGAGGAGAGCCGCCTTCCTGATGGCGGCGCGGATCTTCGGATAGGTGCCGTAGCGGCAGAGATTGCCGCTCATCGCCGCGTCGATATCGTCGTCGGTCGGGTCGGCGACCTGGTCCAGCAAGGCGACAGCGCTCATGATCTGGCCGGCCTGACAATAACCGCACTGCGCCACCTGCTCCTCCAGCCAGGCCTGCTGCACCGGATGTAGTTTTCCACCTTGCGCCAGTCCTTCGATCGTCAGCACCTCGCCATCGACCGCGCCTATTGGCGTCACGCAAGAGCGGACCGGCATGCCGCCGACATGCACGGTGCAGGCGCCGCACATGGCGATGCCGCAGCCGAATTTCGGGCCCGTCTTGCCGGCGATGTCGCGCAAGGCCCAGAGCAGCGGCATTTCCGGGTCGGCGTTGATTTCCGTGGGGTTTCCGTCAACGATCAGGCGCATTGGATAGAAAATCCTTCTGCCAGCGGGTAGGAAGGGTGGAATTGACCTTTTATCTACAATCTGACAAAATTCGTCAAAATGTCAAGACACCCGCGCCAAGCCGAAAATCCGGTCGCATCCGACGCAACAGCGGAGGATGCGAAGCGTTCCCGCATCCTGCAGGCGGCGATGAAGGTTTTCCTCGCCTACGGGTTTTCGCGGGTCACCATGGACGACATCGCCAAGGCGGCCGAGATGTCGCGGCCGGCGCTCTATCTGGTGTTCCGCAACAAGGCAGACATCTACCAGGCGATAGCCGCAAGTCTTGTCGCCGAATCCTTCGGCAAGGCGCGCGCGGCGCTGGCGGCCGAAGGCACGTTCGCCGGACGGATGAACGCGGCGATCGATTCCTGCATGATTTCGATTTTTTCGGAGATCGCGGCCTCGCCGCACGGCGCCGAAATTCTGGACGCCAAGAGCACGCTCGCCGCCGACCTGCTGCTGTCTTGGAAGCGCGACCTCGGCGGCATCATCCGCGACGCGATCGAGGCGGAGGCGGAGCGCAACGGCGTCGATCTGGCGGCCGGCGAACTCTCGCCCGAGATGCTTTCGCAATTCCTGCTCGACGGCATCGAGGGCATGAAATCGCGCCTTGCCGATCCCGATCAGCAACGCAAGGCGGTGCGCGGGCTGGTGAAGATCGTCGAGCGGACGCTTCAGCCGTAGCGTATCCGGGATATTACCGCCGCGCCGCGTGCGGCTTCGGGCGGTTGGCGAGGAAGGCGCGGACGCGATCGCCGGGTTTTTTCTGCAACTGAGGTTGCGGCACAAGGTCGGCCTTGAGGTCGACAGTCGGATGTTTGCCGACCGCGTCGAAATGCTCTTCCAGCCAGTCGCTCGCGGCATTGCGGCCGAGGTCGCGCAGATATTCGAGGAAAGCCCATTCGGCGCTGATCTTCGAGGAGGCCGAAAGATCCTTGAAGGCCTCGTCGGCGTCGATACGGTGCAACCGGATGTCGCGATAATCACCGTCCGTCAGGCGTCCCTCGGCGATCAGTTTCTTGACGAAGGCGATAGCCCGGAATTCACGCAGCAGGGCGGCGTTGAAGGTGATCTCGTCGATGCGGTTCTGGATCTCGTTGGCACTGCGCGGCGTGCCCTCGCGGATGATGGGATTGATCTGGATGAGAAGAAGATCGTCGACATCGGTCGCGTAGAAGAACGGGAAGATCGCCGGATTGCCGCCATAGCCGCCATCCCAATAAGGCACGCCGTCGATCTCCACCGCCCGGAAAATCTGCGGCAGGCAGGCCGAGGCCATCACCACGTCGAGCGTGATCTCGTTGGGATTGAATACCTTGATTTGCCCCGTCTCGACATTGGTGGCCGAGATGAACAGTTTTATCGCCTCGCAGGAGCGGACTTTGGCGAAATCGATCTCGGCTTCGACCACGTCGCGAAGCGGATTGATATCGAGCGGGTTGGCGACATAGGGCGAAAAGGCGCGGCTCATCATGTCGTACCAGATGTAGCCGGGCGAATTCTCGACAGACCAGTTGCCCAAAAACATGTCCCAGGGCGTGCGCTGGATCGGGCTGAAGCGGCCATTGCGGGCGACCGCGCTCCAGAATTCGTGGAGTTTTTCGCGTGCACCCTCGGAACCGCCGCGCATCCAGCCGTCGACCAGCGCCACCGCGTTCATGGCGCCGGCGCTGGTACCCGAGATCGCCACGAAATCGAGCCGGCCGTCCTCGAGCAGCCGGTCGAGCACGCCCCAGGTGAAGGCGCCATGCGACCCGCCGCCCTGCAAGGCGATATTGATGCGCTTTTTCGCTGGGTGCGTGCCGTTCGTGGTCATAAAGCGTTTGCCTTTCGATGGTTAGTCGAACCGTTGGCTCTGCCCTTCGCCATGGCTCAGGGCGTTCGTCGCTCCAATCGACAAATCGTTGTCGATCGATCGGCCTGCGGCCGGCCGCTCCTCACTCCGCCGTCCACCCACCGTCGACGGAGATATGCGTGCCGTTGATCTCTCCGGCTTCGGGCGAACAAAGGAAGGCGGCGGTGGCGGCGATCTGCTCGACGGTGACGAACTCCTTGGTCGGCTGTTTGTCGAGCATGACCTCGCGGATGACGGTCTCGCGGTCCATGTTGTGCGCCTTCATCTGGTCGGGGATCTGCGCCTCGACCAGCGGCGTCAGCACGTAGCCTGGGCAGATGGCGTTGCAGGTGATGCCGTCGCGGGCGACTTCCAGCGCGATGGTTTTCGTCAGGCCCATGATGCCGTGCTTGGCGGAAACATAGGCCGACTTGAACGGCGAGGCGACGAGCCCGTGGGCGGAGGCGATATTGACGATGCGGCCCTTGCCGGCCTTCTTCATCAACGGGATGGCGGCGGCCGAGGTATGGAAAGCCGATGACAGGTTGATGGCGATGATCTGGTCCCACTTGGCGATGGGGAACTCCTCGACCGGCGCGACATGCTGTACGCCGGCGTTGTTGACGAGGATGTCGACCGTACCGAAGGCTTCGGCCGCCTTGGTCACCAGCGCCCGGCACTGGTCGGATTTCGACATGTCGGCCTGCACGTAGATCGCCTTGGTGCCGAACTCCTTCTCGATGCCGGTGGCGAAGGCGTGATCGTCAGCCGTGTCGCTGAAAGAGTTGAGCACCACATTGCAGCCGTCGGCGGCGAATTTTCGCGCGATGGCGAGGCCGATGCCGGAGGTCGAGCCGGTGACGATTGCCGTCCTCGGGGAGGTATTGCTGTCAGCCATAAAAATATTCCTTGTGGTTCGGAGCAAGTTGCGTCCCGGCGGAGATATTGCACCGCAACACGGATGCCAGCAACGCACCGGATGAAATTTCGGCAATGGGAGTTATCGGCTGGCGGCTCCAGGGCTCGTGGACGGATATTTCGTTCCCGTGCGGGGCTGTTCCACAGCCATTGCAGACAAGCGCCCCATCGTGTCATTCACGGCCGTTCCATACGGGTTCCGCATGACCACACCGAAAAACCTGAAAAAGCAATTGCGCCTTGAGGCGCTTGCTCGCCGCGACGGGCTCGACCCAGTCTGGCGTATCGAAGCTTCGCTCGACATGGCCGAGATGGCGCGCCGCCACATCGAAGCCGGGCAGGCGGACATCGTTTCCGGCTTCTGGCCGATCCGCTCCGAGGTCGACACACGTCCGACCCTCTTTGCCCTACGCGAGGGCGGCGCGCGGCTCTGCCTGCCGGCTATCCTCGACAGGGCGACCATCGTCTTTCGCGAACTGGTGCGGGGCGCCGCGATGATCGACATGGGATTCGGCACGTCCGGACCAAGTCCGGAAGCGGAGGTGCTCGATCCGACCATCATGCTGGTGCCGCTCGCCGCCTTCGACGCGCGCGGCCACCGCATCGGCTACGGCGCCGGCCATTACGATCGCGCCATCGCCCGCCTGCACGACAAGGGAGCACCGGTGCGGCTAATTGGCGTCGCCTTCGATTGCCAGGAGGTAGCGCAAGTGCCGGACGAACCGCACGACGTGGTCCTGCCGGAGATCCTGACGGAGAGCGGGCTGAGGCGGTTCGCGGGATAACGCGATGCATGATTTCGAGTGTGATGAGAGGAAAGGCCGGATCGAACTGGTTCCGTTTCCGTCCAATTCGCCGCAACCGCCTAACATAATTTTCAGCACCAGCGTCTAGCGTGCTTGGCGTACCGCTGGAGACACGGGATGCTTTTGCTGAAAATCGCGCTGGCGCCGTTTGTCCTGATGGCGGCGGTCTTCCTGGCGATGATCACCCATATTTCTGGGCTCACGCTTCATCACCGGCTCGCCTGGCAGCCGACCACCGCCACTGTCCTCAATTCCGAAACCCTGTGCGAGGTCACCTACCAGCCGGTGGACGCCGTACTGCGGGCCGTTGCCGCGCGCGGTCCTTGCGAGACGATGGGCAATGTCACCCTGCCCAGAGGCGGAACGACGCCGAGAACCTTGATGGGGGTATTTGGCGCGCTCGCCTACGACACCGACGGCGTCGGGCAGAAATGGGAGGGCAAGCTGGCGGATGCGGGTGTCTACAACGTACGTGCCGGCGACAAGCTGACGCTGTTCTACGACCCGTCCTCGCCGCAGCACATCGATAGCGCGCAGTACAAGGGATGGTTCGGGGGCCTTCTGATCTTCGGTGTGTCCGCGGGCCTGATCGTGTTTTGCACTTGGCTGGCCTGGCCGCGCCGGAGAAGCCCAATCGACACCGGCGGCAAGCCGAACAACAAGAATAGCAGGCCGTATGTGCCGCCGGCCCGCGCCGTCAACGGGCGCCGGCAGGGATTTGGACGGGCCTGAGCGGGCGTCCGCATGGCGGTTCCGGGGCAATTCGACTTGCTTCGGCACTCATCCCCTGACTAGAAGTCGGCATGAGACTTCTCTTTCTGGGCGACATGGTCGGGCGGTCGGGGCGCACCGCGGTGTGGGAGCGGCTGCCGGGGCTGATCTCCGACTTCAAGCTCGACTTCGTCATCGTCAATGGCGAGAATGCCGCCGGCGGTTTTGGCATCACCGAGGAAATCTTTCGCGAGACGATTACGGCCGGCGCCGACGTGGTGACCACTGGCAACCACGTCTGGGACCAGCGCGAAGCGCTCGACTTCGCGCCGCGCCAGGAGCGGTTCCTGCGGCCCGCCAATTTCCCGAGGGGCACGCCGGGCCGCGGCTCTGGCGTCTACATCGCCCGCAACGGCGCGCGCGTGCTGGTGTCGAACATCATGGGCCGTGTGTTCATGCATCCCGAACTCGACGATCCGTTCCGGGCCGGCGAGCGCGAGCTTGCCGCCTGTCCGCTCGGCGAACAGGCGGACGCGATCGTGATCGATTTTCACGCGGAAGCAACCTCGGAAAAAATGTGCTTCGCGCATTTCGTCGACGGCCGCGCCAGTCTCGTCGTCGGCACCCATACGCACCAGCCGACCGCCGACCATCAGATCCTCAATGGCGGCACGGGCTACCTTACCGATGCCGGCATGTGTGGCGACTACGATTCCTCGCTCGGCATGGACAAGGAGGAGCCGCTGAACCGCTTCCTGTCGAAAGTGCCGAAGGGCCGCTTCGAGGCCGCCGGCGGTCCTGCGACGATTTGCGGCGTGGGCGTCGAAATCTCTGACCGGACCGGGCTGACCGAAAGGATTGCGCCGTTCAGGCTGGGGCCGAGGCTGGAAGAAACCGTTCCCTTCTTCTGGCAAGGCCGTTGACGTGGACGGCGGCCTCTCCTACGTCTGTCGCGATTTCACCTACGCGCTATCCACTTACCGTTCGACGAGAGGCCGATGACCGACTTCCTTGCGACGCATCTCGACTGGTTTGCCGATCCCACCGCCTGGGTGGCGCTGCTGACGCTGGTCGTGCTGGAGATCGTGCTCGGCATCGACAATCTGATCTTCATCTCGATCCTGACCAACAAGCTGCCGAAGGACCAGCAGCAGCGCGCCCGTACCATCGGCATCGGCGCCGCCCTGATCATGCGGCTGCTGCTGCTGGCGACGGTCTCCATCATCGTGCGGCTGACCGACCCGGTCTTCAGCCTGTTCGGGCACGGCTTCTCCTGGCGCGATCTGATCCTGATCGCCGGCGGCCTGTTCCTGGTCTGGAAGGCAACCAAGGAAATCCACCACACGGTCGACCCCGAGGATCACAAGGACACAATGGTGGGAGACGCGGTGAGCATGGGGATCGGCGCGGCGATCTTCCAGATCCTGCTGCTCGATCTCGTCTTCTCGATCGATTCGATCATCACCGCCGTCGGCATGACCGACGAAATCGCCATCATGTATATCGCCGTGATCGTAGCGGTTACCGTGATGCTGCTGGCCGTGAACCCGCTCTCGAACTTCATCGCCAAGAACCCGACCATCGTCATGCTGGCTCTGGGCTTCCTGCTGATGATCGGCATGACGCTGATCGCCGACGGCATGGGCTTCCATGTGCCGAAGGGCTACATCTACGCCGCCATGGGATTTTCGGCGCTGGTCGAGGGGCTCAACATGCTGGCAAGACGGCGCAAGAAGCGGTGACGGACGACCGGCTGGCCGAAAAGCCGGCCGGTCCTGCTTCGTTCAGAGTCCGATGAAAGGAACGAAGCCGCCGGAGATCAGGCGCTTTCCGTCGATCGGCGCGTCCTTCATGATGTCGGTGAAATGCTCGTCCGACATCATCCTGGCGTTGGCCGCGTCGCGCACCTCCTTCGAGGGATAGACGATCCAGGACAGCACGACGATCTCGTCATCCCCGGCCTGGACGGCGCGTGGAAACGAGGTCAGCTCGCCATAGGGGACATCGTCGCCGATGCATTCCACGACGGCCGTGGCGCCGAACTCCTTCAAGATCGGTTCGGAGCTGCGCTCGGCTTTCTTATAGTCCTCGATCCGGCTCTTCGGCACGGCGAGCAGGAATACTTCGACATAGGGCATAATGCTTCTCCCATTGGCTGACCTGTAATAGGACGCCGCAGGGAAGGCTTTCCCGACACGCTAGCCCGATTTTTTGCAGCGCGGTCAAAGCGGATCAGCCGATGCCTTCCGGCCAGCGGTCGCCGACCGCATTGAGGCGGATGCCGTGTTCGAGCCATGCCTTCAGGCCGCAGAGCACGATGGCGAACCCGTCGGTCGATCCGATGGCCTGCGCAACCTGGCCGTCCCCATCGCCCTGGAAGCCAGAATTGCTGATGTCGACGAAAGTGGCCCCATCGGCCCGGTGCGTAAAATTCCACTCGATGATGCTGGCGTCGGCGCCGGTGCCCCAGGCTGCCACGATCTTTCGGTTCTTGACGATCTCCGTCGCATGCACTTCGGACGAGATGCCATACATCTCCCATGTCCATGTCACAGGCCTGCCGGAATCCAGCCTGTCGCTGCCCTTAGTGAACCAGAAATTGCGGGTGATTTCAGGATCGACGAAGGCCTCGTAAACCTCATGCGCCGGCTTGCGGATCAACATGCCGGCCCTGGCGACGGGCGATTGGTTCAACTGCATGTCATTCACCTTTGCTTTTTGAGGCATCACCGGCTGTGGCCGATCACCACGCGTCCGGCTCGCGCACCATGTGAACGATGTTGGCGGGGTTCATGATCCAGCCGCCGCGAAAACTTTCGCCGAGCGGCTCGATCGGATCGCAGCGTATGGCTCCCGACGCCTCGAGATGATCGAGCGCCGCCCGATGTGCATTGGTAAAAAGCTCCAGCCAGATCTCGGCCTGGCTCATCGTTGGCGCTTCGTCGATCCACAGCCGGTTGGGACCGAGCTCGAAGCCGACCGCCGGCGCCTTGGCGGTGAACGGCTTCAGGCCAACGACGTCGCGGTAGAAACGGATTGTTGCCTCGTATTGATGGCTCGGCACCTTCATGGCGATGTTGATGCCGCCGCTGATCTTCGCAGTCATGATGGTCTCCCCTACCGATCTCGTTTGGTACTTGGCGCGCTACGGCAGATTGATCTGCCACGAGACGCCGAACCTGTCGTTTAGCCATGCGAAGCGGCGGCTGAATCCGTAGTCGCCCGGAGGCATGAGAAACTCGCCCGTCTGCAGGGCCGAGATCATGGCATCGAATTCCTGCTCGGACCGGCAGGTCGCAAACAGCGAGAACGACGGCGCGAAGGCGAAGGCGTGCTCGACCGGACTCTCGAACATCATCACCTCGAGGCCGCCGATCGAGGCGCGCGCCAGCTTGAAGGAGCCCTCCTTGCCGGGTTCCCCAGGCCCGTAGTGCTCGACGTTGACGATCCGGCTGCCGGGGACCGTCCCGCAATAGAAGTTCAGCGCCTCCTCGGCCCTGCCGCCCTGAAACATCAGAAATGGAGTGACGAACGCCTGCATATCCGCCTCGCTCAGATATTGTGCTCGCGCGCGGGCTCGCCCTTGAGCTCGCTGCGGTAGTAGCCCTCGCGAAGATTGATGCCGTATTCGAGATACGCCTTCATGCAGCACAGCATCTGCGTCCATCCCTCGCAGTTGAGGTAGGACTTGCCGCGGCCGTTCTCGTCCTCGCGCCAGCCGGATTCGGCGATGGTCACCATCGTCGCGTCCTCGTCGAGCGCGTCGAACTTCATCTCGATGCGCGTCTTGTAGGTCGGCGCGCCGGCCGGCCCACCCGCGTCCCAGCGCAGCACGATGCGCTCGTTGGGCATGACCTCATCAACCTCGACCGGAATGTCGCCGAACCAGGTCACCGTCGTGCCCTCGACGAGTGGCGCGCTGGCGCCGCCGATGACCGTGAAATAGCCGCTGAGCTTCTTCGGATTGACGACGGCGTCGAATACTTCGTCCACCGGCTTGGCGATGCGGCCGGATATCTTGAATCCAAGAGACATATCCACAGCTCCTTCTTGCCTGCCATCAATTTACGTTATAAAAATATAACATGTCAAGCGATGCCACGGACGATAGTGTTTTCAAGGCCTTGGCCAACCCGACCCGGCGGAACCTGCTCGACCGGCTGAAGGAGGAGCCGCGAACGACGGGCATGCTGTGCGAGGCGTTGCCGGAGTTCGACCGCTGCACCGTCATGCAACATCTGAAGGTGCTGGAAGACGCCGACCTGATCATCGTGCGGCGTGAGGGCCGCGAGCGCTGGAACCATTTGAACGCGCTGCCGATCAAGCGCATCCACGACCGCTGGATCAGCGAATATGCTTCGCATGCAATCAGCATTCTCGACCGGCTGAAGAGCGACCTGGAGGGATAACCCATCGCTTCAGGCGGCCGTGGCCGTCGTGATGCGCTACGGGCTCGCCTCCCGGCAGAACCGTGGACCCACCCTTACGGTTGGGCGGATGTGTGAGACTGTTTCCGAGGTTCCCGTCTTGATCGGCCGGGCCGTCCGATCGCCGCTTCGCCGGCTTTGCTTGGTCATGCTTGTTCCGCAATAATCCACGCGGATTGCGATCAACTCTCTGTTCCTGCTTGGCTTTACAAGCATGACATTGTTTTCGACCGGCCTTGTGCCCAGGCCGGGAGAGCCCTGAAGCACGTCGCCGCCCATCGAAAGACCAAGCCTTTTCAATATGTTTGCTGGCAGGGTGACGGCAGCCTGGCCGCGCCATCATCGTGAAGGATTATTTTCTTAGGCCGCTTGTGTTTGTTCCCTTTATGTTCCATATTGGATGCCGGCCCTGTCCGGAGGTGGCATCGGTGGAGTTTGGAGACGCGAGTACAACAATCGAGCGATACCGGCAGGCGCTGAAGCACATCCTCTTGATGCTGGTCGGCATGGCCGAGATGGGGTTTGGCAGGCCGCTGTCGCTGGTGCTCGGGGAAGCCGTTGTCGCTCCAAGGCCGGGACGGGCGGGAAAGACGGGGAGAAACAAGCCGGCCGCGGCGCCCTGCCTGCCGCGCCATCTCTACCGCGGCATTCTGCTGTTGCTGCGTCCCGCCGAATCCGCCGCCCGGCGGCTGATCATCGCGGCGGCGCAAGGCATCGTGGTGACGCTTCCACCGTTTCGCCCGCGAAAGCTCAAGTTAAAGATATCCGACACAGTGGCCGCCATGCGCCGCCTCGGCCTTGCCGTTAATCTGTCGAGAGAAGACTTTGCCCGCTACGAAGCCGAGCGGAAGGCCGCCGAACGGCGCGCCGCGCGCCCGCGTACAGCAAACCTTTCGCTGCTCGATGCGCTGAAATATCCGTTCCGCATCCGCCGCAACTATGTGCCGGCGCATGCCGTGCCGCGCATCCGGTCGCTCGACGACGATGCGCCACGCATCCCCCTGCCGCCGCCGCCATCGCAGAACGATCCGATCAATGCGGCAAAACTGACGCTCAGGCTCGACGCGCTGGCCTCAGCGCTCGACGATCTGCCCGGCCAGGCGCAACGTTTTGCCCGCTGGAAGGCGCGCAACGACGCGGCCCTCCAACGTGACCGGGCGGCCCGCGACGCGGCGGCAGCAGGCGGCAAGCCAGGCCCGGTCCGGTTCCGGCGTTTTTCACCGCTGAGGCGCGGGCGTCCGCCCGGCGGAAGATTGCCGCGCTTCGACCCGGATGCTCCGAAACGCAAGAACATCCGCGAGGTCGACGAGATTCTGGCGCATGCCAACGCGATGGCGTACTACGCGCTGGAGCCGCCTCGCAGGAATACGTCGTGACGGCGGCGCCCCTGACAGGAAAGCCGAAGCTCGATGGCCGGCGCGGACTTTTTCGCGGCGTGGCGACGGTATAGGCTGTCAACAAATACCCTTGCTCATCCGTTGGCGAACTATGGCCAAAACCTGCCTAGACACCGTCCAGCACCACGATGGTCGGCCGGTCCGGCAGGCTGCGCAGCGAGACGGTCAGCGAGCGGCTGTCGCGATAATCCACCGCGAAACCGTCACCCATCATGCCGAGGAATTCGGCCATGGGAGTCGAATGGCGGTGCATAGGCAGCACGATCGAGGATTGCAGCCTTGCGGTGATCTCACTCATCGAGCCGAGCGATTGCGTCATGCCGCCGTCGATCGGCACCATCAATATGTCGAGCCGGCCGATCGCGCCGAATTGGGCGTCGCTCAGCCTGGTATGCAGGTGGCCGAGATGGCCGATGCAGAGATCCGCCACCTCGAAGATGAAGATCGAATTGCCGTCGCGCTCCAGATTGCCGCCCCAGTCGCGGATGTCGGTCGTCACGTTGCGGATATAGACGTCGTCGACCACCAGTGCGTGATGGGCCGGTCCGCCCTCGGGATTCCAGCCGCGCAGCACGTATTCGATCCCGGGGTCCGGCGCCTCGGTGAAATGCGTGCGGTGCGCCTTGTTCATCGTGGCGACGCGTGGCGGCGGATTGCCGCCATAGACGCCGCTGAAGTCGGTGGCGATGCGCACGTCGGCAGGCGTGTCGATCAGATAGGTCGAGTGTCCGGCATAAGTGATGATCACCTCGCCTTCGCCGGCCGCCTGGGCCGGCGTGAAATTCGCATAGGTAACTTTGGGCAGCGCCTCGGCGATCGCCATGCATTTGCTGGGCGGCCGCTCGCTGTCCTGCGCCACGGCCAGGGCCGGAGCAAAGAGCATGAAGCAGAGGGCAGCAAGCAGACGAAGCGGCATGAGCGTTCCCGTCGAACTCCGCGTATCGGACGTTCCGCAACGTTAAGCGGCTTCGTCCCGTCCGCCAGCGCAATCGCCTGGGCGACGATCAAAATTTTGCGAGCATCGCATTGGAAGCGGAGACCGGTTTCCATCGGCAGCCCAGCCTCTTTCCAACCCCTTCTGGACGTTTGACGGCAATTTATCTATAAGCCCCGCCATTCCGAAATTCGCCGAGACGACAGGGGTCCCATGGCCGGCCATTCTCAGTTCAAGAACATCATGCATCGCAAGGGCCGGCAGGACGCGATGAAGTCGAAACTGTTTTCCAAGCTGGCGCGCGAGATCACCGTCGCGGCCAAGCTCGGCACGCCCGATCCGGCGATGAACCCGCGCCTGCGGCTGGCAGTGCAGGCGGCCAAGGCAGAATCGATGCCCAAGGACAACATCCAGCGGGCGATCAACAAGGCCTCGGGGGGCGACGCCGAGAATTATGACGAGGTCCGCTACGAGGGTTATGGCCCGGGCGGCGTGGCTCTCATCGTCGAGGCGCTGACCGACAACCGCAACCGCACGGCCTCCAATGTGCGCGCCGCCTTCACCAAGGCTGGCGGCGCGTTGGGCGAAACCGGCTCTGTGTCGTTCCTGTGGGACCGCGCCGGCGAGATCTATTATCCGGCGAAGGCCGGCGACGGCGACAAGGTGATGGAAGCGGCGATCGAGGCCGGCGCCGATGACGTGCAGTCCGACGAGGACGGCCACACGATCCTTTGCGCCTTCGAAGACATCGGTGAGGTTTCCAAGGCGATGGAAGCGGCGCTGGGCGAGGCAGAGAGCGTAAAAATCATCTGGAAGCCGCAGAACAACGTGCCGGTCGACGAGGAGCGCGCGCAGTCGCTGATGAAGCTGGTCGCCAATCTCGAGGACGACGACGACGTGCAGAACGTCTATGCCAATTTCGAGGTCGACGAGGCGACGCTGGCCAAGCTGAGCGCGGCGTGAGCGACGAACCCAAGCCTTCCATCCGCATCACTTATTGCACGCAGTGCCACTGGCTTCTGCGGGCGGGATGGATGGCGCAGGAACTGCTCTCGACCTTCGGGACCGATCTCGGCGAAGTCACAATGGTGCCGGGAACCGGAGGGATATTCACGATCACCTGCGGCGAGACGCTGGTCTGGGACCGCAAGCGCGACGGAGGTTTTCCCGATGCCGCCAAGCTGAAGCAACTGGTGCGCGACGTGATCGATCCAGGTCGCGATCTCGGTCACGCGGACCGGAAGTAGCCGCCCCGACGGCATGGTGCCAGCGCTCAAACCTTGCCACCTTCACCCTTGATGGCGTGCGATGGGCCGGAGCCCGCTTGCAAAACGTTCCACCGGCGGAAACCGTTCGCGACTACTTGCAGCCGTTGTGCGCCCAGTTCGCCAGCGCCACCTTGAACCGGTTGCCCAGCGGATGCTCCAGCCGCATGATCGAGACGTCGATCTTGTCGTAGTTCTGGGCTTGCTCGCACAGCCGTGCCTTCGTCCATTGGTGACAGGTGGAGCAATGGTTGTCCCAAACGGACTGATCGAGGCCCTCGACCGGCGGATAGAGCGGCCTGCCTTGCAGGAGTTCCTCGATGCTCTTGCCGTCGATCTGCGGATCGCCGAAGATGATCGGCATGTCGAAGGAGATCGGCCCCTCCGTCTCGATTTTCGGAATGCGCTGGCGCAGCATGTTGAGCGCGACCTGGCCGGCATCGTCGGGAGCAGGACCGTTGGCGGTGCCTGCTGCCGTCCGGCTGTTTGAGCCAGGGCCTGCTTCCGGCCCCGCGGCCGCGACCTTTGGTGCCGGCTCCGGTTGTTCGTCGACGCGGTTGAGCACGATGTCGTCGGTCAGGGACAGATTGACCCACGGGCGCTGCAGGCCCTTGGTCGACGTGTACACCTCTTTCGTCACGCGCGTCATGATTGCCGTCAGCGGCTCGTTCTTTTCACTCAGATGCGCGAGCAAGGCAGCCGAAAAGGGTGAATGTTCGCCCTGGCCGTCATAGGCCACTTCTTTCGGACCCGTGGCGAAGGCGACCAGCGTTCCCGCGCCGCCATTTTCGATCTGCATCTCGGCAAGACCGCTCGACACCTCGGTGCTGCCCGACTTCGACAGCGCCTCGGCCAGCGGATTGTCGCGGCAAGCGTCCAGAAAGACCAGCCGCACGCCGGTCTCGCGCGACATCTGGCGCAGGATGAAATTCATCTGGACCGCCTCGAAATCCAGCGACGTCTCATCCTCCAGCACAGCATCGACCGGAATGAGATAGTTGACGTTGGAGACCTGCAGCCCATGGCCGGCATAGAAGAAGAGAGCAATATCTGCGCCGCGCACTTCCTTCGCGAAGTGAGCGATCGTTTCTTGCGTTTCGGCTTTCGTCAGGTTGAAGCCGGAAACCACCTCGAAGCCGAGACCTTGCAGGAGTTTCTCCATCGCCCTGGCATCCGAGGCCGCATTGGTGAGCGGCGGCACGTTCTGGTATTCGGAATTGCCGAGCACCAGGGCGACGCGGCGATTTGCATCGGCGCCCAGCACGAGCACGTCGCGGCGCTCCGCAGCCTGCGCGGCAAAGAACGGCGCGCAAAGCGCAATCAAAACTGCCAGGAAACGAAATCTCGATATTGGTCGCATGCGTTCAGCCATGGTTGGTCGGCGGCACCCCATCAGTTAACGATCGAGGAGGCCGAAAACTCGATCCTGCGGTTGAGCGCCTTGTTTTTATCGCTGTCGTTTGCTGCGATTGGCTTGTCCTCGCCGTAACCTGCCGTGCCGATACGATCCGCCGGAATGCCTGCGTCGTGGATATAGCTGGCGACCGCGGTAGCCCGGCGCAGCGAAAGGGCGCGGTTTTCCTCCGCCGTTCCGTCCGAGTCCGTATGGCCGGAGATCTCGACCTTCAGCTTCGGACATTTGCCGACTACGTCGAGCACCGTGTCGAGCACCGGCTTGCTTGCCGGATCGAGCCGCGCGCTGCCCCTGCGGAAATAGATCGCGCCGGTGCGCGACAGCACCTCGAACCGGTTCACGCATTCTTCGTCGGTATAGGTTGCCTTGGAAGCGTCCGTTTCGACGGGACCGGCTGCGGCGGGAACTGCGGCGGCGCTTGCGTCGTTCGTGGTTCCGGTCGCAAGCGCCGCGACCTGAGGAGGCGGCGCCGCGGCAGGACCCTTGTTGAAGATGAAATCGAACGAGACGGATGCGGTCGGCACGATGCTGCTCACATTCGCGGCCTGCTGCAGCTTCTCGACATTGGGAAGCAACCCGAAATCCTCGACATGAACAGCCACGGGCGTTTTCGAGGAGATCGACACCGAGGTATCGGTGATCATGGTGACGATGACGTCGGCCTCGTATTGCTTGTCTATGCCATGCAGGTTGAGGGTGAACGGCAGCTTCGTAGTCATGCGCCGTTTGGTCGACAGATCGGCGAAGGCGGCGGGATCGACCTTGGTGGTGACGGTCGCGACCGGATATTTGTAGGTCTCGAAGAACAGGAAGCGCATGCGCACATTGCGCAGGTCGACGCCGGTGTCGACGGAGTTCAGGTCGAGCCGGACTTCCGCGTCGCCCTGGGCCGACAGCGTGCCTTCCAGATTTCTGATCTGATTGGTTTCGACGATCGTGTTTTTCTTCACCGATTGGTAGGTGAGGATCGACGAGGTCGGATCAAGCGTCCAGTCTTCGGCTGCGGCGCGGCCAATGGAAACGGAGAAACTTCCGCCCGCAATACACACGGCAAGGACGAGCAGCAGGCGAGAAAATTTTCCCCGAAAGAGGTTCCCGAACCGGGCGGACATGATTTCCTCCGAAAATTCTCGCTCGACGCTGCCCCAGCGGCGCTGCCAAGCTCCATGGGGAATCTGTCGACGGCGTGACCGGCCAATGCCCAGTCCATTTCCGGCAACCTGTTCAAACTCACCCGGCACAGCTTTTGCCTGATATCACGGGTCGGGCGCAATCGGATTGTGGATCAAAATGTGGTGTCCACCTCAAAAATGTGGCTGTTCCAATGTGCTGCACAAACGATTTGTGGAAACCTGGTTGGATAAAATCCACCACCCACGATCAATGGCCAATTGAGGACAGGCCAATAAAAAACCCCGCCGGAGCGGGGTTTTGAACGGTGCGGCAAGCCTGGCTTAGATGCCGAGCCCCTCGTAGCGCTTCTTGAACTTGGAGAGACGGCCGCCGCGGTCGAGCAGCGTCTGCTGGCCGCCGGTCCAGGCCGGATGCGTGGTCGGGTCGATGTCGAGGTTCATCGTGTCCCCTTCCTTGCCCCAGGTCGACCGGGTGAGGTATTCGGTGCCGTCGGTCATCACGACCTTGATGGTGTGATAGTCGGGATGGATTTTTTCTTTCATCGGTCTGTTCCTGGCTTTCGCGGGGGCGCCCGGTCCGCCCTGCGGCGATGCGCCTACTGTCAAAATGAATGAAGCCGCAGCTATTGGACGGCTACGGCTGCAAAAACGGTCAGCGGGCCTATACACCAGCCAGAATTGAATCACAAGGCCGCCGCATCCGGGAAGGAAACCGATGGAGGAAACGAAAAGGCGCTCGCTGAAGCCGCTCCGGCGCCTGCTGCCATACATGCTGCGCTACCGCGTGCTGGCGATCGGCGCGGGCATTTCGCTGGTTGTTGCCGCCGCGACGACGCTAACCTTGCCGCTTGCAGTGCGCCGCATGATCGACCACGGTTTCTCGTCGTCGGATTCGACTTTCATCGCCAATTATTTTTCCATGCTCGTCGTGCTGGCGGCTGTGCTCGCGGCCGCTTCGGCGGCGCGCTACTATTTCGTCATCACACTGGGCGAACGGGTCGTCGCCGATTTCCGCCGTGATGTGTTCTCGCATGTGACGACGCTGTCGCCGGGTTTTTTCGACACGGTGCAGTCCGGCGAGATCGTGTCGCGGCTGACCGCCGACACCACGCAGATCAAGTCGGCCGTCGGTGCCACAGCCTCGCTTGCGTTGCGCAACGCTATCCTCGGCATCGGCGCGGTCGGCATGATGATCGTCACCAGCCCGAAACTGTCGGGCCTGGTGATCGTTGCCATCCCGGTCATCGTGCTGCCACTCGTCGCCTTCGGCCGTTCGGTGCGGCGCAAGTCGCGGATGGCACAGGACACGCTGGCCGAGGCGTCCGCCTATGCCAGTGAGCAGATCGGCGCGATCCGCACGCTGCAGGCCTTCACTAACGAGACATTGGTAACCGGGCGCTTCGCGCAGGCGGTCGAAGCAGCGTTCCAGGCCGCGCGTTCCTCGGTGCTGGCGCGCTCGCTGCTGACCTTCTTCGCCATCTTCACCATCTTCGCATCCGTTGTCGCCGTACTGTGGTTCGGCTCGCGCGACGTGCTTTCGGGAGCGATTTCGCCCGGCACGCTCGGCCAGTTCCTGCTCTATTCGGTGTTTGCAGCAGGCGCGCTTGGCGCGCTGTCGGAAGTGTGGGGCGAACTCAGCCAGGCCGCCGGCGCGGCCGAGCGGCTGACCGAATTGCTCGCTGAAACGCCGGCCGTCGCCAGCCCGATCAATCCGCAGCCTCTGCCCTCAAAGTCGCTCGGCTCGGTCGAGTTCCGCAATGTCGCCTTCTCCTATCCGTCGCGCCCAGACTTGCCGGCGCTGCATGGAATGAGCTTTGTCGTGAAGCCCGGCGAGCGCATTGCGCTGGTCGGCCCGTCGGGCGCCGGCAAGAGCACCATCTTTTCGCTGATCCTGCGTTTCTACGATCCGCAATCCGGCGCGGTGCTGGTTGACGGGGTCAATGTCGCCGCCGCCGATCCCGCCGAGCTGCGCGCCCGAATCGCTATCGTGCCGCAGGACGTCACGGTGTTCGCGGCGACGGCTGCGGAAAACATCGGCTTTGGCCGGCCGGGCGCGACTCCCGCCGAAATCGAAGCCGCCGCTCGCGATGCAGTGGCCGAAGAGTTCATCCGAAAACTGCCGGACGGTTACGACACGCAGGTCGGCGAGCGCGGCGTGACGCTCTCCGGCGGCCAGCGCCAGCGCATCGCCATTGCCCGCGCCATCCTGCGCGACGCACCGATCCTGCTGCTCGACGAAGCCACCTCGGCGCTCGACGCCGAAAGCGAGAGTGCTGTGCAGACCGCGCTGGAACGGCTGATGCAGGGACGCACGACGATCGTCATCGCCCACCGCCTCGCCACCGTGCTGAAGGCCGACCGCATCCTGGTCATGGACGACGGGCGGATCGTCGAGGAAGGCACGCATGAGAGCCTGGTCGCAAGAGGCGGGCTCTATGCGCGGCTGGCGGAACTGCAGTTCGCCGACGGCAAGGCGGCGTTTGCAAGGGCTGCGGAGTAACGCCTCAGTCGGGTTTCCAGTCGGCCAGTAGCGTCACATGACCGAACTGGCCTGCCTTTGCGACGTGGCGAGCATCGGCAGTGACGAACATACCGCCGCGCTGGATTGCCATGGCGTGGTAGATGCTGTCGAACAGCGTAGGATAGCCGCCCACGGGAGATCGCTTTCGCGCAATGGTTTCGGCCAGTTTGAGATCGGCCTGGCTCGGCTCCTCCATGACGAGGCCCAACGCGCGAAATTCCTCGAAAAGGTTGCCGACGGTGTCGAGCGGCACTTCGACATGGAGCGCGGCGGATAGCGACTCGTAAAGGACAACCGAAGGGGACAGGTAACCTTCGCCCTTTGCCAGCATGTGATCGATGAATGATCGGGCACGATCGCTATCGTCCTCTTCCTTCAGCAATTTCACGAAGATAGACGCGTCGACGACAATCACTCGTGCTTGCCCTCGAGAATTTCGATCGGCCGACCATCCCATTCCATGCGCTTTCGACGCAGGAATTCCGTACTGGACTCTCCGGTCGAGACCGGCCGGCGTATCCTGTCCAAGGTTTTCTGCAAGTCTTGAATGGCGACGTCACGCAACGCCTTGTCGATCGCCTTCTCTACGAAGCGTGACCGTTCACTCTTCGGCACGGCGGCTTCCAGTCTGCTTTTTATGTCCGCCGCAATTGAAAACGTCGCGCGTTCCTTCGGGCCCGATGCATTCATTGTGCACCTCCTAAGCGTATCTTATCTTCATACGCCTTCGTACGCAAATCTCGTACGCATAGATGCGTTGAAGCCTGCTCTACCCCAGCAGATTGCGCGCAGTGCGCATGAAGATGCGCGAGCCAATGGCGATCAGGTCGTCCGGAAAATCATAGTCCGGATTGTGCAGCGACGGCCGGTCGACGCCTGCGCCGAGGAAAAACATTGCTGACTTCGACGAATGGCCGAACAGGCCGAAATCCTCCGAGGCGCGCATCGGCAGTTGCTCCTCGTCATGGGAGATGCCTTCCGCGTCGAGCGCGGTGCGTAGATGCTCTACGGCCTCTGGCGCGTTGAGGCTGGCGACGAAGATTTCGTGATAGTCGACCGTATGACGTAGTCCGTCCTTTTCGGCGGCCTCGCGAACCAGCTTCTCCGCCGCGGCGCAGAGATCGGCCATGCGCTCGTCTAGACGGGTGCGCAGCGTTGCGCGGATTTCCGCGTGGCCCGGCGCAATGCCGAAGACCGGCTCGCCCATCGCGGCGTGGGTGACCGTGACCATGGCGAAATCGTCGTCATGAAAGCTGCCGCCGCCGAGCTTCCCCAGCGCCGGCATCAACCGGCTGACGGCGAGCATCGGCGACGTTCCAGTTTCCGGCATGGAGGAATGCGCCGTCTTGCCCTCAAGCACGATGCGTATGCCGCGCGAGGCACAATTGACGACGCCCGGCTTCAGCCGGACATGGCCGAGCGGCGTGCCGGGCAGATTGTGTAGCGAGAAGGCGAAATCCGGACGGATTTTCTCGTAACGCGGATCGGCGACCACGCCCGCCGCCCCGTTGCCGGTTTCCTCCGCCGGCTGGAACATCAGCACGACGCGCCCGCGCGCCGGCGGCCGGCGGCCGAACTGACGGGCAAGCGCGGCAAGGATTGTTGTGTGGCCGTCATGGCCGCACATATGCGACTTGCCGGGCACGGTGGAACGGTGCGGAATTTCCGGCAATTCCTCGATCGGCAGCGCATCGAGCTCGCTGCGGAACAGAATTGTCGGCCCCGGCTCGGCGCCTTCGAAGACCACCGCGACACCATGGCCGCCGAGGCCGGTGAGCACCTCGCTCGGCCCGGTGCCGGCGAGGAAATCGACCACCCGCCGCGCCGTGGCTTCCTCCTCGTTGGAGATTTCGGGATAGCGGTGCAACTCGCGGCGGAAGGCAACGAGATCGGCGATATCGCGATTGGTCAGCATCATGAGGTATTCCGAACCTTTCGTTGACGCCACCAGCTCAGGAGATACCTGCATTTCGACGGCGCGCAAGCAGCAGCCGAACCTGCTGTACCATCACGAACGAAAGTACCAGAAGCACCATTGCCGCAAATGCGACCACGGTCGTCGACGCTTCCGGCGATGTATCCTTTTGTCCAGCGACAGGATCGACGTAGCTGAAGTCATAGGTCAACCACATGCTTCTTTTCATTTCCTCCACCGTCTTCAGATAATCGGCCACCTCGGTGGCCGGCACCTGATCGGCGGGAGTCTTCAGCGTCCAACTGATCTCGAATTCGGACGGGGTGCTCGACCAGTTGGTTCTGAGTTCCGCATAAGGTTTCAGGATGTCGATAAGGCCGGCTGGGCCGCTGAACCTGGCTCGAAGATTGGTTACGGTTGCGCGGTGCCGCTTGTAGACCGACCGGCCGACATAGACCGGCGCCGTCCTGCCGACGGCGCTTGGCGTCGGAAAATTCTCAACGCCGAGATCCGCCTTCAGTTCGAAAGCGCTCGCCAGCTTTTCCTTATCGAGCGCCGCGGCCGGCAATTGATAGGCCTCGGTGACGATCACGACATTGCGGTCGCGGTCGTCACTGCTGATGGCCGGCCTGTCGCTGGTCATTCCGGCATACTGGCGGTTGTAATATTCGAGATAGGTGTCGCTGAGCTTCGATATCGACTCGCTCGCCAGCCGGTAGCGCATCGTATCCGCATCGCGGTCGCGGTAGGTTGTCGTCACTGCAAGCGTCAGTGGAGCACCGGGCGTCTTCGGGAATTCGAAACGCTCGTCGATGAATGTCGTGGGCTCGGGATAGATCTGGCGTTCGATCTTCTCCATTGATGCGCCGGACGGAACCATCGGAAGGGCAAAGCCGAAATCCGGGGAAACCATATCCTGTGCGCGGCCACCTTGCAGGTAGTTGGTCGCGTCAAGCCAGTAGACCTTGCCGCCGATGACGGCCTTGACGATGACGTGGTCGAAGGCGCCGAGAGCCGGCAAGGCGTCGCCGAGAGCATAACCCCTGTCGATGTCGGTCAGAGCCGGGTAAGCCTCGATGCCTAGCCTCTTCAGACTGGAGGCCAGCAGAAGGGCCTTGTCCTTGCAGTCGCCAAAACCGCTGGCGACCACGGTCGCAGGATCGCGCGGAATGTAGGAGCCAGCGCCCATCGAGAGGCTGACATAACGAATCTCGTCCTGGACGAGGCGTGTCGCCTCGACCAGGCGGTCTTCCGCCGTGGGGAACCGCTTCGCAATATCATCGATCTTTGCAGCAAAGTCTGAGGGCAGGTCCTCCGCCGTCTGGTAATGCGGCAGCACCGCGTCGACGATATCCTGCCAGTTCATCGTCGAGGTCAGCTCGACATATCCATAGTCCAGCCGGTCGGGGGGCAGGTTGTCCTGGCGCTTTGCCGGATTCGGATTGTGGAACTCCCAGGAATACACAGTATCAGAGCCGTTTGTGGCTGTCGGCGAAGCCGCGTAAGCCCTCACGCCTCGGACGTGAAGCGGCATCGACGTGGGCCATATGAGCTTCTCCCTCAACAGGGCGACAGGCTCGTACCACTGGACAGCGATCCTGTCATAAAGCAGGCCCTTTCCGACGATGGGTGTGCGCTCGACGGTCTTGGCGATGTCGATGATGTCGCCGACGCGGACCTCGCCGATGTCGGCGTAAGCGCTTAGGCGGCCGTCGAATATGCCTCGCTCGGCGTCCTTCTCCCGGCGGAACACATCGAATTTCGTCTGCGGCAACCGATCGAGGACCACACCGTCACGGATGATATGGAGGCGATTCACCGTGATCCTGTGGATCGCCGGATCGAACTCGAAGTTTATGGCCGCCCCGGATTCAAGGCCGGACCGATCGACGATTTTGTAGGCCGTGCGATCAAAAGACGTAAAACCATCGGGCCGATGCTTGATCTGGTAATCGGAAAGGAGTTGCGAAAGACCGTTCTGGATCTGGTTTTCACGGGACGGGTCGGGGGCCGGCAACTCGACATATTCAGCCCAGCTTTCGGCATCGCCCGTTGCAACCGTACTCTCAGCCCAAGCTGACCACGAAGCCGTGACAAGGACAAGTATTGCGAGGATGCGGCACATCACTGTTGTGCAGCTCGGAAAATGGTCTAGCTGCCGCATGCCGTGTTTGCCTTGCAACTCTACTTTAGCGCTAACTCCTGCCAGTACTGTCGATCAGGGCAATACGCAATATCCCTTTTCTGGACGAAATAGAATGCCGTCTTCAGCGCGACGTCCAGCCGCCATCGATGATCAGGGTCTGACCGGTGATCAGCGAGGCGGCCGGTGAGGCCAGGAAGGCGACCGCGCCCGAGACTTCCGCCGGCCGGCCGATCCGGTGGAGGGCGGCGATGCGCTCGATCACGTCGGCCTTGAACTCGGGATTGCCCAGCGCCTCGGAGGTGCCGTCGGTCTCGATGAAGGTCGGCGCGACGGCGTTGACGGTGATGCCGTGCTTGCCCCATTCGACCGCCATGCATTTGGTCATGTGGGCGATCGCGGCTTTGGACAGGCAGTAGATGGCTTCGCCGGGCAGCGCGATGAAACCGGCTTGCGAACTCATGTTGACGATGGCGCCACCCTTACCGCGCGCCATCATCTTCTTGGCGACGTGCTGGGCGATGAAGAAGCTTGCCTTGACATTGTAGGCGACGGTCCAGTCGAATTCTTCTTCGGAAAAATTCTCGACCGGCCCTTCCGTGCCGCCGCCTGCATTGTTGACGAGGATGTCGACGCCGCCGAAGTGATTTATCGCCTCATCGACGGCTGCATAGGACTGCTTCAGGTCCAGAACGTCCATCTGAAGGGACAGTGCTTCGCGGCCGAGCGCCCTGACATCGGCGGCGGTGCCGCCATCCTGGTTGCGGTCGCGCAGGCCAAGGGCGATGTTGGCGCCGGACTGCGCCAGCGCCAAGCAGATCGCCCGACCGAGGCCACGCCCGGCGCCGGTGACCAGCGCGGTTTTTCCCGTCAGATCGAAACTCGGCAGTTCACTCATCGATTTCCCTCCCATGGTCCTGAGCCCTCTGACGGGCTCTTTGTTTTTGCCAGCGCAATCCCCGGCGCTCGCCGACTACTATGACCGCCGGAGCGGTGGCGTGCTACGCAAAATGCGTGTCAGTGGGCAGCCGCTCGCCCGGCGTTGCGTCCCGAAAAGATGCAGCCCCCGAGGAACGTGCCCTCCAGCGCATTATAGCCGTGATAGCCGCCGCCACCGAAGCCGGCTGCTTCGCCGGCGGCGTAAAGGCCGGGGATCGGCACGCCGGCCGCGTCCAGCACCTGCCCGTCGAGGTTGGTGTGGATACCGCCCAGCGTCTTGCGCGTTAAAATGTTGAGGCGCACCGCGATCAGCGGGCCGTTGGCCGGGTCGAGGATTTTGTGCGGTTTTGCAGTGCGGATAAGCCTGTCGCCGAGATAGCAGCGGGCGCCGTTTATGGCGATCACCTGCGCGTCTTTCGAGAACGGATTGTCGACCTCGCGGTCGCGCGCCTCGATCTGCGTTCTCAGTCGTTCGACGTCGAGAAGAGTGGAGCCGGCAAGCCGGTTCATGCCGGCGACGAGGTCAGCGGGATTGTTCGCGACGACGAAATCCTTGCCCTTGGTCTTGAACGCCTCGATTGGCGGCGGCGCCCCCATGCCACGCCGGCTGCGCAGCACGTTGAGCCAGCTTTTCGAGGTCAGGTCCGGGTTCTGCTCGGAGCCGGAGAGGGCGAATTCCTTCTTGATGATCTTTTGCGTCAGCACGAACCAGGAGTAGTCGTGGCCCGTAGAGAGAATGCGCTTCAGCGTCGACAGCGTGTCGAAGCCAGGCAGGCAGGGCGCCTCCAGTCGCTCGCCGAGCGCGTCGAACCACAACGAGGACGGGCCGGGCAGGATGCGGATGCCGTGGTTCGGCCAGATCGGCGCCCAGTTGCGCAGGCCCTCGGTGTAGTGCCACATGCGGTCGGCGTTGATCACGGTCGCGCCCGCTTCCTGCGCGATGCCGATCATCCGGCCGTCGACATGATGAGGAACGCCAGAGACCATGGAGCGCGGCGGCTCGCCCAGCCGTTCGCGCGGCCAGTTTTTTCGCACCAGATCGAAATCGCCGCCGATGCCGCCGGAGGTGACCAGCACTGCGCCGGCGGTGAACTCGAATTCGCCCACCACCGTTCGGCCGGACTTTTGGCCGCGCTCGACCATAGAGGGTTCGAGCACCTCGCCGGCGATGCCGGTGACGGTATCGCCGGTCTTGACGATGAGGCTGGCGCGGTGGCGGAATTTGAGCGCGATCCGCCCCTTGGTGGCGTGGTCGCGCACGCGCCGTATGAACGGTTCCAGCACGCCGGGGCCGGTACCCCAGGTCAGATGGAATCGCGGCACCGAATTGCCGTGGCCATGTGCCTGGCCGCCGCCGCGCTCCGCCCAGCCGACGACCGGAAACCAGCGCATGCCTTGCGCGTGAAGCCAGGGGCGCATCTCGCCGGCGGCGAAATCGACGAAGGCCTCGGCTGCATGGCGGGGCCAAAAATCCTCGGGGCGGTCGAACTGTGCGGAGCCGAGCCAGTCCTGGAGCGCGAGGTCACGGCTGTCGCGGATGCGCATGCGCCGCTGCTCGGGGCTGTCGACGAAGAACAGCCCACCGAGAGACCAGAACGCCTGGCCTCCGAGCGAATTCTCGCCTTCCTGGTCGAGGACGATGACACGCTTGCCGGCATCCGCCAGTTCGGCTGCGGCAACCAGCCCGGCCAATCCCGCCCCGACGATGATGGCATCGGCTTTTTCTGCCATCTCTCCTCCCGTTTCGGAGTATGCCGATATCCAAGCGGAATCTCGGACTGACCCCATGCCGACTGTACCGGCTAGCGGGCGGAACGCAATTGCGCGAGCAGGTCGGGACCGCTCCAGCGGCGGCGGTTGCCGCTCTCCGCGTTATGCACCAGTTCGACCAGTTTCCGGTTGGCCGGTGCCGGCACGCCGTTCTTTTCGGCAAGGCGGACGACTTCGCCGTTCAGCCAATCGACATCGGTCTTGCGGCCGGCGTCGAGCGCGTCGATCATCGAGGAGCGGGCGGCCGGATCGACCTCCAATACGCTGCCGGCGAGGCGCAGGAACAACCAGTCGGGCAGGCCGAGCAGCCAGGGCACCAGCGCGGGCGGCAACGAGGTCAGCTTTGCCGGGCGGATGCCGGCGGCCTTCATCGCCGCCAGCGCCTCGCGCTGCGCCATCGCCAGGCATTGGCGGTAGGCGCGCTGCGATAGTTCCTCACGCAAGGTCAGGCCCGACAGGCCGCTGACGGCGTTGTTGAGATTGAGCAGAAGCTTTCCCCATTGCACGGGACGAAAATCCGCATGCTGGGTGAGCGGCAGCCCGGCCTTTTCGAAAGCCGGCAGATACGGGGAGAGCGTTGGGCTTGCCTCGACGTCCAGCGCGCCTTGGGTCGCCTGCTTGAAGGTGGGACCCGGAAGCTGCACGACATTGAACGGCACCATGCCCGCCAACACCGTTCGTCCCGGCAGTGCCTCGCGCAAAATCTCCTCGTTGCCGATGCCGTTCTGGAAGCTGATGACAATCGCCTGGGGCGGCGCGTGTTCGGCCAATATGGCGGCAGTCGAAGCCGTGTCTCCTGCCTTGACGGTAACCAAGGCCAGAGCGGCATCGGCAAGTGCCTGTGGATCGGTGCGATAGTCGACGGAGCCCGGCTCCAGCCGGAAATCGACGCCAAGATGGTCGGCGATCCCGAGGCCGCCTTTGGCGATGGCCTCGCCGAAACGCTCGCGGCCGATGAAACGCACGTTTGCTCCGGCCGCCGCCAGACGGCCGCCAATGTAGCAGCCGATGCTGCCCGCGCCGAACACTGAGATCGTCGGCGAAGTTTTCATCTCTTGCGCCTCCTTCGCCAGTCTCCGCCTCGCCGCTTGCGGGAAATCTCAGCCGGCGTAGCGGGCCTTCAGATGGTCGATGAAATAGGCGGCGTTCAGTCTTTCGCCCGTCGCCCGCTGCAGCAGGTCCGGCGTCGACCACCGGGAGCCCTGCGACCAGATCTTTTCGCGCCGCCAGTCGTTGATCGCTTCGAATCTGCCCTCGGCGATGTCCTCGTCGAACGCGGGATGGTCGCGCCGGAGGGCCGCCGCCTGCTGGGCCGCGAACATCGCGCCCAGCGTATAGGACGGGAAATAGCCGAAGGCGCCGCCCGGCCAATGCACGTCCTGCATCGGTCCGTCCTGGAAATTGTCGAGCGTAGAGAGCCCGAGATAGTCGCGCATCTTGGCGTCCCAAGCCTCCGGGATGTCGGCGGCCTCGATACGCCCGGCGATCAGGTCCTGCTCCAGTTCGAAACGCAGGATGACATGCAGCGGATAGGTGACTTCGTCGGCTTCGACGCGGATCAGACCGCGCTCGACATGCAGGACATGGGCGAGGATGTCGGGCACGTTCCAGTCTTCGCCGAGATGCCGCTCGACGATCGGCAGCGCCCAGCGCCAGAAGGCGGGATTTCGCGCGAGCTGCATCTCGACGAACAGGCTCTGGCTCTCGTGCATGGCCATGCCGCGCGCCTTGCCGAGCGGCCAATGCGACCACTGCTTCGGCAGGTTCTGCTCGTAGAGCGCATGGCCGGTCTCGTGCAGGACGCCCATCAGGGCCGAAAGGAAGTCCGACGTCTTGTAGCGCGTGGTGATGCGCACGTCGCTCGGCACGCCGCCGCAGAACGGATGGTGCGACACCGACAGGCTGCCATGGGTCAGGTCGAAGCCGACCGCCGTCATCATGGCGAGGCCTAGCTCGCGCTGCTTGTCCTGCGCATAGGGTCCGGAGAGCGGCCGCATTGGCGTTTTGGCAAGCCGTTCCTCCTGCGCGGCAAGCGCCTTCGGCACGAAATCCCGCAGGAAGGTCTTCAGCTCTTCAAAGATCGGCGCGATCTCCGCCGCCCGGTTGCCAGGGTCATACTGCTCCATCAGCGCGTCGTAGGGATCGATCCCCAGCGCGCCGGCGCGCAACGCCGCTTCCTCGCGGGCCAGATCGACGATGCCGGCAAGCGCCGGCAGGAAGCCGCTCCAATCGTTCTTGGCGCGTAGGTCGCGCCACAATTGCTCGGCGCGAAGCCGCGCCTTCGTCTGCCGCTCGACGAACTCGGCAGGTAGGCACGTCAGGTTTGTATATTGCCGCCGGAATTCGACGAGCGCGGCACGCTGCTCGTCGTTCAAGGATTCGCCTTCGGCAGCGGCAATCCAGTCGGCGATTTCCGGGGCGGTCGCCTGCCGGTGATACATGCCGGCCAGCGTGGAAAGCGCCTCGGCGCGTTTCTCGCCGCCGCCGACCGCCATGTGCGTCGCCTCGTCGGCGCCGAGGATTGCCAGCGCATGTTCCAGCGCCTCCAGCTTGCGACCCGTCTCGTCGAGTTTGGCGAAGGACATGCTTGCTCCTGCTTTGGTCCGGGGAAGGGACACGAACTCGGCTGCGACCGCAAGCCCTCGCTTAACTTCCGGTCGGGCCTTGCGGAAGCGATTGCGAACGGCAAGATGGAGGCCTGCACAGGAGCGGGGAGGCAACGATGCTCGCCAGCATTTTGATCGCGGTGGTGGCGCTGTTCCACCTCGCTTTCATGTATCTGGAAATGGTCGCCTGGGGCCAGCCGCTCGGCCGAAAAGTGTTCGGCACGTCGCCGGAATTCGCGACGGCATCCAAGGCGCTGGCCGCCAACCAGGGTCTTTACAACGGTTTTCTCGTTGCCGGGCTGGTCTGGGGGCTGGCGCTCGGCGAAAGCGGCTTTTCGGTAAAGGTGTTTTTCCTCGCCTGCGTGATCGTCGCCGGGGTGTTCGGTGCAGCGACCGTGTCGCGGCGCATCCTCTATGTCCAGGCGGCTCCAGCCGTGATGGCGCTCATCTGCCTGTATGCAGGCCTGTGAAATCAGATCGGCCGCCGGTGGATGCCGGCGGCCGATGAATCCGGCTTGAAGTGGAGGCTAGGCGGTCAGGTCGTCACGGCGTGATGAATTTCCCGGTTCAGCCTGTCGATGCGGTTCTGGAAGGCGACAAAACTTGCCTTCGGCAGGGCGCCGCGATGGTTGGCGGCAGTCCGCTGGACATCAAGACGGATATCGTGCGAACGGGCACGCAACATCCGGTATTCGGCCGCCGTCAGGTAACCGCGTCCATGGTCGACGGTCATCCGGTGATTGGCTTCGCCGAGCCGGCGGTCGATATGGGCGAGCCGGGGCCGGAACACCTCACGCTGCATGGCGACGTGCGCCGACTTCGGCGTGGCGTGCGTTGGCGCAGTAATCGCTCCGGTGGTCATGGCGTCGGGCTTGACGGGCTGCGCCTGATACGCGGCGTTGGCCGCCGGCGTGCCGGGCGCTGTGGGCGATGCCGCCGCGTAGGCGCCGGCCAGGGAGGTCGAGACGAGAACGGCGGCAAGAGCCGCCCTGAGGGTTTGGGAACGCATGGTGCGTCTCCTGTCAGAACGCGAAGGAGTGATCCCGCGCGGATACGGCTGTCCGGTCCCGTCGCGTCGCAACGCCTTCCAGGTCGGGCGCGGCCAACGGGAGGTGTCGGCCGCGTCGATCGGGATGTCCGGCGTCACCGGCAGTTCCCAGCCACGACGGGAAGCTACGCCCAGGTCGACGCGATCGGCAAATTACAAAATGATAATCTTTCGAATGGCTTGATGAGAATGGACGGTGCCATAGGTATCGCCGACATCCGGTGTTCCCTTGGCATCGCCTGAGGTCAAACCCGGCACAGGATTTGGCCGGCGCGCCGATGGCGACCGTGACATTTCATCGTCGCGGTCATGTCTTCATATCAAACAGAGCAGGCCTCGTAGTCTCGTCCGGCCCGGGACAAATGCAGCCCCCAAGGCATGGTCGGCCGCCGGCTCTTGCCGGCAGCCGATATTTTTCGATCAGAAGACTGGCTGGTTGTCAGGTGGTCGCGTCGTGGCGGATCGTCCGGTCGAGCATGGCGACACGATGTTGAAGGACGTCGTAGCTTGCCGTCGGCAGCGCGCCGTCATGACGCTCCGCAACCTGCTGGGCTTCCATACGGATGTTGTGCGAACGGGCGCGTAGCGCGTGATACTCCACCACCGTCAGATAACCGCGCTCGCGATCGACGCCGATCCGATGATTGGCGGCGACGAGTTCACGATCGATATGCGCGATCCTCGGGCGGAACTCCTCGTGCCGGACTGCCACCCGTGCCGCCCTCGGGGCTATCTGCACAGCCTGGGCCGGCATGGCGATGGAGGCGGTGGCCATACTGTCGATGTCCGCCGGCTGGTTGTCATGGCCTGCCCAGGCCTCCGACTGAAGCGTGTTCATCCTGGGCGCGCGGGGATCCAATCCGACTGCGGACGCAGCGTAAGCACCGGCAAGGGAAGTCGAGACGAGAATGGCTGCGAGGGTGGATCTTGTGACGAAGGAACGCATGATGCTCCTCCTCTTGCAACGCGAAGATTTCTTCGCGGGAGCGGCTGTCCGGTCCTGTCGCGTCGCGACGCTTTTCCGGGTCAGCATGGTCGCGGAGGAAAGCGTCGACCGTGCCGATCGGGATCTCCGGCATCGCCGGCAGTTCCCAGCCGCAGCGGAAGGCTACGCCCGGTTGAAGGCGTTTCGCAAATTACAAAATGATAATCTTGCAAAAGCCTTGACGGAAATGGATCGCGCCGCAGGTAACGGCGATGTCGGCGTTCCCTAACGTTCCGTCAGCTTCAGTTCGATGCGGCGGTTGCGGTTGCGCGCCTCGTCGGTTTCGGCGGGGTCGAGCGGCTGGTACTCGCCAAAACCGGCGGCGACGAGGCGGTTGGCGGGCACGCCGTTGGCGATCAGGAATTTCACCACCGAGGTTGCGCGCGCCGAAGAAAGCTCCCAATTGTCACGATAGCGCCCGGTGCCGGAAAGCGGCCGGTTGTCGGTGTGGCCATCGACGCGCAGCACCCAGTTGATCTCCGGCGGGATCTCCTTCTGCAATTCGATCAAGGCCTGCGCCAGCTTCGCCATCTCGACGCGCCCAGCCTCGTTGATCTCATCCGAACCAACCGGAAACAGCACTTCCGACTGGAAGACGAAACGGTCGCCGACGATACGGATATTTTCGCGATCGGAAAGGATTTCGCGCAGCCGGCCGAAGAAGTCGGAACGGTAGCGGTTCAGTTCCTGCACGCGCTGGGCCAGCGCGACGTTCAGCCGACGCCCGAGATCGGCGATCTTGGTGTTGGATTCGCGGTCGCGCGCCTCGGAAACGTTGAGTGCATCCTCCAATGCGCCGATCTGCTTGCGCAGCGCCGAAATCTGCTGGTTGAGCAACTCGACCTGGCTCAGCGCCTGCTGGCTGATCTGGCGCTGCGAATCGAGTTCACCGGAAAGCGTGCCGATGCGCTGGTCGGCCGCGGCACCCGCGCCCGCGCCGCGATCGAGCAGTTGCTGGAGTCGCGTGCGTTCGGTCTCGGCGGCCTGCAGCGACGCCTGAAGGTTGACGAGTTGGTCCTCGGCGTCCTGAGTATTGGATTTCTCGAGGGCCAGAAGCTGGGTCAATTCGTTAATCTGCGAGTTGAGGCGGGTCAGCACCTCGTCCTTGCCGGAGATTTCGCGAGACAGCAGGAACTGCGCCAGCACGAAGACCGACAGCAGGAACATGATGGCGAGCAGCAGGGTCGACAGGGCGTCGACGAAACCCGGCCAGTAGTCGATGCGGCGGTCGTTGCGGCGCCCCCGGGCCAGCGCCATGTCAGTTCATCTCCCGCTTCTTCAGCGCCTCGGCTATTCTGTCGAGCGTGGTGCGCAGCGCCTTCTGCTCCTGCGACTGCGCTTCCACCCAGTCGCGCATGATCTGCTGTTCGCTGCGCATGTTCTTGACGAGGCCCGAAATGCCGTCGGCAAGGTTGGCCATGGCGGTGGCGACGCGCGGGTTGGAGCCGCCATTCTCCTGAAGCGCGCGCAGCCGCTCGCCGAGCACTTTCAACTCGTCGGCGGCGCCGGCGCGCGCCAGATCGGAAGGAACGGCGGCGTCGGATGACAGATCGGTCACCGACGACAGCCAGTTCTCCAGTTCGGTGTAGAAACGCGTCTGCGCCCGGCCGGCCTGCAGGTCGAGGAAACCGAGGATGAGCGATCCGGAAAGGCCGAATAGTGATGAGGAGAACGCCGTTCCCATGCCGGCCAGTGGCGCCGACAGTCCGGCCTTCAGCGAATCCAGAACGGCCGCTGTGTCGCCCGATCCCGCATCGAGTGACTGGATGGTCTCGCCGATCGAACCGATGGTGGCGAGCAGACCCCAGAATGTGCCGAGCAGGCCGAGGAAGACGAGCAGTCCGACCAGATAACGCGATACGTCGCGGCTCTCGTCGAGGCGGGTGGCGATCGAATCCAGCATGGTGCGCATCGAATTCGTCGACAGCGCCATGGCCGAGGAGCGGCCGAGCATCGCCTTCATCGGCGCCAGCAGCACCGGCTCGTTGGTTTCCGAGCCGGCGCGGAAGGAGTTCACCCAGCGCACTTCGCGAAACAGCCGCGTCACCTGCCCGAAAGCGAGCAGGATGCCGACCAGCAGCACGCCGGCGATAAGACCGTTTAGGCCCGGATTGGTGGAGAAGGCGGAGGTGATCTGCCGCGTCAGGATCGCGGCGATGAAGGCGACGATGGCCAGGAAGATCAGCATCGAGAGCAGGAAGACCTGCGGGCTCGACAGCTTGTACGGATCATAGACGCCGGTGGCCTCGCCCCCGCCGATGTTTTTCAAGAACGACATTCGCGCCCCGAATCCGTGCCGGTATTTTCCATGCCGGGGACTCTAAGCGAAAATGTGACGAAAATGAAAGGCGCGTGGTCGTGCAATGCGTTGTGACGAGAGGCTTTGCGCTTTGTGGTTAAGCCCGGCCGATCACCAGGCAATCCATCATCGCCGCCAGATGCAGCCCTGCTCCCGCGACCACGAAACCGTGCCAAGCCGCCGACTGGAATTTCAGCCGCTGCCAGACGAAGAAGACCACGCCGCAGGAATAGGCAACGCCGCCGGCGACGATCAGCCAGATCGTCGTCTCGGACAAGGTGGCGACCAGCGTGCGCGCCACAACCACGCCGCTCCAGCCGATGGCGAGATAGAACACCACCGACAGGCGGTCGAAGCGGCCGGGCAGAAAAATCTTGATCGCCATGCCGGCCGCGGCTGCGCCCCAGACCAGCGCGGCCATGCAGCCGGCCAGTGCCGGGTCGTCGAGTTGCGCCAGGAAGGGCGTGTAGGTGCCGGCAATCAGCAGATAGATCGCCGCATGGTCGAGGCGGCGCAGTTTCCATTTCACGGGCGAGACCGGCCACAGATTGTAGGCGAAGGAGATCGACATCAGCGTCAGCAGCGAGGCGACATAGAGAAGCGTCGCGACATATTCCCAAGGGCCTGTGTGGAAGGCGGCGAAAGCGAGCAGGATGGAGCCGGCGGAAATCGCCAGCACGAGGCCGACGGCATGTACGACGCCGTCGGCGATCAGCTCCGCCCTGGAATAGGCAAAGCGTCCGCGAAACGGGATGTCGATACCGGAAAGGTTGTTCATCGCCGTCGTGCCCTCAAGGAGCCCGATATCAACATTGCGGGCGGCAGGCTGGCAAGCGGCGGATGGTCGCGCCCCGACCCCGGCCAGTCACTCAGCGCGCGCTGACGGGCTTCTTGATCGTCTTCAACAGCGCCTTGTGGATCGCCTCGTTGCCGGCGACGATCGAGCCGTTTTCGAGCATGCCTTGTCCACCCTCGCTATCGGAGACGAAGCCGCCCGCCTCGCGGATCAGCAGCATGCCGGCGGCGATGTCCCAGGGGTGTAGCGGGTCTTCCCAGAAACCATCGAAACGCCCGGCGGCGACATAGGCGAGGTCGAGCGAGGCGGCGCCGAGGCGGCGGATGCCCGAGACTTCGCCCATGACGTTGCGCAGTTCGACCAGGTAATTTCCGTGGCCGGTCATGCCGAGATGCGGAACGCCGGTGCCGATCACCGCGTCCGACAGTTTTGTGCGCGCCGCGACGCGCAGGCGGCGGTCGTTGAGGAAGGCGCCGCCGCCCCGCTCGGCTGTGTAGAGTTCGTCCATGGCCGGATTGTAGATGACGCCGGCGACGAGCTGGCCCTGGCGCTCCAGCGCGATGGAGACGGCGAAGATCGGCAGGCCGTGCAGGAAGTTGGTCGTGCCGTCGAGCGGATCGACGATCCAGCGGTGCTGGTCGTCCTCGCCGGCGACCGCGCCGCGCTCCTCCATCAGAAAACCGTAGCCGGGGCGCGCCTTCGACAGTTCGGCAAAGACGATCTCTTCCGCCTTGCGGTCGGCCTGGCTGACATAGTCGCCCGGGCCTTTCAGCGAGACCTGCAGGTTCTGCACCTCGCCGAAGTCGCGCGACAGCGAGCGGCCGGCCTTCATTGCGGCCTGGACCATGACGTTGAGGAGTGCGGAGCGTGCCATTTCTAATTTTCCCGGAATATTCCGATGCCGCTTCCGGCGCTCAGTCGGCGCGGCGCAGGTAAGTGATCTCGTTGGTGTCGACCAAAATGCGCTCGCCGGCTTCGATGAAGGGCGGGACCAGGACACGGATGCCGTTTTCCAGCACCGCCGGCTTGTATGACGATGCGGCCGTCTGGCCCTTCACCACCGGGTCGGCCTCGGTGATTTCGAGTACCACCTGGTCGGGCAGCGAAATGCCGATCGGCGTCTCCTCATAGAGCCTGACGGTGACCATCATGCCGTCCTGCAGGAAGGCGGCGCGGTCGCCGACGAAATCCTTCTGCAACTCGAGCTGCTCGTAGCTTTCGGTGTCCATGAACACCAGCGCGTCGCCCTGCTCATAGAGGAACGAAAAATCCTTCATCTCGAGCTGGACCTGCTCGACCGTCTCGGCCGAGCGGAAACGCTCATTGAGTTTCGTGCCGTTGATGAGGTTCTTCAGCTCGACTTGGTTGTAGGCGCCGCCCTTGCCGGGCTTCACCGTATTGGTCTTCACCGCCACCCACAGGCCGCCCTGGTGCTCGATGACGCTGCCCGGACGGATTTCGTTGCCGTTGATCTTGGCCATTCTTGTTGTTCCGGAAGGAGGGATTTCGCCGAACGGGCGGTTTTGGCGCCTCCAGACCATAAATTGGCCCGCGAGGCAAGGGAATGGTCTTATCAGCGGTGGCGGGGTTTGGTTTGGTGGGCGGCCTGCGCGACCATCTGCTATCTACCAACGGCTCGGTGTGCACGATGGCCGGCAACCATCGGCGCAAGAATCATCGGCAATTATGGCGACAACATTCTGCGCGACGGCCAAGCCGGCGGCGGCCCGCTATGCCAGCAAGTTTGGCTGCGACGCCCCAGCGATAAGCGGGCTGAGTCATCACCGCTCCGGTCCCTGCGACAGTCGCGGCGCCAGGCCCAGAAGCACGATGCGGGGGGTGCGGATCAGGAGTGCCGAAGCTACTCCCCCGGCTTGCCGTGATCGAAATCGGCGGTGTGCACCAGGCGGCCCATCAGGAACACAACGACCAGAAGGCCCGACAGCGCCACGAAGATCATCGAGAAACCGCCGGTGTGCTCTGCCGTGAAGCCGATCGCAGAGGGCGCCAGCAGGATGCCGGAATAGCCCATCGTCGTCACCACGCTCATGCCTGTGGTCGAGGCCATGCCCGGCTGGTTGCCGCCAGCGGAAAAGATGATCGGCACGACATTGGCGATGCCGATGCCGGCCAACGCGAACGCGGCGATGACAAGCCAGGGATGCGACGATAGGCCGGCGATCAGCATGCCGGCGGCGGCGATCAGGCTAGATATGCGCAGCGTGTTGACAGCGCCGAAGCGGTTGCGCACGGCGTCGCCCAGGAAACGCATGAGTGCCATGGCGCCGGCGAACAGGCCGAAGGCGAAGCCCGCGGTAGCGAGATCGGCGCCGCGTTCCTGCTGGAGATAGAGTGCGGCCCAGTCGAGCACCGCGCCTTCCGGGATCATCGAAAACAGCGCCATCAGGCCAACGAGATAGACGGTCGGCGATTTCGGCAAGGAGAATTTGTGATGCTCGTGCGTGGCCGGCGCCTTGTCGGCAATGACATGGCGGTAGCAAAGCGCTAGCACCACGAGGGCGATAAGCGTCACACCGATGGCGTGGGTAAGGTGGCCATAATTCTGGATGATCAGCCCGCCGGCGCCGCCGCCGAAGAAGCCGCCGAGGCTCCAGAAGGCGTGTGACGACGACATGATGGCGCGCGACATGTAGCGCTCGACCGCCACCGCGTTGGCGTTCATGGCGACATCCATGCCGCCGATCAGCCCGCCAAACAGGAACATGGCGATGGCCGCCAGCGGCACGTTGGGCGCCAGCGCCACACCGAGCAGGCCGAAGGCCGCGACAATGCCAAAGCCGCGCACCACCTTCTGCGACCCGTGACGCGACATGAGGTAGCCCGACCACGGCATGGCGGTGACCGCGCCGACGCCGAACAGCAGGATGAGCAGGCCGAGTGTGAACTCGCTGATGCCGAGCCGGGTCAGGAAGACAGGGATTTGCGGCGCCCAGCTTCCCGACAGGAAGCCGTTCATAAAGAACAGCGCTGCGACCGCCCATCGGTGACGCTGGCCGGTCCGGACCATGTTGGTGGCGTCCATGGCGATCCCTTCCGGCCATTTCCAAGCGGACGCGCAAATTAGATCGATTCAAAATCAAGTCAAGGAGCGGTCTGGAGCCGGGCCGAGAAACAATTGGGCCACGGCAGCCGGGCCGGTTCCGACGTCATTACGATTGACAAATGCTGCGCCGCAGCGTCGAATAACGAAAAAGGTCCGCCTGCGACGAATGGCGCGCGGAGTGCTTTCAGCACCGATTTCCAGTGACTCCGGGGCGTTTTCTCTCAGGAGGCATCATGGCCAATTTCAAACTTTTCGAGATCGACCAGGACATCTCGTCCTTCGACCTCCCGCTCAACCGTACCGTCAAGCTCAGGCAATGGGGCGGCGACGGCAAGAACAACCAACTCGACGTGGCGCTCAACTCCTCGACTACGGACATCGAAGTCAACGTGCTGCCCGACAAGACGGCGGCCGCCTCCACCATCTTCACCGCACTCGGCCGGAAGAAAGGCGCGACCGCCAATGTTTCCGCCTACCTGAAGGATTCCAAACGCACGCAGACCTATAGCGAGGACCTGAAGCTGAGAGTGATGGGCGAGCCCAAGAAGCATACCGGCTACGACGTCGACATGCTGTCCGACCTCGCGATCAAGGGGAACGGCAAGCAGATCTGGGACTACAGCCGCGTCATCAACGGCCCGTCGACGAATGCCCATATGCTTTCGCAGAACACCGAAAAAGGTAAATTCAATTGCGGCGACGTGGCCGCCGGCTACGGCAAGAAGCTGTTCGCGAAAGAGGCCTACACGCCGTACTACACTTACTATCTGCCGCCGACCAGCGACAAGATGGCCGACCTGCGCTTCGATGAGAAGGCGATGCGCAAGCGGGTCGCCCGCATCAAGGGGCTTGTCGACGACAACATTCCGGTCCGCTTGTGGATGATCCACGCGGACGGCTTCAAGAAGGTGATCCAGGGCGACTGGCGGTCGCATTTCCTCACCGTCATAGGCTACTCGGCGACGCGGTTCCTCTATATCGACCCGTGGCCGACCGGCTCGATCCTGAAATACGAGGGTGGCATGTACGACCCGACCGACGTGGCCTTCCTGGGCGAACTCGAATTCGACATGAGCAGCCTGGCGAACGGCATTCGCTCGCCGTCGGGTTTCAAGGGAGCGCACAACTACACGGTGATCGCCGGCCCGAACTGATGCCGACTCCCGCCAGGTGAAGCTGCCCCCGTTCGAGAAGTGTTCGGCGGGAAAAAAGAACCCGGCCGGAGCCGGGTTGAGGTCCGGGAGGCGACTATTGCCTCCCGACGGGATGGAGGTTGGCGGCGCAGGCGAATCCCGCACCGGAACGATTACGAGTGGTAGGCCACTTCGCCATGCGCGGTGAGGTCGAGGCCTTCGCGCTCGGCATCGGGCGTTGCCCGCAGCCCGACGATCAGATCGACGATCTTGTAGAGGATCGCGCTGCCGATGCCGGACCAGAGCAGCGTGACGACGACGCCCTTGAGCTGCGCCCAGACCTGGGTGGCGGTTCCGGCGTAGCCGGCGGCGAAGTCGGCGGTCGAGTAATCGACGATGCCGGCGCCGCCGAGGGCGGGGTTGACCAGGATGCCGGTGCCCAGCGCGCCGACGATGCCGCCGATGCAATGGATGCCGAACACATCGAGGCTATCGTCATAGTCGAACCTGTTCTTGACGACGGCGACGAAGAAATAGCAGATGCAGGTGGCGACCGCGCCCAGAACGATGGCGCCCATCGGACCGGCGAAACCCGCGGCCGGGGTGACGGCGACCAGGCCGGTCACCGCGCCCGAGGCGGCGCCGAGCATGGAAGCCTTGCCGCGCAGCGCGCGTTCCAGAATGATCCAGGCCACGGCCGCCGCCGCGGTGGCAACGAAGGTGTTGATCATCGCCAGGACCGCATAGGCATTGGCCTCGAGGTTCGAGCCGGCATTGAAGCCGAACCAGCCGACCCACAGCAGCGAAGCGCCGACCATCGTCAGCGTCATCGAGTGCGGCGCCATGACGTCCTTCTTGTAGCCGATGCGCTTGCCAATCATGATGGCGCCGACGAAACCGGCGATGCCGGCATTGATGTGAACCACGGTGCCGCCGGCGAAGTCGATGGCGCCGAAGCTGAAGATCAGGCCCGACGGGTCGGAATAGGCGCTCGGGCCGCCCCAGAACCAGACCATGTGGGCGATCGGGAAATAGACGAAAGTGACCCACAGGATGGAGAACAGGATCACTGCCGAGAATTTCACCCGCTCGGCGAAGGCGCCAACGATCAGCGCCGGCGTGATGGCCGCGAAGGTCATCTGGAAGACCACGAACACCAGTTCGGGGATGGCGACGCCCTTGGTGAAGGTTTCGGAGACGGTCGTCACGTCGACGCCCGCCAGGAACATTTTCGAGAAGCCGCCGATGAAAGCGTTGCCGGGGGTGAAGGCCAGGCTGTAGCCGTAGACGACCCAGACGATCATCACCACCGCGGTGATGGTGAACACCTGCATCAGCACCGACAGCATGTTCTTGGCGCGGACCAGGCCGCCATAGAACAGCGCCAGGCCGGGGATGGTCATCAAGAGCACGAGCACGGTCGAAACCATCATCCAGGTCGTATCGCCCTTGTCGATCGTGAATGCCGGGGCCGCGGGAGCGGCGGCTGCCGCGTCGGTCGCAGCAGGGGCCGCTTCCTGCGCGAAGGCGGCGAGCGTGCCCAGCGCGCAGAGCGCTGCCGCGGTCGCAAGGGTGGTGCGCGCCACCGGCGCTATTTTTTTCAGAAAGGTCATTGATATCTCCATGATGCCTGGTGGCGTGCTTACAGCGCGTCGGTGTCGGTCTCGCCGGTGCGGATGCGCACGGCCTGTTCGATCGCGTAGACGAAGACCTTGCCGTCGCCGATCTGGCCGGTCTTGGCGGCCGACGAAATGGCCTCCACGGCCTTGTCGACCATGTCCGAACCGACGGCGACCTCGATCTTGATCTTCGGCAGGAAGCTCACCGCATATTCCGCGCCGCGGTAGATTTCCGTATGACCCTTTTGACGCCCGTAGCCTTTGACTTCGGTGACGGTCAGGCCCTGTATGCCGACGGCGGTGAGCGCTTCGCGCACCTCGTCGAGCTTAAACGGCTTGATGATAGCCATCACGATTTTCATAAGGTTTCACCCTCTGCTTTGCGGGTCCCCCGCGTTTCGTGCCTCGGCCGGTTGCCGCAGGGCAGCCGATGAGTGCAAAGGGCAATTCAAACTGCGTGCCAGTTGCCAAGGCACGCGTTAACCTTTTGGAATCGAACGGTATTGCGCGCTTGACGAGCGCCAGCCTTCGCAGGCGCGACACAACACTTGCTCACCAATTAGGCAAATTTCAAAAATTGCCTATTCGGCAGGCGCCTTTCGCAGGCGGATGAGGCCTTCCTGTGCCACCGAAGCGATCAATCTGCCGCCACGCGAATAAAGGGCGCCGCGCGTGAACCCGCGGGCGCCCCCCGCCGAGGGGCTGTCCTGCGTATAAAGTAGCCATCCGTCGAGCGGATCCTCGCGATGGAACCACATGGCATGGTCGAGGCTCGCCGCCTGCAGGTCGCGGTCGAAGACGGCGCGGCCGTGCGCGAAGGTCGAGGTGTCGAGCAGCGTCATGTCGGAGAGGTAGGCGAGGATGGCGGAGCGCACCGCCCGGTCGGCGGGCACTGGGCCGGTCGTGCGGATCCAGATGTGCTGCGTCGGCGGCAGTTTTTCCCGGCTGGTATAATGTTCGAGGATGACCGGCCGGATCTCCAGCGGCCGCTCGCGCGCCCAGTAACGCCGCACGCCTTCCGGCACGGCGTCGCCATAGTCGCGCAGGATCTCGACCGGCGTCTTGAGCGTTTCAGGGCCGGGAACGTCTGCCGGCATCGGCATCTGGTGATCGAGGCCATCCTCATCGACCTGGAAGGAGGCCTCGAGCGAGAATATCGTCTCGCCGTGCTGGATCGCCGCGACACGCCGTGTCGTGAAGGAGCCGCCGTCGCGGGTGCGCTCGACCTCGTAGACGACGGGCGCGGCAGTGTCGCCGGGGCGGATGAAATAGCCGTGCAGCGAATGAACGTGGCGCTCGGCCTCCACCGTGCGCCGGGCGGCCACCAGCGCCTGCGCGATGGTCTGCCCGCCGAACACGCGCTGCCAGCTCTCCTTCGGGCTGCGACCCCGATAGAGGTTGTGTTCGAGCTTCTCCAGGTCGAGAATGGAGAGAAGCTCCTGCATGGCGGACGACATCGGCGTCTCCGGAACGGATTTCTGGCCACCGGGTTGCACCGGGAGCGGCGGACAAGTCAAGCGGCGATGGATCGCTCCAGCGATCGTGCCGGAACTGGAAGGAGGCGACAATGCCTGGCAAGAGAACGGACGAGACGCCGGCCCTCGACATTCTTGTGGCGGGCGCGGGTTATGTCGGTCTGGCTGTCGCCGTCTCGATCCGCCAGGCGCGGCCCAATCTTTCGGTCGCCGTCGTCGATGCTGCACCCTCCGGCGCATGGGAACGCGATGGCCGCGCCTCAGCGATTGCCGCCGCCGCCTGCCGCATGCTGGGGCAGCTCGGCTGCTGGGACGAGATCGCTGAGAAGGCGCAGCCCATCACCGACATGATTGTCACCGATTCGCGCACCAGCGACCCGGTGCGCCCGGTATTTTTGACCTTCGGCGGCGATGCCGGCACGGGCGAGCCCTTCGCCCACATGATCTCCAACAAGGTGCTGAACGGCAGCCTGCGCCGCCGCGCCGCCGAACTCGGCATCGACATCATCGAGGGCGTGGCGGTCGCGGGATTCGAGACCGGCGCCGGCAAGGCGCTGGTGCATCTGGCCGACGGCGTTACGCTGCGCACCCGCCTGCTCGTCGCCGCCGACGGGGTGAAGTCAAAACTGCGCGACATGGCTGGTATCAAGACCGTGCATTGGGACTACGGCCAGTCCGGCATCGTCTGCACGGTGGCACACGAGCGCCCGCATGGCGGTCGCGCCGAAGAGCATTTCCTGCCGGCCGGCCCCTTCGCGATCCTGCCGCTGCCGCCCGGCGATGATGGCGGCAACCGCTCGTCGATCGTCTGGACCGAACGCACCGCCGACGCCGAGCGGCTGATCGCCTCCGACGAACTGCTTTTCGAAACCGAACTGGAGCTGCGCTTCGGCTTGAAGCTCGGCGAGATCCGTGTCGAGGGCAAACCGCGCGCCTGGCCGCTCGGCCTTACGCTGGCGCGCGATTTCGTGAAACCGCGTTTCGCGCTCGCCGGCGACGCCGCGCACGGCATCCACCCGATCGCCGGCCAAGGCCTCAATCTCGGTTTCAAGGATGCTGCGGCCCTTGCCGAGACAGTGGTCGACGCCGACCGCCTCGGCCAGGATATTGGCGCGCTCGATGTGCTGGAGCGCTATCAGCAATGGCGGCGCTTCGACACGGTGCAGATGGGCATCACCACCGACGTGCTGAACCGTCTGTTCTCCAACGACTTCGCGCCGCTGCGGGCCGTGCGCGACATCGGCCTCGGCCTTGTCGACCGCATGCCGCGGCTGAAGGATTATTTCATCCGCCAGGCATCCGGGCTGACCGGCGGCACGCCGAGGCTTTTGGCCGGCGAGGCTATCTGACCGGAAGCGCTCTACGTCTTCGGCTGCTCCAGGTCGGGATCGCCGTGGAAGGAGAGGCCGCGCACCTCGATGAAACCCGTCTTGGCCATAGGGCATATGGTGGCCAGATCGACGGCCTCATCCATGCTTTCGGCTTCGACCAGGATGAAACCGATCAGTTGCTCCTTGGTCTCGGCGAACGGCCCATCCATGACATGGCGTTTTTTCGCGCGTATCCGGACCGTCCTGGCGCTGTGCGGCAGTTTCAGGGGCCGCGCCATGACGATCTTGCCCTCTTTCCCCAGCCTCTCGTCAAAGGCTCGCGCGTCGCGCTGCATCGTCTCGATCTCGGATGCCGACATGCGCTGGAAGACTTTTTCGTCATGATAAATCAGGCAGATATATTGCATTTTCTTCTCCGTCTCGGGGGCCATACATGCCGCATGGAAAGGACGTCCGGAGGATGGGACGACCGACATTTCTGCCTCAGGATAGTTCTATCCGCCAAATCCGCACGGGTGCATTGTCATGCATCGCCCCAATCGATAAGCCTGCCGCATGTCTCTTTCTTCCGTCCGCGCCTTCTTCGCCGAAAACGCCCCCGACATCGAAGTCATCGTCACCGCGCAAAGCTCGGCTACGGTGCAGCTTGCGGCGGAGGCGCATGGCGTCGAGCCGGCGCAGATCGCCAAGACGATCTGCCTGCGCGTCGGCGATCAGATCATGCTGATCGTTGCCGGCGGGCTGGCGCGGCTGGACAACCGGAAATTCAAGGACCGGTTCGGCGGCAAGCCGCGCATGCTGGACGCCGAGGAGGTCGTGGCCATGACAAGCCATCCGGTCGGCGGCGTCTGTCCGTTCGGGTTGCCGTCGCCGCTGCCGGTCTATTGCGATACCTCGCTCAAAAACTTCGGCGAGGTGGTGCCGGCGGCCGGCGCCACCAACGCGGCCGTGCGGCTGCCACCGGAGCGCATGGCCGCGCTGGTCAACGCCGCATGGGTGGATGTCTGCCAGTAGCGGCCGGCGCGGAAAATTTCTCGACCTCATGACCCCGGAATGTCGTAGACCGCCCTTACCTCGATTGTGCCCATTTCGGCCAGCGGAATGCCCGCCGCGATCTCCAGCGCCTCGTCGAGATCCTTCGCCTCGATCATGATGAAGCCGAGCAACTGTTCCTTCGTTTCGGCGAAAGGTCCGTCGGTGATCAGCGTCTTGCCCTTACGCCGGCGCACACTCCTCGAGGTTTTTGCCGACTGCAGGGCCTGGGCGACGATGAGGTGGCCTTTGGCTTCCAGCGAGCGGTCGTAGGCGATCGACGACGCATCGAGCTTCGCCGCCCCCTCGGGCGTCAGATTGTGAAGGTCGCGTTCTTGGCCATAGACGAGGCAGACATATTTCATGGCAGGGCTCCTTGCTGCTGGAACGACGATGCGCTGGCGACGCGGCTGGCGGCAATCTCCGGATTGCCTGTCGCGGCGACCTGAAGCCCGGTCACGACGGCGCCGATCAAGGCGAACGCCAGCAGCAGCCGGGCGGCGCCGTTCAGCGCCGTGGACATGAGCGCCAGTTGCGCCTGCATCGGACATTGATCCGGGCTTTGTCGGCGGGCAGCGGGAAACATGGTCAGAAAAGCCAGCATTTGCACGAAAGCCTCCTTCGGCTCGGGGATTTTCATCCCGAGGACGAGCCCGCCTCCGACAGGCCGACATTTTCGCACACGCGGATTTTTGTCTTTTTTCGCGTATTTTTCCGGTTCGTGAAGAAGCAGTGGAAGCGAAATCGGTCGCGGTGGACAAGTCGGCAGTGGCGCCATCGGCTGCGGGCGCTATAGTTCGGCCGACCGCCTCGCGGCTCGCCACCTCAACCAGGGAGACCCATCATGGACCGTCACGCCACCGCCGTCTGGAAAGGCACGCTGAAAGAGGGCGCCGGCACGCTCGACACGCAGAGCAGCGCGCTGAAAGCATTGCCCTATTCGTTCAAGAGCCGCTTCGAGGACGAAAGCGGAAAGTCCGGCACCAATCCGGAGGAACTGCTGGCCGCCGCCCATGCCGGCTGCTTCGCCATGCAGCTTTCGCATTTCCTCGCCGAGAACGGCACGCCGGCCGAGAAACTCGACGCCAAGGCGGTGGTGACGCTGGTACCGGGAACCGGCATCACCGGCAGCGCCATCACGCTCGTCGGCACCGTGCCCGGCATCAGCGCGGAAAAATTCAAGGAACTGGCCGACAAAGCCAAGGGCGAGTGCCCGGTGTCGCGCGCGCTGGGCGCGATCAAGGTGTCGCTGGACGCAAAACTAGGCTAGGCGCCCACGGCCTCCAGCCTGGCCTTCAGCGCGGCGACCTCCTCCTCGAGCTGGCGAACGCGTTCTTCCAGTTCGCTCAGCGCCGAGCCGGCGGGAGCGGCGCTGCGCGCCGCCGGCGCGGGGATCGACGACACATCGACATCGCCGGCCAAAAGATGCGCGAAGCGATCCTCGCGCTGGCCGGGGGCGCGGCCGATCTCCTTCACCAGCGGTGGGCGGCGGCCGACCAGCATGTCGAGTTCGGTGCGTACGGCGTCGGCAGAGCCGAAATTGGCCATGCGGTCGGTGCGAGTCTGCAGTTCGTTCAGCGTCTGCGGACCACGCAGCATCAGCATGGCGACCAGCGCGCTCTGCGGCGTGGTCAGGCTGAACTTCCGCGACGCCGTCTGCTCGTAGCGGTCGACGCGCGAGGCCATCATCCGCCGCGCCAGGCCCTTTTCCTCCAGCGCCTTGAGCGTGCGGTTGATGTCGACATGCTCCAGCGCCATCACCGGCTCGCGCGACGTCTTCTGGTTGGCCGCGGACTGCAGCGCATTCAGCGTCAGCGGATAGACGTCCGGCGTCAGAAGCTGCTTTTCCATCAGGCAGCCGAGGACTCGGACTTCGAGGGCGTTGAGGGTGGGAAGGTCGCTGCTCATGCCGCCGCTTCTCGCAAAACGGCAGCCCTGCGGCAAGGGGCAGGCATCGGCAACCGCCTTACCGCTTGACGACTAGGCCGAGTCGGCGCCGCAACTGCTCGATGCGGCGCGGAAACATGGCGTGGCGCTCGGTGGGCAGCGCGACGGCAAGCGCCATTCGCACCAGATCCTCCTTCTCGCTCTCTTCGAGCCGCGGCTTGAGCAGAAGGCAGGCCTTGTCGATCACCGAGCCAACTTCCGCCACCTGGTCGCTCGCCCATTTCGCATAGATCACCGCCTCGTCGACCTGCTTTTCGCTGTCGGCGATTCCGGCGATCTCGTCTCGCACCCGCTTTTCCAGCGCTTCCGAAACCGGCACATCCTCAGCCGCTATCGCCACGATCACAGTGGTGGCCGCCGTTATCGGATCGTCGATCGCCGTGATCGGGGAAAGCGCCGCCTTCTTGCGCAGCTTGCTGCGGCGGATGTTGCCCTGGACCCGCCCGACCGCGTCGGCCACCTCGCTGGCGGCCTCGCCCATGATTTTGAGCCGGTACCACCAGAAAGCGCCCACTCCCAATATGCCGAGAATGGCAAGCAGAATGTGCATCGTCGCAGCCCCACGCCAATACTGTGGGTTGCATAACCTATGATGCAGGTGGCGACTACTGAAAACCGGCTTCGACGTCCTGGGGGCTTAAGGTTTCGGCCAACGAAGTGGCGAAATGATCGCACAGTTGCAAGAGGTTCTCCGGTGAGGAGCGACCATCAAAGAGGTGCAAATCGGTCAATGACCAGATCGACATGCCTCTGAACATACGCGTCACCGGAATTGGAGAGATTGTACAGAAGTCCGCGATAGTCCATTACATGGAATGCAACAAAATCGCCCTTCACCGCCGCCTCGAAACGGTCGCGCTCGGCGCGATGAGCCAAAATCCGCTCCGCCGAGACACGGCTTCCGTTTGGCCACCTGTCGGGTTCAGCGTGAAGATAGACGAGAAACGGTCGCCTGCCTTGCTTTCGAGACTGCGTGGCCAAGCCGAAGGCATGCTTGACCAGTTGTGTCGTATCCAGAAAATCGTACTCGGACGATCCATCCATGATAGCATCGCGCTGCGCGAGAAAGCGGGCCATGCCTTCTCCCCACACTGGCTTTAGGTAAGCCGTCGAAAACGCACCATTCTTGCTGCCTCGAAACGGCTCATAGCGCTTCGATTCGATCGCAATGAGCGAATCTGGCGTCTCAATAACCGCATCCAGCCATGGATGCCGCCCGCCACTCCAAGGAAAACGCAGACATTGCTCGAGTTTGAGCTTTGCTGGACCATCTATCCGGAGACCGAGCGCCGTTACCAAAGGCCGCGCGTCGTCGAGGAACAAGCCCAATGCGTTGGCGGCCAGCGCGGCAGATGATTCGGGACTATGAAACTTTACTTCGAGTTCCCTTCCGTCGGCCTTTTCGTAGAAGTCGCGGATGCGGCTGCGGTCGAGATGCGGCAGAATGCTTTCGCCCGTGTCCATCATGCCCTTACGAGCGGCCTCCTGTTCGTCAGACCCGTCTCTCCACCATCATCTTCTTGATCTCGGCAATCGCCTTGGCCGGATTAAGCCCCTTCGGGCAGGTCTGCGCGCAGTTCATGATGGTGTGGCAGCGGTAGAGGCGGAACGGGTCTTCCAGATTGTCGAGCCGCTCGCCCTTGGCCTCGTCGCGCGAATCGATCAGCCAGCGATAGGCTTGCAGCAGCGTGGCCGGGCCGAGATAGCGCTCGCCGTTCCACCAGTAGCTCGGGCATGAGGTCGAGCAGCAGGCGCACAGGATGCATTCGTAGAGGCCGTCGAGCTTCTGCCGGTCGTCATGGCTCTGCAGCCATTCCTTGGCCGGCTCCGGCGACACCGTCTTCAGCCACGGCTCTATCGACCGGTGCTGCGCGTAGAAATTGGTGAGGTCCGGCACAAGATCCTTCACCACCGGCATGTGCGGCAGCGGATAGACTTTCACCGCCCCCGAAATATCGTCCATGCCCTTGGTGCAGGCCAGCGTGTTCGACCCGTCTATGTTCATGGCGCAGGAGCCGCAAATCCCTTCGCGGCAGGAGCGGCGCAGCGTCAGCGTCGGGTCGATCTTGTTTTTGATCCACAGCAGGGCATCGAGCACCATCGGCCCGCAATCATCCATGTCGACGAAATAAGTGTCGACGCGCGGATTTTCGTCGTCGTCCGGCGACCAGCGGTAGATCCTGTATTCGCGCAGATTAGTCGCGCCTTCCGGCTTCGGCCAGGTTTTTCCCTGCTGGATTTTTGAGTTCTTGGGGAGGGTGAGTTCGACCATTGGAAAATCCGTCCTGCTATCGCGCCAGTTCCGCCGCGACGCTGCTGCGACCCTGATGAAGCACTTCGCTGATGCCGTAGTACAGAAACGCCTGGTCCAACGCGTCAAAACCCTTTTCGAGCTTTAGCGCCATCTCGTCGTCATACACCGGCACCACCGCGAAGAGCGGCACATTGCGCCCGTCCGACATCGTTACTGACCAGTACTGCTCGGGCCAGCCTGAAAGCGGGGAGAGCACGATCCCCGACAGTTTCGTCCCGTCCGCATAGGGCGTGGCCGGGTTGCCGTTGGGCATGGAATGGCCTTCCCACAGCCAGGTGTCGTATTCGTGCGGGAAGCGCGCGAGGAATTTGAGCAGCGCGACCGGCCAGAACTTCTCATAGTCCTTGAGCTCGGCTTCCGGGATCATGCCCTTATCGTCGGCCGAGAACCAGCGCGCCGGCACGGCAATGACCAGTTCGGCGAAGCGATAGTTCTCGGCCCGTTCTACGTCTTGCGGCACATGCATCGGCAGGTCGCTCATGCCGCTGGTCACAAAGGTCCAGTTGGCGCGGGTCGCGGTCGGCCTGAACACCAGCACGTCGATATGGACCTTGTCGGATTCCAGCTCGTGATAGACATAGTGCTCGCCAAGATATGGCTTGAGCGCCTTTTCGATGTCGGCAACGTGCTCGGCCTCGCTGACGGGCGCGCGGAACTGGTGCTGGTGGCCATCATAACGGTGTATGCGCGAACCGCCGGGCGACACTTCCTGGCTCCAGCCGGCTTCCGCGCCGACCAGGAGCAAGGCGGCTCCGGCCGTCATCGCGATCTGCCCAAGCCGGCGCATCACCGCCGCTCCTTGCGGATGACGAGCTTCAGACCGGACCAGACCGCATCGATCGCGGCGACCTTCACGTCGACCAGATCGAGTTTCAGCGCCTCGCTGCGCACAACATCCTCGGTAACGTCGGTCGGCACCTTCGAGGCTTTCTTCGGCCACGACACCCAGATCATGCCGTCGCGCCGGATTGCCGATTGCAGGGCCGGCAGGTGATCCTCGATCTCGGCGCGCTTTTTCGTGAAGGCGTGGATCGCGTCGTACTTCTCGCTCTCGCCTCCAGCATCCGGCCACGCATCGAACCGGTCTGCGGCGGCGAAAAGCGCCGAGTCCACCAACCAGTCAAGTTCGGCGGGCAAAACGATGAAGGCTGCATGCATGCCATCCTTCAAGCCGAGCTTTGTCGCCAGCGGCGTGCCGGAATAGCCTGCCGTGGCGAGCGCCGCGCCCATGCCTAATAGACCCGTGCCTTGGGCGCGATCTTCTTGGGGTCGATGCCGCCCTGCTCGACCGGCAGCGTCGTCTCCGTATGCACCGGGCGATAGCCGAGCGTCACTTTTCCGGACGGGTCGACCCAGGCCAGCGTGTGCTTGCGCCAGTTGGCGTCGTCGCGGCCGCCATAGGGACCGTCGGCATAATCCTCGCGGGCGTGCGAGCCGCGGCTCTCCTTGCGGGCCTCCGCGCCGTAGACCGTGGCGATGGCGTTGGCCATCAGGTTTTCCAGTTCCAGCGTCTCGACCAGGTCGGAATTCCAGATCATCGAGCGGTCGAACACCTTTATGTCCTTCAGCTCGCTCCAGATTTCCGAGATGCGCTTGCAGCCGTTTTCGAGCGATTCCTGCGTGCGGAACACCGCCGCGTCCTCCTGCATCGCCCGCTGCATCTTTTCGCGAAGCACGGCGGTCGGCGTCGAGCCGTTGGCGTTGCGCAGCCGGTCGAAGCGCTCCATGATCTTGTCGACGGACGCTTCGTTGACCGCGGGGATCGGCGCGTTGCGGTCGATCACCTGGCCGGCGCGGATCGCTGCGGCGCGACCGAACACCACCAGGTCGATCAGCGAGTTGGAGCCCAGCCGGTTGGCGCCGTGCACCGAGGCGCAACCCGCCTCGCCCACCGCCATCAGGCCGGGCGACACGCGGTCCGGCTCTTCCGGCGTCGGGTTCAGCACCTCGCCCCAATAGTTCGTCGGCACGCCGCCCATATTGTAATGTACCGTCGGCAGCACCGGGATCGGCTCGCGGGTGACGTCGACGCCGGCAAAGATCTTCGCCGATTCCGAGATGCCCGGCAGCCGCTCGTGCAGCACCGCCGGGTCGAGGTGGTCGAGGTGCAGAAAAATGTGGTCCTTGTTCTTGCCGACGCCGCGCCCCTCGCGGATTTCCATCGTCATGCAACGCGAGACCACGTCGCGGGACGCCAGATCCTTGGCCGAGGGTGCGTAACGCTCCATAAAACGCTCGCCCTCGGAGTTGACGAGGTAGCCCCCCTCGCCGCGCGCTCCCTCGGTGATCAGGCAGCCCGCGCCGTAGATGCCGGTCGGGTGGAACTGCACGAACTCCATGTCCTGCAGCGGCAGTCCGGCGCGCGCCACCATGCCGCCGCCGTCGCCGGTGCAGGTGTGGGCCGAGGTGGCCGAGAAATAGGCGCGGCCGTAGCCGCCGGTCGCCAGCACCACCGTTTTTGCCGAGAAGCGGTGGATCGTGCCGTCATCGAGGTTCCAGGCGACCACGCCGGTGCAGCGGCCGTCCGGCTCCATAATCAGGTCGAGCGCGAAATATTCGATGAAGAACTGTGCATTGTGGCGCAGCGACTGGCCATAAAGCGTGTGCAGGATGGCGTGGCCGGTGCGGTCGGCGGCGGCGCAGGTGCGCTGCACCGGGGGGCCTTCGCCGAACTGGGTCATGTGGCCGCCGAACGGCCGCTGGTAGATTTTTCCTTCCGCGGTGCGCGAGAACGGAACGCCGTAGTGTTCAAGCTCGTAGACCGCCGCCGGCGCCTGCTGGACCATGTATTCCATGGCGTCGACATCACCCAGCCAGTCCGACCCCTTGACGGTGTCGTACATGTGCCACTGCCAGTTGTCCGGCCCCATATTGGCCAGCGACGCTGCGATGCCGCCCTGCGCAGCGACGGTGTGCGAGCGGGTCGGGAAAACCTTCGTAATGCAGGCGGTGCGCAGACCCTGTTCGGCCATGCCCAGCGTGGCGCGCAGGCCGGCGCCGCCGGCGCCCACCACCACCACGTCGAACTTGTGGTCGACGAATGTATAGCCTTTGCCGGCGGCCGCCGAAGTTGCCTGTGCCACTGGATCAGCTCCCGAAGGCCATTTTGAGCAGCGCGAAGCCGGTGAAGACGCCGACCGCGATGGTGAAGAAGGTGTTGGCGAGCAGCAGCGCGAGCTTCATGCCTTCGCCATAGATATAGTCCTCGATAATGACCTGCATGCCCAAGCGCATGTGGTAGAGGCCCGAGATCACGAAAAGAAGCAGCACCAGAGCCACGAAGGGGTTGGCGAGCGCGGCGCGGGTCTCGGCGAAGCCGGCGCCGTTCAGCGCCACTAGCAGGCCGACGAAGAACAGGGTCAGCGGGATGTTGGCGATAGCGGTCAGCCGCTGCCGCCAGAAATGCTCGGTGCCCTCGCGCGCCGACCCCAGGCCCCGGACCTTGCCGAGCGCCGTACGCATGTCCTTGTTGCCGCCGCTCATGATCAAGCTCCCCGCGCCAGGTAACCGGCGATCCAGATCGCCAGTGTCAGAACGACGGAAGCGGCCAGCGTCGCCCAGGCGATCTTCGAGGCCGTATGCTTTTCCAGCCCGACGCCGGTGTCCCAGACGAGGTGGCGGATGCCGCCCATCATGTGGTGCATCAGCGCCCAGGTGTAGCCGAACAGTATCAGCCGTCCGAGCCAGGAACCGAAGATGCCGTCGACGAAATCGAAATAGCTTTGCGACGTCGATGCCGCGATCAGCCACCAGGCGACCAGCAGCGTGCCGAAATAAAGCGCGCCGCCGGTGATGCGATGAATGATCGACATCGTCATGGTGATCGGCGGGCGGTAGATGGTGAGATGCGGCGAAAGCGGCCGGGCGCGCGGGCTTTGGCGGGTGGCTGGTGATTGGCTCATGGCTGCCCCTTGTCGTCGTCGCCCGTCCCGTCGCCGGAACGACTTGGACCGTATCCGGATGCGACTGGACGATGGGTACTTAATGCGCTTTTTGCACCGCGTCAAAGGCCAAAAAACCGTTTAGCCGCGCGGCTTTAGTCAGGGAGAATGAGCAATCGGCGGGTGCGCCGCACTTCAATCGTTTGAAGCTGTCGGAGGTTATGAGAGCCACCTGCCTGCGGGTCAAATGCTCGCCGGACCTGCTTGTCTCATGCACGGAAAATTTTTTTCTCCGGCTCTGTTTCAGAAGCCGGCAAACCTAGCGGGCGCAGTCCATCGGCTTGCCGCCCTTGACGAACAGTGCGTTGTTCCCCTCCAGCACGAGCGCATAGCCGGGAATGCCGTAGCGCGAGCGCTGTTCGGCGGGCGCGGCAGGCAAGGTCACGGCCTCGCCGGTCATGTCGGTCAGAACTACGTCGCTGGAGCGGTTCTCGACGGTGATCGACCCATCCTCGCCACAGCGATATGTGGTCGTTCCGGGCCGGCCGGACGGCTCCGCCGCCGAGGCCGTGGCATGAGTGGACCCGGCATCCCCCTCGCCGACGCAGGCAGCGAGGCATGCAAAAGGGACAGCGAGCAAGGCAATCCGAATGGTCCGACGCAACACGACCTCCTTGCCCTCCCCCGAGCGGGTGGAACTGCATATAGCCGGAAAGGATTGGCGATCAATGGGGCGGCAGCGGGGCAGGCCCGCTATCCACCATGCATTGGCCGGGCATGGTTTCAAGGGCTTAGCCGGAACACCGATCCCTGCCATACCAGCCGCGGCAAACACGCCTGCGACACACGGGGTGGTCGAGGGGTCGACGACAGACAACCCTCGTTAACCATAATCTCCGATAGGCGCCGTACGGCGCCATGCCGGCCTTAACTTTGGTTAAGAAAGGATTAACTTCGCGAATCGAGGAGGCATTGCCTCAATCGAAGGAGAGCATGATGCATCTCGGAATTGGAATTCTCGCAGGCGCCGCGATGAGCGCGGCGCTTGCGATCACTGCCGCAACACCTGCCGCCGCCTGGGATCGTGACCGGGTCTATGCCGACAGTTTCGGCAACCTCGTCATCGAAAGCGCCGCCGGGTTCAAGCGCATCCTCGTCGGCGAAGGCCACGAGGCGGAGCGGCTGGCCAAATATGTCGGTGCCGGCCAGCCCACGCGCGCCGACGAGCCGGAGGTCATCTATTCGGACCGGACCGGCGAGCTGGTCATCGGCGAGTGCTACCGGCCACCGGTGCTGGTGAAGGGCCGCGGCTACATGTACGGCTTCGACCAAGGCGAGATTCCGCTGCAAGGCGGCCCCTGCCAATAGACAGGGTTCCGACGCCGGGTCGTATCAGGCATCGAGATTCGCATGAAAGAGGCGTGCGGCGTCACGCGATGGCGCGGCCCTGATTCGGTCAACTTTGTCCGGCCAAGCTCCGCGTGTTGAGGAACGGTTAACCATCGATGAGCCATGCGGCCCAGTCTCGCCGGCTGAAGGACCATATCGCCGGCCTTGAAACCATGACGCGGTTCGTGCTCGCCACGCTTGCGCTGGCAAGCGGCGTCTACACCTATCTCGGGGTCCGCAGCCTGCTCGACGGCTCGGCAACGGTCGTGTTCTTCGCGGCGGTGATTTATTCGGCCTCGGTGTCGGTCGCCATCTACGGCTTCTGGACCTATCTGATCCGCTTCCTGCCGGAGATGCGCGACGGCGGCTCGCGGCTGGCGCTGCTCGGCATCATGGCGATCGGCTCGGCGATGATCGTCGCCATGGCCTCGTGGCTGAACGCGGCGGCTCTGGCCGGCTCCGCGGCGGTCGAGCAGCATCTGGCCATCACAATCGAGGAATACACCGCCGATCTCGACCAGGCGCACGGCAATGCGCTCGGCTCGCTGTCGCTGCTGCCCGATATCCAGCGCGCCGGAGAGCGTTTCGCCCGGCTGGCGGCGGACGAACAGAGTTCCGGCGCGCTCACCGGCACGTCCGGATCTGGCAGTGTCGTGCAACTGCTCAGCCAGATGTCGGCCCAGATGAAGGAACTGGAGACCACCATCCAGTCCTCGCGCGAACCGATCCAGCTTGCCTTCGAACAGGGCCAGAAACATCTTGCGACGATGCGCGGCCTCGTCTCGGCGCCTGGTCCGATCGAGCAACGCTCCGACCAGTTCGCCGCCGAATCCGTGGCGCTGACCGGTGTCATCGCCTCGCTGGAGCAGACATCGATCGCCGCCTCCGTCACCCGCGCCGCCGCCGACCTGTCGGTCGGCTTCATCGCGCCGGTCGCCGACGGGATGACGCCGGACCTCGCCGGCCGGCAGGATCAGGTGATAACGACGATCCGCGGCTCGGTCGCGGCGCAGTCCAAGGCGCTGTCCGACGCCGCGGCGGAAATCCTCAACCAGCCAAAAGTGCCGGAGCGGCGCTATGTGCCGCTGACCTCGGCGGAGGCTGTGCTGCGTTATGCCGGCGACTTCATCCCGAGCTGGGCCGGCGCGATCTCCATCGACTTGTTGCCTGCCGTGCTGGTCGGCATCATGGCAGTGGTGCATGGCGTCATGCGGCGCGGCGAGGACGAGCTTGAGGAGGCCGACCGCATCACCGCCGGCGACATGCTGCGTTCGCTGAAATACAACGAACTTCTGCAGGCGCGGCTGCGCGAGCAGCAAGCGGCGGAGAAACATGCCGCAGCCGACGTGCCGGCCGGTGCGGCAATTATGGCTGAAGCGTTGCCGCCGGCAGAGCCCGAACGATCAGAACCGTCTACCAGGCCGGCAACCGCCGAGAACGTGACGCCGCTGTCACTATCCGAACGCAAGCGGTTCGAGCCATGAGCCTGCCGGGCGATATCCGTTCAGCCGACGCGCCTGCGGAGCGGGAACAGCGCCGCAACCTGCTCGTCCGATATCTCTCCCGCTTCGACGACGGCGAGCTGCTTCGCTGGGCGTTTCGCGGCCTGCTGATCGGCGCGGTAAGCGTTCTGGCGATCGACCTGCGCGATCTCGCCGAGACCAATGGCTGGGCGTTTGCCGAGATTGCCGCTCCGGCGGACCCTGAGCCGGTGCTGCCGCCCGCCGTCAAGGTCGGCGTTCCCGATGCTCCCTCAACCGATCCGCGTCCCTTCCTGACGACCGAAGAAAGCCTGCTCGGCAAGCCGATGAGTTTTACGCTCGAACCCGGCGGCCGGCTGGAGGCTACCGGCAGTATCCAGCCGGGAACCGCCGACCGTTTCGCTGCCGAAATGGACGAGCGCGGCGAATATGTGAAGACCGTGTCTCTGAATTCGCCCGGCGGCGCGCTGGACGACGCGATGGCGATGGCGCGGCTGATCCGCGAACGCGGCCTCGACACCGAGGTTGCCGACGGAGCGCTCTGCGCCTCCTCATGTCCGCTGCTTATGGCCGGCGGGAAACACCGCGCGGCCGGCGACAAGGCTGCAATCGGCGTGCACCAGTTCTATGCCGCCGCCGCGATTGAATCCTCGCCGGAGCAGATCATGGCCGATGCGCAGGCCACGACCGCGCGGATTTCACGGCATTTGGCATCCCTCGATGTCGACCCGGCGCTGTGGCTGCACGCGCTGGATACGCCGCCGCGCGCGCTCTACTATTTTTCGAAAGAGGAACTGGCGGGCTACCGGCTTATCAGCGGGGACGGCGGCAAGACCGCGAAGAAGAAGTAGGCTCACGATCCGCCTGCATCCACTGCCGCGCCGCGCCGACAGGCTTCCGAAAGCAGACCCGGACTCCGGAACTCCGGACGACCACCAAAATACCTTGTCGCCGATCCATTCGCGCATGGGCGGCTGGACGGTGCATGCTGCTTGATCGGGCCACGCGAGACCGTCACACCTGACGCATGCCACCGTCGACGCATAGCTCCGCGCCGGCGACGAAACTCGCCTCGTCGCTGAGCAGAAACAGCGCCGCTGCGGCCACTTCCTCGGGCCGCGCCATGCGGCCCAGCGGGATATGCCCGACGAGCGCCGTGCGCACGTCATCGGAAACCGCGTCGAACATCGCGGTGTCGGTAGGACCCGGGCTGACGACATTGACGCGAATGCCGCGCGGCCCGAGTTCCGCGGTCCAGGTCCGCGCATAGGAGCGCAAGGCCGCCTTGCTCGCCGAATAGGTGCCGTAGGAAGGCACCCCCGCCGTATCCGCGGCCGAGCCGACGAGCACGACGGAGCTGCCCTCCCCCATGATGCTGACCGCCTCCTGCAGGGCGAGTACGGAACTGCGGACATTGACCAGGAAATGGCGTTCGAAATGCTCAGGCGTTTCGTCGGCGAGAAGAGCCGGTTCCGATATACCCGCGTTCATAACCAGCGCATCGATGCGGCCCTGCTCGTCCCGGACCGTCGCGATGGCTTCCGATACGTCCCGCGGCTTGCCGGCATCGGCGACAATGCCGCGCGCCCCTCGTCCGATTTTCCTGGCTGCCGTTTCGACGTCTTCGGGCTGGCGCCCGGTAAGAAACACCGCCGCACCTTCGGCTGCAAGCCGCCCCGCAATGGCAAAGCCGATACCCTTCGCACCGCCCAGTACCAGCGCAACCTTGTCCGTCATTCGAGCCATCGCAAAATCCTTCGCGTCTATAATGGCGTGCCGGATTGCACTCCGTCTATTTACCCGCTCCCGCCGAGCGTTGGATCTGGGCTGTCCAGATATAACGGGGATGTTGGGCACGCGGAGCGGCCCTTGCTGGGTGCGACGGACCGGCTCCCGGTCGTTCACCTCACCCGGCCTATCGCCGTGCCAGGCATGACCTCCGCAGGCCGCGCGACCCGCACGCAGTCGCGCCCATCCTTCTTGGCGGCGTAGAGCGCCTCGTCAGCCCGTCGCATCAGGCCCGAAAGACTTTCCAAGCGCAGCAGTTCGGCGACGCCGAAGCTCGCGGTGAAGCGTCTGTCCGCCGGCAACCCCTCAATCGGCAGTGAGGAGAACGAACTGCGCGCGCCCTCCGCGAAAAGCCGCGCGGCGATCAGGTTCGAGCCCGGCAGGATGATGGCGAACTCCTCGCCGCCAAGTCTTGCCGCGACCTGCCGGCCGCCTGCTGCGCTCTTCAGGAATCCTGCGAATGCCTGGATAACACGGTCGCCGCTGGCATGGCCGAAGGTGTCGTTGACGGCCTTGAAATGATCGAGATCGGCGATGACCAGCGACACGGGCATTCCCTGGCGCAACGCATCCTCCATAGCCTTGCTTGCACGGCGCTCGAAGCCGCCGCGATTGTAGAGCCCGGACAGCGTGTCAGTTTCCGATTTGGAGGTGACGTCGGCCAGGATGTCACGAGCCATGATGACCAGCATCAGCAGCGCTACACCGATGGCGAAGATCGTGGCGAGCGTCTGCGAGAACAGCGCATAGTTGGTCTTGAGATAGTCCTGTGCGCTCGCCCCCGTGCCGCCGGCAAGCACCATCAGGAACGGTTTCGACAGGAATTGCAGCGCGCTGGCCGACAGAACGACCAGCAGCACCGTATCCAGCCGGCCGCGGGCGCGCGAGAAGCCGACGATCCACACGCCGATCAACTGCATGGCGAAATAGGGAGCCTGATAAGCGAGCATGCGCCAGAACGAGGTGCGCGGCAGGTCTTGGATCAGGGTGCACACGACGACCGACACAATGAAGGTGGCGGCCATCGTCGTGCGCGGATTCTGCACCGAATATTTCTGCGCCAATCCGACATTGAACTGCGCCATGCCGGCCAGCACGATGGCGAAAGAGAACACGATCGCCGGCGTGTTGCTCCCCAGCGCATAGATCATGAACTCGACGCCGAAATAGGCCATGCCGAGCCCATAGCTGAGCGCGAACCAGCGCGCGGCGGTCAGCTTGGCATCGTAGAGGGCAACGGCCATGAAGGCGGCGGCGAGCAGGCCCGCCACGACGAAATTGATCGCCAGGATGAATCCCGCCCCGCTCAACCGATCCTCCACCGCGTCATGCGGGTGAAGGTATAGACAAAGCACAGGTGTGAGAAGAAGCAGTTAATCCGGCAGGGGCCAAGCTTGCGCCCGGCCTATCTTGAAGAAACAGCAACCAAAGCTTGCACTGCCCAATCGGCTGGCGTCCCCACCGCTTCGATGGGTCTAACGTCAGGTGCCGGCGCGCCACTCCCGCACATCGATCGGGGAATCGCCTTCGGACCGGATATAAGTGACGCGGACGCGGTCGCGGCCGGCGCGCTTGGCCTGCATGAGCGCATCGTCGGCGCGCTTGAACAATGCTGCCAGGCTTTCGTCGCCGGCGCGTGCCGCGACACCGAAGCTGCAAGTGACCAGTCCGAGATCGGGCGTCACGCCTTCCAGCGCACCCGTGGAAAGCGCGGCCCGCAGGCCCTCGGCGAAAAGCCGCGAAGCGCCCAAGTCGCACTGTGGCATGAACACCGCGAATTCCTCGCCGCCGGTGCGCCCTATGATCGCCTTCCCGGCGCCCGCTTGCCGGAGCAGGCTGGCGAACGCGGTGATGACCGCATCACCGACCGCATGGCCGTGGCGGTCGTTTACCAGCTTGAAATGATCGAGATCGGCGAGAACGAGACCAAGCGGCAGCGGCTTGCGCTTGGTCTGATCAAAGAATGGCGCGGTTTCTTCCTCAAAGCCACGGCGATTGAGCAGGCCGGACAGCGCGTCCGTACGCGATTGGATCCGCAATTCCTGCATCGCGTCAAATGCGACGGTGGTCAGCAGCGTCAGCGCAATCAGCACCGAGAAGAGGATGACGGACAGGCTCGTCGTCAGCCAGTAAGCCGAGGTTATGTACGGCATCTGTTCGGAATGGCCATTCTCGAACAGCGCGACGACGACGGGCCGGATGAAGAAATCAAGCGCACGCAGCGCAGCCAGCCAGATCAGCAGCCGGTCCACGAAAGCAAGTTTCCTGGCCTTCCGCAGGCTGAGCGCGATGACCACGCACATTGCTCCGAGCCCGTAGTTCACGGCGAAGATGCGGGCGACAAAGTCGGGCTGCAAGAACAGGAACCAACTGAAGACAGCCATTCCGGCGATACCGCATGCCGCAAGCCGGAATACGGGCACCCGCAGGGCCTGCCGGGCGATCACTGCCCGTGCCAGCAGGAACACGGCGCAGAAGAAGAGCAAATTGGAGAGGAATTTCGCCGCCTCGAACGGCATTCCGAGGCTGAAGCCCTGCAGGACGAAGCCAGCGCCGACGCAGAGATAGCAGAGACCGAGCAACAGGACGTGACGGTGCTCGCGCTTGGCCGCCCAGATCACCAGGAACGCAAGCGAAAGCATGCCGGACACGGCCGGATTCAGCAGCGATATGAACAGGCTCTGGTCCAACGCGCCCCGCCCGCGGTTACCCAGCGTCAAGAATTAGAAGAAACCCACGAACAACAGGTTAAGCCGGCAAGGCGATCGCTTCAACCAGGCGATCGCCCGTACGGGTTCGGCGGAGCGCACCGGGTACCCCGCCGGCGCCCTCAGTTCCAGTCGCGGATGTCGACGAAATGCCCGGCAATCGCCGCCGCCGCCGCCATTGCCGGGGACACCAGATGGGTGCGGCCCTTGAAACCCTGGCGGCCCTCGAAATTGCGGTTCGAGGTTGAGGCGCAGCGCTCATGCGGCTTCAGCCGGTCGTCGTTCATGGCGAGGCACATGGAGCACCCCGGCTCGCGCCAGTCGAAACCCGCCTCGATGAAGATCTTGTCGAGGCCTTCGGCTTCCGCCTGCTCCTTCACCAGACCGGAGCCGGGCACGATCATCGCATCGACGGTCGGCGCGACCTTCTTGCCGTCGACAACCTTGGCCACGGCGCGCAGATCCTCGATGCGGCCATTGGTGCAGGAGCCGATGAAGACGCGGTCGAGAGTGACGTCGGTCATCTTCGTTCCCGGCGTCAGGCCCATATAGTCGAGGGCGCGCTGCTTGGAGGTGCGCTTGTTCTCGTCCTCGATCGTCGCCGGGTCGGGCACAATGCCGGTGACCGACACGACGTCCTCGGGCGATGAGCCCCAGGTGACGATCGGCGGCAGCTTGGCCGCATCGAGCACGATGACCTTGTCGAAATGCGCGCCCTCGTCGGTCTTCAGCGTCTTCCAGTAGTCCAGCGCCATGTCCCACGCCTCGCCTTTTGGCGCACGCGGCTTGTCCTTGACGTAGGCAAAAGTCGTCTCGTCCGGCGCGATCAGGCCGGCACGGGCGCCGCCTTCGATCGACATGTTGCAGATTGTCATGCGGCCTTCCATCGACAGCGCCCGGATCGCCTCGCCGGCGTATTCTATGACGTAGCCGGTGCCGCCCGCCGTGCCGATCTCGCCGATGATGGCGAGGATGATGTCCTTCGCCGTCACGCCGGCGGGCAATTGCCCGTCGACGCGCACCAGCATGTTTTTCGCCTTGCGCTGGATCAGCGTCTGGGTGGCCAGCACATGCTCGACCTCCGACGTGCCGATGCCATGTGCCAGAGCGCCGAACGCACCATGCGTCGAGGTGTGGCTGTCGCCGCAGACAATCGTCATGCCGGGGAGCGTAAAGCCCTGCTCGGGGCCGATGATGTGGACGATGCCCTGGCGGATGTCGTTCTCCGAATAATATTCGACGCCGAAATCCTTGGCGTTCTTCGCCAGCGCCTCGACCTGGATGCGGCTTTCCTCGTTCTTGATGCCAAGCTTGCGGTCGGGCGAGGTCGGCACGTTGTGGTCGACCACGGCCAGCGTCTTTTCGGGATGCCGTACCTTTCGACCGGTCATGCGCAAGCCCTCGAAGGCCTGCGGGCTGGTGACTTCATGCACGAGGTGGCGATCGATGTAGAGCAGGCAGGTGCCGTCGTCCTGGCGGTCGACGACATGGTCGTCGAAAATCTTGTCGTAGAGGGTGCGCGGTGCGCTCATGGTCTTTATCCGTCGATAGGAATGAGAAGGAGGAAAAGTCCGGCGACAGCCGGAAGCCCGTCGGCTTCAGCGAAGTCGGGAAAGCAGCGCGCCCGAGATACGCGCAAAGAACCGCGCGGGCAGGCGCTTCTTGTCCTGCAGCACGAAGCCCTTGTAGCTCGGATCTCCGAAAAGCTCTTCCATCGCGCCGCTCATACCAAGCTTTTGACGCGGCGGCAATTGTGGCATGGAGCTGTTGCGACAGACGGCAAAGATGCTCAAATTGTCCGAACGACCGAGGACCTCAGTTCTGAGCAGGCTTCATCTTCGACGGATCGTCCTCTTTCGGCTTGATCGCCCGCTTGGCCGAACGGCGCTCATCCTCCGGTAGCTCAAAATCCTCGCCCTGGTTCATGTCCATCTTGCTTTCGAGAGCATAAAGCAGCACCAGCACGGCCAATGCCAGCAGCGTCGAAAACAGCGCGATCTGCCAGAGGCCGAGACCAGAGGCCACGCCGATGGCGCCGGCCAGCCACATGCCGGCGCCGGTGGTCAGCCCATGCACCTGCCCGCGGGTGAAAATGACCACGCCGGCGGCAAGGAACGCGACGCCGGCCGTCACCGCCTCGACGACGCGGATCGGGTCGACCTTCACGGCATCTTTCAAGACATCGGTGGTGAACATCGGCGCATGGATGATCTCGATGGTGAGAATGGCGAAAGTCGCCGACGCCACGCAGACCAGGATGTGGGTGCGCAGCCCTGCCGGCCGGTTGCGCCATTCGCGCTCGAAGCCGATCACCGCGCCGAAGATCGCCGCCAGCAGCAGCCGCGCGGCGATCACCGGAAACGATGTATAGGTCGCATGGCCGAATTCAGCGGCGAGCTGGTCCATGGAAATCCCTCACGCGTTGGCCGCTAACGCGGCCACATCGGCGAGGTTCCAACGGCGACGAGGGGCTTTGCCGGCTCAGGTGATTTCGAATACGAACGCCTTAACGACCGCATCCGGCTCGGCGATCGCATAGCACCGGAACCACGGGCTTTCCTCGACCGCCTGCCATTTTCCCTGGCGCTCCAGCTCGTCGAACACGGCGCGAAAACCGCCCTTCTCGAAAACCTGGTCACGCACGGTGAACATCGCATGGCCGCCTTTTTGCGTGATGCGAACGAGCTCGTAGAGCCCGGTCGCCGGCGCATGGCCCATCGTGAAGACGCCGGTCGAAAAGAAGGCGCGGAAATGGCCGTCCGGCCACGGCAGCGGGCCGCCGAGCGCTGCCTCGCGCAGATCGTTGTAGCTGCCGCGTGAACCGGCGATCTTCAGCATGTCCGGCGACAGGTCGAGACCGGCCAAGTCGCCATAACCCAGCGCCTTGAGTTGCGGACCGGAGAGCCCGGTGCCGCAACCGGCGTCGAGCAATGGCCCTTCGCCGATCGGCACATAGCGCGTCACCCAGGCCACGACGAGGAACGGCAGCAGGTAACCCAGCGCCGCGGTCTCGCCGTCATAGGTAGCCGCCCATGCGGCATAGGCGTGCGCGAGCGCCTCGGGCGTTCCGGCGGTGTAGACCGATTCCAGCGCCGCCGCCGCCTTGTCCGAAGTGCTCATCCGCCTGCGTCTCCCGATCGATGTTGCCGGAAAAGTGGCAGGCCATGCCCTCTGCGGCAAGCGAAACAGCGGAATGATCGTGAAGCTGAAGCAAGTTCGTCCGGCTGACGCCACCCAAAGCGAGATGGCCAGCCGGACGAAGGCCTAGATGCGTCCCATCAAAAGCAGGATGAGGAGCACGATCAGGACGACGCCGACGATGCCGGAAGGACCGTAGCCCCAGGCCCGCGAATGCGGCCAGGCCGGAACGGCGCCAATCAGGATAAGGATCAGGATGATGATCAGGATGGTCGTCAGCGTCATTGCAGCCCTCCGGGTTTATTAGCCGATTGGGATGACAATGCGCGGGCGAACCGCAAGGTTCCGCAGGCAGGTTGCCGGACGATGACTACCGGTTCGACTTCTTGCTGTTGAGCTCGAGATTCTTCTTGTAGTCGATGGCGAACAGGCTTTGGTCGATCTTCACGTCCTGTTTGACGTTGAAGATCATGACCGTGGTGTCCTTGCCCTGCGCGTCGGTGATCGTCCATTCCTTGAGTTCGTAATTGGACGGATCGAACTTCATGGTGATTTTGGAATTGCCGAAGGACGACTTGTCGACCAGTTGGATGACCGTCTGGTCGGGCTCTTCCTTGACGCTGCGCACCTTGTTGCCGGACAAATCGATGCGGTCGTCGAGCAGCAGCTTCAGCGGCGTCTTGGACAGCGGATAGAGGTCCATCGTCTTCATCTTCGGGTTCTCCAGCACGACCGAATCGCCGTCGGAGATCACCCTGAAGCCGGCTTTGCCATCATAGTTGAAACGGATTTTTCCGGGCCGCTGGATGTAGAATTTTCCGCCGGTCTGGCGGCCCCGCGCGTCGAACTGCACGAACTCGCCGCTCATCGAGCGGATGGACGCGAAATGGTCGGCGATCTTCTGCGCCGTCGCGGAAACCTCCGCGGCAGCCGGCGCCGTCATGCCGGGCAGCAGCGCGAGGCCGACAACAACCGCAATGCCGAGCGCCATGCCGATCACGCCACGGCGCGTCTTCGGCGCGCCGGCATTCATCATGGGAGCCTTGGTCATTTTTCTCACCCGGGAATCGCGTTCTTCGTTGCAGCCCAACTAAGAATGTAGTTGGGCTTTAGTTTGACGGAGACAAGCCCGGCGCCGTTTCACGTTTGCGGGACACAGGCAAAGCCCGGCCCGGGCGTCACATCTTGTCCTCCTCCGTCGGCACCAGAATCTCGCGCTTCCCTGCATGGTTGGCCGGACCGACGATGCCTTCCTTCTCCATCTTCTCGATGATCGAGGCGGCCTTGTTGTAGCCCACGCCTAGGCGGCGCTGGATGTAGCTGGTGGAAGCCTTGCCGTCGCGCAGCACCACCGCCACCGCCTGGTCGTAAGGGTCGTCGGAATCCTCGAAATTTCCGCCGCCGCCCCCGGAGCCGCCGCGCGGCGCGTCATCGTCACCGTCCTCGCCATCATCCTCGGTGATGGCGTCGAGATATTCCGGCACGCCCTGCAGCTTGAGATGGTTGACCACCTTCTCCACCTCATCGTCGGAGACGAACGGGCCGTGGACGCGCTGGATGCGGCCGCCGCCGGCCATGTAGAGCATATCGCCCATGCCGAGCAGTTGCTCCGCGCCCTGCTCGCCCAAAATGGTGCGGCTGTCGATCTTCGACGTCACCTGGAACGAGATGCGGGTCGGGAAGTTCGCCTTGATCGTGCCGGTGATGACGTCGACCGAGGGACGCTGCGTCGCCATGATAACGTGGATGCCGGCGGCGCGCGCCATCTGGCCGAGCCGCTGCACCGCGCCTTCGATGTCCTTGCCGGCCACCATCATCAGGTCGGCCACCTCGTCGATGATGACGACGATGAAGGGCAGCGGCGCCAGATCCAGCTCTTCCGTCTCGTAGATCGCCTCGCCGGTCTCGCGGTCGAAACCGGTCTGCACGGTGCGCGAGATTTTTTCGTCCTTTTCCATCGCCTGGGCGACGCGGTTATTGAAGCCGTCGATGTTGCGCACGCCGACCTTGGCCATCTTGCGGTAGCGGTCTTCCATCTCCCGCACCGTCCATTTGAGCGCCACCACCGCCTTCTTCGGATCGGTGACGACCGGCGTCAGCAGATGCGGGATGCCCTGATAGACCGAGAGTTCCACCATCTTCGGGTCGATCATGATCAGCCGGCAGTGCTCGGGTTTCAGCCGGTAGAGCAGCGACAGCACCATGGTGTTGATGGCGACCGACTTGCCCGAGCCGGTGGTGCCGGCCACCAGAACGTGCGGCATCTTGGCGATGTCGGTGATTACGGCCTCGCCATTGATGGTCTTGCCCAGCGCCAGCGCCAGTTTCGCCTTGCTGGTCTCGAAATCCTTGCTGGCCAGCAGTTCGCGCAGATAGACGGTCTCGCGCTTGGCATTGGGCAGTTCTATGCCGATGGCGTTGCGGCCCGGCACCACGGCGACGCGGCAGGCAATCGCGCTCATCGAGCGCGCGATGTCGTCGGCAAGCCCGATGACGCGCGACGATTTTATCCCGGGCGCCGGCTCAAGCTCGTACAGCGTCACGACCGGGCCGGGGCGGACATGGATGATCTCGCCCTTGACGCCGAAATCCTCGAGCACGCCTTCCAGCATGCGGGCGTTCTGCTCCAGCGCGTCCTTGGAGAGCGTCGCATCGCGCACCACGCTTTTCGGCTCGGACAGGAAGAACAGCGACGGCATCTCGAACGTATCGGCGCCGATCATCGAGGTCTGCGCCTCGCGCTGCACGCGAGCGCCGGGGGTCGGACGCGGAGCAGGTGCCTCGACGCGGCTCGGCATGGTCGGCGCAACGGGCGCGCCGGACGGGTTCGAACGGTATTGCTGGACATGCGTGGGCTGGGCGCGCGCCGCCTGGCGAACGGGCTGGAGGTCCTCCTCCTCGTCGTCGAAGGCGTCGTCATCCACCGGCTGTACATGCGGAACACGACTGTCGGCGGAGACCATCGCGGCAAAGAATTCCGGTTCGACGCGCGCCCGGCCTGCCGGGCTGACGCGGGCCTCGGCGCGCTCGGCGAATTCGACGCGCTCGGCGGCCTCGCGCCAGCCACCCGACGGCGCCGGCAAGTCGTATTCGTCGTCATCCTTGCGTGTCCGCCGGCTGGCCAGCCGGCGGCGCACGAAACCGCGGGCCGACAGCCACCAATGGGTGATCGCGCCCAGCGCCAAGATACCCTCGTCTTCTTCCTCGTCGACGAAATTGGCATCGTCGAGTTGCGGTTCCTCGCGTTGCCGCTTTTCGATCTCGACCGGCATCGGCCGGCGGAACAGCAGGCCGCTTCCAAAGGCTGTCAGGGCGAGAGCCGGCAAGGCCAGCGCGCCGGCCAGGCCCATGGCGACAAGGCCGCTCGGATAGTGGCCGATGATCAGCGCTGGAATCTTCAGCACGATATCGCCGAACACGCCGCCGAGCCCGGAGGGCAGCGGCCAGGTCTCGGGCGGCGTCACGCAGCCGGCGACGCCGGCGAACAGCAGAGAGGCGCCGAACCAGGCGGCGGCGCGCTTGAGTTTCCGGTCGATGCCATGCGCGGTGAGGAAGAGGATGGCCCAGACGACGGCTGGCGCAAGTGCTGCCACCGCCGACAGGCCGTAGAACTGCATGGCGAGGTCGGAGAACGCTGCCCCGGCATAACCCATGGCGTTGGTGATGGGGTTGTCGGTCGCGTGGCTGAGGCTAGGGTCGGCGACGTTCCAGGTGCCGAGGCTGGCGAGCGCGAAGGCGATGCCGGCAAAAATGCCGATGCCGATTAGCCGGCCGACCTGGCGGCGCAGGAAAGCGCCGACGCCGGTGCCGTTATCGGAAAGCGCGAGCGGCGCGGCAGCCCCAGGACGCATGCAAAAATCCTCGCGGTCGTTTTCACTACGGCCGGCACGCGCGGGACGCGATGCCGGCAGAATCGACCGTGAGACTAGGCGGCGAGGGTTAAAGGCGCTTTAACCATGCCGATCGCGTAACGATCAGATCACCACGAAATCGGCGGCGGTCAGCGTGAGATCCGGCTTGAGCGTGGCGAAATGTATCGCAGCTTCGGAGTCGGTGCCGTCCTCGTCGTACCAGAGCTTGCCCGTGTCGGTCTCATAGATGATGCGGTCGCTGGCGTCCCCGGCAAGTCCGGAGGTGTTTGCGCGGAACGCCGACGCAACCAGCCCGCCCGGTACTGTCAAGGTGTTGAAGATATTATTCTCCAGTGCAACCGTATCCTCCGCCGCGCTGAAATCGGTGATCCTGTCGACGTTGGCGGCCCCCAGCTTGGTCGAGAACACAAAAGTGTCGGCCCCGCCCAACCCTGTCAACGTGTCGCTGCCAGCCTTGCCGTCGATGCGGTTTGCGCCCGCGTTGCCGACGACCGCCTGGACGAACTCATTGCCGGTCAGGTCGATCTTGCTGGTGCCACCTGACGAGGTGGTGGTCAGTTGCTCGACATAGACCCCTTTTCCGAGCGTGTAGCTGACGGCGGCGCTCACCCGATCCAGGCTGCCTTCGTCGACGCGCTCGACGATGACGTCCAGCGCATCGTAGACGGCAAAAATGTCATTGCCGCCAAGACCGTACATGATGTCAGCGCCGCCTTTGCCGTCGCTCAGCACATTCGCGGCCGCGTTGCCAATGATCTCCTGATGCAGCGCATTGCCGGTGAGATTGATCGCGCCGGTGCCCGTGGCGCCGTTGGTGGTCAGCAGTTCGATACTGCTGTCCGAGCCCAGCACATAACTGACGCGCGCCATCACCCGATCGGACCCTTGGCCGGCCACCTCCACGACGACATCGGAAGCGTCGCTCACCAGAAAGATGTCGTCACCCGCGCCGCCCTCGAGCCGGTCTGTGCCCAGACCACCATCCAGTCGGTCGTTGCCGCCATTGCCCTTGAGCAGATTGTCGGCGGCATCGCCGGTGAGTTGGTCGGCAAAACCCGACCCTTCGAGATTCTCGACCGACGTGTAGGTATCCCCGGCCGCATCGCCTTTGTTGGCCGACGCATTCGCCAGGCTTGCCGCTACCGCTGCCGCGGCCGCCGCATAGGAGGCGGTGTCGATGCCGGCGCCACCGACAAGCGCGTCCGCGCCGATGCCACCAGTCAGGATGTCATCGCCGCCACCGCCGCCGAGCTTGTCATTTCCGCCATCGCCGAAGAGGCTGTTGATGGCATTCGACCCCTCGACAGTGTCGTCAAATTGCGAACCAATGACGTTCTCGACCGAATTGAACGTATCGCCGGCCGCTTCGCCGGCGCCAGCGCCAAGATTGGCGAGGCTCAGCGTCACGCTGGTCGCCGCTGCCGAGTAGTCGGCGGTGTCGACGCCGAGGCCGCCGCTCAGATAGTCGGCTCCGAGGCCACCAGCCAGAACGTCGTTGTCGTTGCCGCCGAACAGCGAATCATCGCCTTCCCTACCCGACAGGCGATCGGCACCGGCATCGCCGACGATATCGTCACCATGCACCGTTCCGCCGATCGTCTCGTTGGCGGCATCGCCACGAATGACGAAATCGATATCCGTGTCGATATCGTAGGGAATCGTCCGAAAGTCGTAAGACAAGGTCGCGCCCATAACGACCGTCAGCTTCGCGGCGTCCTTGGCCGCGTCGGCGCTGATACTCGGCAACAGGCCCAACTGGTTTATTCCGATCGTTGCCTCGCCACCGACAGCCAGTTCCAGCCCTTCGATGCCCTGTATGGTATCGTCGGACAAATTAGCGACGCTGGCCACTCTCAGCGTGTCGATCCCCAACCCACCGTCATACGTTTCGGCGACGGCATCGTCTCCGAGCAATACGACGATGACATCGTTACCCTCCTCGCCGTGAAGCTCGTCCCGGCCGGCGCCACCATTGATCATGTCGGCATCGGCACCGGCGCCGACAAGGTCATTGCCTGCTCCCCCGCGCAAAATGTCCGCACCGTCAAGGCCGCGAAGGACGTCGTTGCCGCCGTTACCGCTTAATTCGTTTGCATCGGCACTGCCTTGCACGATGTCGTTAAAATCCGTGCCGATGACATTTTCAATCGAGGCATACCTGTCGTCGATGCCGTCGAAAAACCTGCCTTCGCCCTTTCCCGAATTGAGGGACACGGACATGCCCGAGGATTTGCCGAAGTTTATTCCGCTGTAGTCGACGGTATCCGTGCCGAGCCGGCCATATATACGGTTCTGTCCGAGCCCGCCGCTGACAAAGGTGTCGTTTCCCTCCCCGGCATCGAAGGCATTGTCACCGCCTCCGGCGTGGAAAACATCGTCGCCGGACGACCCGAAAACCACCTCGTTGCCTCCCGCCCCGACAAAAACGGTCGCCGTGTCGAAGCTCACGACGTCGAATTTGTCGCTATAGAGAGCACCTATATATTGGTCGTCTATTTCAAAGGTGACCGACGTGATTTCACCGGGCGTAAGCGTCTGAACAAAATCGAGTTGAGCCGTCGCCCCGAAACGATGATCGGATGTGAAGGCGCTGCCGATCGTCACGGTGAGATCGGCGTCCATTTCTCTCGAACTCGGACCGTAGAACAGCGTGGCCGTCAGTTGACCGCCGCTGAGATCCAGCGAGAAAGTGTGCCTGTCTTCCGAGATAACGAGCATGAAGTCCTCCCAAGCCCTGCTCCTAACCTAGCGGAGGACAACCTCCACGACAACTGTAGCGGGAAAACGACAAAGGGAGCGCCAAATATGGGTATTCTGTATTTTCACAAAGATGTCGACACGACGCGCTGGTTGGCCGACGGATCAGGATGGGCGCCGCGCCATGCTACGCGACTCTTGACGCGCCCCCGGCGCCATGCACCGCGGCGTCATACATCACCGTCCGATTGCGGCCGGCGCGCTTGGCCGCATAGAGCGCCAGGTCAGCCTTGTGGGCGGCGGTGTCCAGGCCCTCGGATTCGCCGAGCAGGTGGCCGCCGATGCTGGTGGTGATCCGGAGTTTTGTCCCGTCAGCCAGCGTCACGGGCTGCGCGCGCAAGGTGTCCAGGATGCGGGCCGAGAGATCGGCCAGCGTCTGGTCGGTACAATCTGAAACCAGCACGACGAACTCGTCACCTCCCCAGCGGGCGCAAATATCCTGCTTGCGCACGACCGCCGCCAGCCTTTGGGCAACCTCGCAGATCACCGTGTCGCCGATGCTGTGGCCTCGCGCATCGTTGATAGCCTTGAAGTGGTCAACGTCGAGCAACAGCAGGCCAATCCGCAAGCCGCGCGAAGCGCATTCGGCGGCGCACGGTCGGAACGCCTCGGCAAAACCACGCCGGTTGAGAATGCCGGTCATTGGGTCGAGATAAGCGATGCGGCGCAACTGTTCCGTGCGCTCCTCTACCGCCGCTTCGAGCGTCGCGGTGTTGTCCCGCACCGAGGCCGCCATGCGGGTCAGCGCGTTGGCGAGCCGGCCGATCTCGTCCTTGCCGCCATCGTCGACCCTTGCGGATAGGTTGCCCGCTTCCACCTCGGCCAATGCCGCTTCGGCGCGTTCCAGCCGGTCGAGCACGACGCGCTTGAACAGCAGCGTGATCAGCCCGGCCGCCACGACCATTACCAGTGCCAGCAGCAAACCGATCGGCACGAACAGGCTGCGGTCGATGATCTTGTCGACGTCCATGAAGGTGACGTTGTACCAGCCGAGCCGGTCGCGATAACCGACGCCGACCAGCATCTGGTGACCGCCGACCTCGACGAAACGCGCCTCGACCTTGCCGTCCCGCTCGGAAACGTTGCGCAGCATCTCCGCAAGGTTGGCGCGGTCGACGTCGCCGTCGACAAGCTGGAACACGGTCTTCTTGTTCCCCGCGTCCTTGGTCAGGCTGTGGAAATCGATCTTGCTGGCGTCGCGCACCGCCTGGACCGCGCCGAAGCGGTCGACGAACATCGTGTCGATGCCGGGCTGGTCGGTGTTGACCACTTCGTGGATGAAGGAGGTGAGGTCGATGCCGGTGCCGAGGATGCCCAGCGTGCGGCTGCCCTCGCGGATGACGCAGTTGATCCAGACCTTCGTGACCTTGAGATTGTCGTCATTGTCGACGTTCAACTGGCATCCGGCGCCGAGCGCCGCCGTCTTGTAGTACCAGCCGTCGCGCGGGTTGGCCGGATCGAGCGCATAGCGAAGCTGCGAGCCGGCAAAGCTGTTCCTGGCATCGTTGAAATAATAATGGCCCGAACCGCCGATAGCGAGGAAGTAGCTGCGGTCGCGGAATGCAAGGCGGAAATGCTCGAGTTCAGCAATGCCGCGCACCTGCTTGTCGGGGTCGGCCTCGTCGCCGGTCCAGGCGAGAATCGCGGGAGACCGCGACAGAGTCTCGGCCAGCGCCACCTCACGCATCAGCGCTTCGAGCCCGCGCGAGCGGTCGTAGAGAACCTGCTTTTCGGCGAACAACGTACCGAGCTTGACGACGGTCGAATTGACCAGCCAGTTGAACGACAGCGCCGCCGGGATCGCTACTGCCACGAAGGCTGCGAGCACCAGCAGCAGGACACGCAGCCGCAGGCTTCGGGCGAGGCCGACGCGAAAGCTGCGCAGTCTGCTGTCGAGCATAGTATACGAATCCCGCCGGGGCGCCGGAGAAAGAGAGCCGGCGCCAAACAGGATTACGCATCACACGTATACGGGGTGTTAAGCAATGGTCTCGCGTGTCGGCCGTCAGAGTGACGGGCAGATCTTGAAGGTAGAACGCGCCGGGCGCTCGGACCCGGCGCGTTCTCACCTGAAAGCAGTCATCAACGCATGACATAGACGATCTGGCGCGAGCCCGGCTCGACCAGCACTTCCTGTCCGTTCACGTTGACATAGCGGTATTTGTAGTCCGGGATTTCGCGGATCTGGACAGTGTCCGGCACCTTGGCGCCAACCACCACCTCGCCTTCGAGATGGACTGGCTCCAGCCGGTTTTGGGTCACGTAGGTCCGTACCTGGGCAGGCGGCTCGGCAACCTCGCCAACCGTGCCACCGAGTGCGGCGCCACCAACCCCGCCGATCAGTGCGCCGACAGGACCGCCGATGATCGCGCCGCCAACAGCGCCGGTCGTGCCGCCGACAATCGCGCCGGCCGACCCGGTATCAGCCGGTTTCTCGATCACCGCCACCGTGGAATTGGCCGGACGCTGGCTGAGAACCACCTTGCCGCCGCCGAAATCGCCGCTCAGATAGTCGGCATAGACCCAGCCTTCATCAACCGAGCACCATTTGCCGTTGGCGAGGCATCCCTTGATGGTGGTGTCCTGGCCGGCGGCAAGCACGCCGACGACCGGATACTGGGAGCCTGGTCCAGCGCGTACGTTGAGTTCGGTGGTGGCTTGAACCGGGGTCTGGGCGAACGCGGTCCCGCCGAGCGCCAGCAGGGAGCCGGCCGCGGCAAGCATCGTGAGCTTGTTCATGATGATTCTCCATCGTTGAGCTTCCCTCGGGACTGCAACGATGTGTGCCGTTTCACGGTTCCGAGCCGGTGGGCCCAGTCCGATGACGTTTTGTTACCGGGCTCACGCCGCGGCGGCGGGCATCTGCGTTTCGGCGCTGCGCTTGCCGGCCAGCAGCTCGTGCACGAAGCGCAGCTTGCCGGCGGCCGGCGGCGAGATCACGAAGGGGTAGAGGTCCGGCAGGCCCATGCAGCGGTTGATGGAGTTGGATGCTTCCGACAGCACCAGCCAGCGCTCCAGCACCTTGTCGAAGCTTGCCGTGCCTTCCGCCTGTCCGCCGGCCGCCGCGCCGCCTCCGGTATCACTCCGGCTGAGATCATGCTGGTCGACTGTTTCCAACTGGCCGAGGCGCATGTTGAGCGATTGCACCATCTCCAGCGTATCGCTGATATGCAGGTAATGCGCCCAGGTCTCCGCCCAGTCCTCCCACGGGTGGCTCGCCGCATAGGCGGAGATGTGATTCATCTGCCAGTCCGGCGGCGCGCCGTTGGCGTAGTGCGCTTGCAGCGCCTGCTCATAATCCACGGTCTCGTCCCCAAACAGCGCGCGAAAAGCGTTCAGCCACACCGGGTCGTCGCGGACCAGCCGGTCCCAGTAATAATGGCCGAGTTCGTGACGGAAATGCCCGAGCAGCGTGCGGTAATGCTCACGCATCTCGGCGCGCATCTTTTCGCGCTCGGCGGAATCGGCTTCGGCCACGTTCAAGGTGATTAGGCCATTGTCGTGGCCTGTGAGGATGCGTTCGCCGCCCGGTCCGCCGCCGATCGGGTCGGCGAGGAAGTCAAAGGCGAGGCCGGCTTCGTCCTCCGGGCTGGCCTTCGGCCCGACAGGCAGGCCGAAGGCCAGCAGTGTGTAGACCGCGCGTTTCTTGGCAGCCTCGACCCGCGTCCAGCGCCGCCGGTTGCCGTCGATCGACAGGTCGGGAATGATCTTGTTGAGCGCGCAGGCGCGACAGAAAGGCTGGTCGGCCTGGCCGATCCAGTTGCAATCGCATTCGACTGCGTTGACGCACTGGAAAGCACCGCCTTGGCCGGCGATCTCGAATTCGGCACGGTCCGGGTTGTAGAGCACCGGGGTACCGCAGGCGAGGCATTGCGCGTTTTCGAAATACAGGCGCTGGCCGCAATGCGGACAAGTGAAAAGCTTCATGACGGGTTCATTTCGGACGAGGCTGGGGCGGCGTTCAACGCGACGCGGCGGGGATGGTTCCGACGCATCACTTCACAGCCATTGCGCAACGACCTGCCGCGCCATCGCCTCGAACACCTTGAAGGTCAGCCCCGTTGCGCGAAGAATTTTCGCGGCCGCCAGCCCGGAAGAACCGGCGCCAACAATCACCACGTCCACATCTTCCATGGCTTATTCCACCCCTTGCCACATTATATACTTGATCGTAGGGAAATTGGCCGAAACAGGCCAGCGGCTTGGCCGCTTCAAGGCTACAACCTGCGGTGACATGGCGGCGATTCGCTGGCATTGTCGCCAAAACGTGTTTCAGGCAACCAGGAGATGAGGATGGCATTGTTTGCCAAGGGATTGACGCTCGCTATCGCCGCCATGGCGGCGGTCGGCGTGTCGGCCGTGAGCGCCGAAGCCGCGTCGTGCGGCAAGAACGCCGCGGGTTTCGAGGCGTGGAAGGCCGAGTTCGCGCAGGAAGCGGCGGCGAACGGCGTAGGATCGAAGGGGCTGGCGGCGCTGGCGAAAACGTCCTACGCGACCAAGACGATTTCGGTCGACCGGGCGGTCCACAAGGCGTTCAGCGGGTCGGTCGATGCGTTCATGAAGCGGCGCGGCGGCGCGACGATCATCTCCAAGGGCCGGCAGCTCAAGAAGCAGAACGCGGCGCTCTTCGCCTCGATCGAGAAGAAGTATGGCGTGCCCGCAGGTCCGCTGCTTGCCATCTGGGGCATGGAAACCGGCTTCGGCGCCGCCATGGGCAACCAGAACACCGTCTCGGCGATCGTGACGCTGGCCTATGACTGCCGCCGTCCGGCCTTCTTCACGCCGCATGCCATTGCCGCACTCGAACTGGTTGATGCCGGTGTGTTGAGCTCGAGTTCTGTCGGCGCCGCGCATGGCGAGATGGGGCATACGCAATTCCTGCCCGGCAACGCGTTGAAGTATGGCGTCGGCAACCGGAACCTGCGCGACAAGTCGACGGCACTCGCCTCGACGGCGAACTTCCTGCGCGCCCACGGCTACAGCGGCGGGCCGGCAAGCGCCAATCGCGGCGCCATCGCGGGATGGAATTCGGCCTCGGTCTACCAGCAGGCGATCATCATCATGGCCGACGCTATCGACGGCAATTAAATACCTTCGCCCCTCGCTCCGTTCGCGGGGAGAAGGATGTCGAACGCACCCCGGGGGGCCGGCAGGTAGCCGGCTTCCGACGAGGCCGGCCGGCGGTCACACCATGAATAACCTTAAAGCGCGTCGCGCCCAATCGGTCCCATTGTGCCGGAGACGGTTTGGGCCAAGGTCGAGGGCTTCGTCGCCGGCCGGGCTGGTGGCCCGGACAAGACGAAGCCCGATGGGTTTGGGCCAAATCCGGCCCGGCAGAATGAGGCCGATTGGGCGCGACACGCTTTAGGCCGCGGCTCACAAGCGATGACTAGCCATGCGCCATACGCTGTGAGGAAAGGTTTCGAGCCGCCGGCCGAACCGGCGTCACTTGTCTAGATGACCCAACGTAAGATTAGGAGTATCATCTTCCTTGGCGCGATCCTAGGAAAGCAGCCAACTCCGAAAGAGCGGGAGCTGTGCTCGTGCGACGCGCCGGCAAACCTGACGCTCGATGGAGGAGGTAATGCGCATCCATTCAAGCTGTGTTTTTGTGGCAGCTATCGCTGTCGCCTGGGCATCCGCCGAGGCCGCAGCCGATATGAGCGATGAACAATTAATCGAGAATGCGATTTCGGCGGCCCCCGAGACTGTCGGGAAAAACGCCGCCGTCGTGAACTGGGATATGAAGTCGCTCAGAAAGGGCACGAACGGCTTCACCTGCATTCCGGACGACCCCGCTACTCCCACCGACGACCCGATGTGCACGGACGAGAACGGGATGGCGTGGATGCACGCCATCATGTCCAAGAGCGAGCCGCCCAAAGGCAAGGTCGCTTTCGCCTATATGTTGAAGGGGGGCAGTGGCGCCAGCAATACCGACCCCTTTGCAACCGCGCCGCCGGCCGGGGGCAAATGGATTGAAGACGGCCCCCACGTAATGGTCATGAATTCGCCGGACATGATGGCCTTGTATCCCCACGAATGGGACCCGACACAGCCATATGTCATGTTCCCCGACACGCCCTATGCGCACCTGATGATTCCGGTGAAGTAATCCAGCCAAGACCTGCCGCCCTGGCGCGGCGGCAGGCCACCCTCGCAAAGGGGACATCTGATTGTTCAAGCTCGCGGCCATAGCGTTGGCAGCCGTGTTTGTCGCGGGCGGGGCTCTGGCGCACAAAGGGGCGACGGGAATCGTTGCCGAACGCATGGCGGCCATGAAGAACATGAGCAATGAGCTGAAGGCCATCGGAGATATGCTCGCAGGAAATGCCCCGTTCGATGCGGCGGCGATGGTTCAGCACTCCGCCGCGCTCCACGAAAACTGCCACCGAACCACAACCTTGTTCCCGCCCGGCAGCATCGATCATCACAGCAGGGCCTTGCCGGCGATATGGGAAAAGCCGGACGCATTCCAGGAGGCAATGCAGCGGCTGCATAGCGCGACAGAGACTTTTGTTGCGACAGCAACTCTCGGCAACAGAGCCGCGCTCGCGGCTTCTTTTGAACAGATCGGGAAAATCTGCACCGGCTGCCACGAGACGTTTCGGTCGCCCGAGAATTGACGCTCGTACCGCTAGTTGGCTGGCCTGTTGGATGTCGGTCTTTCGTCTACACCATGAATGGGTGCACGAAAGCCAGTTTGTAAGGCCCGCCGTCGACCTTCTCCGAAAGGCTGCGCTGCACGATCTTGATGGCCTGGGGCCAGCCCTGGTTGCCATCCATGGTCATGATCGTATCGCCGCTGATCGAATAGACCATGCAGACGTGCTTCCAGTACCAGGGGCCGGAGGGGCGCTTCGATTCGTCCTCGCCCTTCCATTCGCTGGTGTTCGCCCGAACCAGGACAATATCGGCGCGCGCCAGCTTCGTCGGATCGTAGCCTTCGTTCTTGGCGTCGACCCGCCACATGTTGACGGGGCTGCTCGGCTTGTACGCCCATTCGATGGCGCGCTGCGGCGACCAGAGCACCTCGTCGCCGCCATTGGCGAAAGGATTGCTCTCGCCCTTGATGAAGGCGGCCTGGGCCCAGCACCAGTAGGCGAAGGCGCCGCACCAGTTCAGCGTCTCGCTCTTCATGTAGACGCCGAAACCGTTCTTGGAGTGGCCGATCGATATGGCGCTGTTCATCTGGTCACGCGCCACTTCGATCACCGCATCGCGAAGCGACAGTTTCTGCACGTCCTCGCGCAATTTGGTCGTGATTTCGCCGAGCGCGTTGCCGACCTGCCGGCATTCGTTGTTCGACACCACCGTGATCGGCAACGGCTTGATCTGGTCGGCCCCGCCGCCAACCGCCCGCAGCACTGTGCTGCCGGCCTCCTTGGCGGTGAGCGTTATCTTGCGGATCGTCTGCTCCTTTTCCCAGCCCGAGAGGCGGCCGTCCTTGTGCACGGCCGCGTCGTCGCCCGCCTCGGTGAAGACCTCGACGACGGATTTGCCGTCCTTTTCGTCCGTCTTGACCTCTAGGCCAGGGCCGGCAACCAGATGAAAGATGGTCGGCTTGCGCTTGACCGACATGACCAGCGTGTAGCGGTCCTCGTCGTAACCCGCGCGGTCGTTGAAAATCCTGAGATGCGGCACCGCTTGCCTCCGCCATGGCTATCGACGGAGGGATAATGGAGCGGGTTGACGCGCACGGCAACCCGCAGGCGCGCCATAGGCAGCGTGTTCGCTCTATGGACGATGCGGAAAACCGCCGGGATCAGCCCTTGCGGCTACGCGCCGCCAGCGTGCGCAACCTCAGCGCATTGAGCCGAATGAAGCCCGCCGCATCCTTCTGGTCGTAGGCGCCGCGGTCGTCCTCGAAGGTCACCAGCGTGTCGGAATAGAGCGACTTGTCCGAGCGCCGGCCGGTGACGATGACGTTGCCCTTGTAGAGCTTCAGCCGCACCTCGCCCTCGACGTCGTCCTGGCTCTTGTCGATCAGCGCCTGCAGCATCTCGCGCTCCGGCGCGAACCAGAAGCCGTTGTAGATCAGCTCGGCGTAGCGCGGCATGATCTCGTCCTTGAGATGCGCCGCGCCACGATCCAGCGTGATCGATTCGATGGCGCGATGCGCCGCGAGCAGGATCGTGCCGCCCGGCGTCTCGTAGACGCCGCGGCTTTTCATGCCGACGAAGCGGTTCTCCACCAGGTCGAGCCGGCCGATGCCGTTGTCGCGGCCGAGATCGTTGAGCCGGGCCAGCAGCGTCGCCGGCGACAGGCTTTCGCCGTTGATCGCGACCGGGTCGCCTTTCTTGAAGGTGATCGTTATCTCGGTGACGGTGTCCGGCGCGTCCATCGGCGAGACGCTGCGCTGGTGCACATATTCCGGCGGCTCGCTCCACGGATCCTCCAGCACCCGGCCTTCCGAGGAGGAATGCAGCAGGTTGGCGTCGACCGAGAACGGCGCCTCGCCGCGCTTGTCCTTGGCAATCGGGATCTGATGCTTTTCGGCGAAGTCGAGCAGGTCGGTGCGCGACTTGAACGACCAGTCGCGCCACGGCGCGATGACCTTGATGTCGGGGTTGAGCGCGTAAGCCGACAGTTCGAAGCGAACCTGGTCGTTGCCCTTGCCGGTGGCGCCGTGGGCGACCGCGTCGGCGCCGGTTTCTTTCGCGATCTCGACCAGATGCTTCGAGATCAGCGGCCGCGCGATCGAGGTGCCGAGCAGGTAGAGGCCCTCATACTGCGCGTTGGCGCGGAACATCGGGAAGACGAAGTCGGAGACGAACTCTTCCCGCACATCCACGATACGGATGTCCTTGATCCCCATCATCTCGGCCTTCTTGCGCGCCGGCTCGAGTTCACCGCCCTGGCCGAGATCGGCCGTGAAGGTGACCACCTCGGCGCCGAGTTCGGTCTGCAGCCATTTCAGGATGATCGAGGTGTCGAGCCCTCCCGAATAGGCGAGCACGACCTTCTTGACGTCTTTCCACTTCAACATGATGTCCCCGGATTTCCAAATGCGGCCCGGCGGCCGGTTTTCGGCCGGCACTAATAGCAGGAATGCCTTGGCGGGCAAGGGTTGGCTGAAACCGGCATTGCCGCACCGCTGGACACAGCTTCGCGAGGAAGCCGCCCTTCAATAAACTCTTAATGATTCTCCCCGAACAGTTCCTGCGTGCCGATGACCTTTGCAAAAACAGTTCGCCCCGACCGCCTCGCATCCTCGCGCGGCCCGCTTGCCGGCGTTCTGCTAGCCGCTTCGCTGGGGATTTCCGCGCCAGCGCTTGCTTCCGACCGCTGGGAGGAGGCAGGCAGCGGCGCGGTCGCCATCCTGCCGGTTCCGGTCAAGGCGACGGCGATCACCGGCGGTTCGCTGGTCTGCGCCGAGCAGCGCTGGAGTTTTCGGCTGCGCACGGACGACCGCGTCGCATCGTCGGGCTTTGTCCAGGCGAAACTGACGGTCGACGAAGAGTCCTTTCCGGTGATGGCCGAGCAACGGCCCGGCCTCATCACTGTGCCGATCGACTTCGCGATGATCGAGGGACTGAAATCCGGCGCCGGTCTGGCGATCAGCTTCGGCAGCGGTCCCGATTCGCCGGCAGCCACTTTCGCTCTGCGCGACTCGCGAAAAGTGCTGGAGGCGGTCGCGCCGCGCTGCAGCCAGGTCGACATGTCGGCCTTCGAGCAGGTCTCGCTTTCCGAGACCGACCCGGCCGTCGAGCGGGCGCGTCCGCTGCTGGCCGAGGAGACAAAACTCTTCCGCGAGGCCACCAGCGCCACGCCGAAACTGGCTGCCACGCATCTCGATCGCGGCGGGGGCCGCGAGATGCTGTTCGCGACGCTTTGCGGTTCGTCCTGGTACTACGGCCGCACCGGCTGCTCGCTGTTCGGTTATATCCGCCCCACGCCGGCGGACGAATGGCGACAGGCCTATAACAGCGAAGGCATGGGGCTCTACATCGACCCGAAAATTTCAAACGGCGGCTGGCCGGATCTGGTCACGCTGGAGCGAGGCGGCGTCGTGCAAATCCATTGGAAATGGAACGGCTCACAATACGAGCTTCGCGATCCGATGGTCGCCGGCGACGAGCCGACGAGCACGGGGGCGGTCACCCCCTGACGGCCCTGCCCGACGAGTGACGCGACGCCCGAGGCAGATTGGGACGAGGCGAAGCAAAGGAGCGTCGCGGACGGGATTGCGGGCCGAGACGACGGGCGCTAAGCAAGGCGCTTCCTCGCGAGGCCGTTCATGACCTTCATCCCCGACGCTTCCACGATCGTCCAGTTCGCAATCGCCACCTTCATCATCGCGATCACACCCGGGCCGGACATGACGCTGTTCGTCGGCCGGGCGCTTTCCGAGGGCCGCGCAGCGGGGTTCGCCTGCATGTCCGGCGCGCTCACCGGCATCGTCATCCACACCGCGCTGGTGGCGCTCGGCCTGTCGGCGCTGATCGTCGCCTCGCCGCAGGCGTTTTTCGCGCTGAAGATTTTTGGCGCCGGCTATCTGGTCTGGCTGGCCTGGCAGGCGATCCGCAACGGCTCCGCCTTCTCGCCGGACGCCACGCCGCGCCCGCCGCGCTCGCTGGTGAAGAACTGGGCGACCGGCCTCGGCATCAACCTGATGAACCCGAAGATCATCCTGTTCTTCATGACGTTTCTGCCGCAATTCGTCTCGGCCAGCGACCCGCACGCGCCGGGAAAGCTGTTCTTCCTCGGCATGATGTTCATCGTGCTGTCGATCCCGGTCACCGCTCCCATGGTGATCGCCGCCGACCGCTTTGCCGGCCTGCTGCGAAAAAGCCCCCGGGTCACGCGGATCGTCGACTATCTGTTCGCGGGGGTGTTTTCGGCCTTTGCGCTGAAGATTCTCACGGCGCAGGCGAAGTAGCTGTTAAGAGAAGGTCTCTTTCAGTTCTCCAAGCGTGTTTTCCTTTGGCGGAACAAACAAGCGGCTGAGCGAAAACCTGCCATAGGCGTAGCCGCCAGCGAAGCCGCCCGCTGTCGCCGACAAAGACAACGACCACTCGCCGAGCAGTAGGCCAATTGCTGCAAGCGCCGTTGCGCCCCCGGCAATGGCGAACATCAACGGCGCACGTCGGTGCAGCACGAGCGCCAAGAAATTGATGAGTATGAATCCCGGCCATGCGGTCAGGAAAGCCATCTCCATGGCAATGAAGCCAACCATCAAAAAGTCGGCGAATTCGACGCCATCCTCCTGAACGACGGCTATCGTTGCCGAGATCATGGAGGCGACAACTACCGCGATACAGTAGCCAAGGCCATATTTTGCCAAGAAGCGTAAGATGGGACGGACAATCATTTGACTCCTCGCACCTGTGCCTAAGCCAGCGGAGATTGAAATCTCCACCCGAGGCGGCCTTATGACGGGAGCGCGCAGCTTCTATGCAAAAAAGCCGGAGATTTGGGAGGCGGCACCTACCCGCGCGACGCCCAATCAAGATATTCAGATTGAGGCTGACTATTCCCCATGCCCGGCGATCATCATCGCTTCCAGGGCCAGCCGCTCGGTCTTCTTCATCCGCTCCGATTCCGACTTGAGCTGGCCGCAAGCGGCGAGGATGTCGCGGCCGCGCGGGGTGCGGATCGGCGAGGCGTAGCCGGCATTGTTGATGTAGTCGGCGAATTTCTCGATCGTCTCCCAGTCCGAGCACTGGTAGTTGGTTCCAGGCCAGGGGTTGAACGGGATCAGGTTGATTTTTGCCGGGATGCCGCGCAGCAGCTTGACCAGCGCCTTGGCGTCGTCGAGCGAATCGTTGACGTCCTTCAGCATCACATATTCGAAGGTGATGCGGCGGGCGTTGGACAGGCCGGGATAGGCCTTGCAGGCGGCGATCAGCTCTTTCAACGGGTATTTCTTGTTAATCGGCACCAGCAGGTCGCGCAGGTCGTCGTTGGTGGCATGCAGCGAGATCGCCAGCATGACGCCGACCTCGGCGCCGGTGCGCGCGATTTCGGGCACCACGCCGGAAGTCGACAGCGTGATGCGGCGCTTCGACAGCGACAGGCCGTCGCCGTCGGAAGCGATCAGCAGCGCCTTCTTCACCGCCTCGAAATTGTAGAGCGGCTCGCCCATACCCATCATCACGATGTTGGAGACTTTTCGCCCTTCCGCCGGCACGATGGCGCCGTCCGGCGTGTCGCGGTCGGGGAAATCACCAAGCCGGTCGCGCGCCGTCAGAAGCTGCGCGAGGATTTCTTCCGAAGTCAGGTTGCGCACCAGTTTTTGTGTGCCGGTATGGCAGAAGGAGCAGGTCAGCGTACAGCCGACCTGCGAGGAAATGCACAGCGTGCCGCGCCCTTCCTCGGGAATATAGACCGTCTCGATCTCGACCGGCCGTCCCGCCCCGCGCGGCGGAAACCGGAACAGCCATTTGCGCGTGCCGTCACTGGAAATCTGCTCCTCGACGATCTCCGGCCGTCCGATGGAAAAATGCCTAGCGAGCGCGGCGCGCAAATCCTTCGAGATGTTGAACATATCGGCAAAATCGGAGACGCCGCGCACATAAAGCCAGTGCCAGAGTTGCTGCACGCGCATCTTCGCCTGCCGCTCCGGCACGATGCCGGAGGCAACCAGCGTCTCCGCCATCTCGGCGCGGGTCAGGCCGATCAGCGACGGCTTTTCGGCGAGCGAAGGTTTTGCGCGCAAGGCGTCGCGCCGGTCGGGCGTGGTGAGGTCGAGGGTAAGCGTCATGGCAAGCCTATATGGGGATGCCGCCGAAAATTCAAAGCGAACCGCCGCGCCATAGCATGAAGGGCGCGCCGCGTCACGGCCCGCCGGCATACACGGTACGGCAATCGCCCGAACCCTCAGGGGAAGTAGACGGGCAACGGGATTTTTCGACAGCAGGGAACGGCGCAAACGCCGGGGACAGTTTACTTTTCCGTCTGCGCCAGCCTCGAAGCTGGCTGCGCCCTTCCGCGGAAAAGTAAACTGTCCCCTGCATGCAGCCGTCTTCGTCGCCGAGGAGCGGAAAATTCCGCGCCGGCACTCGATGCTTCGGCTTTCGTGTCAGGGGCCGTGCTGTCATGACGAGTTGCGCCTCGGCGGCTCCAGCGCGTCGTGCGCCATGGCATTGGCATGCGCCAGAATCTCGTCGACCTCACGGATGTTCTTGCGTTTCGGAACATCCGGATCGAAGCGCGGCAATCTTCCGCCGGGCGGCCGCCCGCGCCGCAGCGGCGAAAAACGCCGGAAGCGGACCGGGCCCGGCTTGCCGCTTGCCGCCGCCGCGTCGCGGGCTTGCTTGTCCCGTGCAAGACCTGCGTCGTTGCGCGCCTTCCAGCAGGCGAAACGTTGTGCCTGACCGGGAAGATCGTCCAGCGCCCGACCAAGCGCATCCAGCCGCAAGGTCAGCTTTGCCGCATTGATCGGATCGTTCTGCGACGGCGGCGGCGGCAGGGGGATGCGTGGCGCATCGTCGTCGATCGACCGGATGCGCGGGGCGGCACGCGCCGGAACATAGTTGCGGCGGATGCGGAACGGATATTTCAGCGCATCGAGCAGCGAAAGGTTTTGTCCACGCGGCCTGGCGGCGCGGCGTTCGGCGGCTTTCAGTTCGGCTTCATAGCGGGCGAAGTCTTGCTTCGACAAGTTAACGGCGAGGCCGAGGCGGCGCATGGCGGCCACCGTGTCGGAAATTTTTGGTTTTGGCTTGCGCGGGCGGAACGGCGGCAAGTTGACCACGATGCCTTGCGCCGCCGCAATGATGAGGCGCCGCGCGGCGGATTCGGCGGGGCGCAAGAGCAGAAGAATGGCGCGGTAGAGGTGGCGTGGCAGGCAGAGCGCCGCGACCGGTTTTTTCCGCCCCGTCCTACCCGCTCGCCCCGGCCTTGGGGCAACAGCGGCTTCCCCGAGTACCAGCGACAGCGGCCTGCAAAAACCCATCTCGGCCATGCCGACCAGCATCATGAGGATATGCTTCAACGCCTGCCGGTATCGCTCGATCGTTGCACTCGCGTCTCCAAACTCCACCGCCGCCTCCTTCCAGCACAGGCGGTAGCGATTGTAGCACCGATCGGGAGGGCGGGGATGAACTCCGGCAAAATTCTTGGCGTACGGCGGGTGGTGGTCGGTCAAAGCATTGAAAAGACTGGAGCGAGGTTTCGAAAAACAAAATATTTTGGGATGAAGCAGCTTTTTCCATCCCCGTTTTTCCGAAGGCTGATGACTCGTTCGCGCCCCACGACACCGCGTCGCACTCCGTCCAACACCCCTCATCCGACCTCGCTTCGCTCGGCCCCCTTCTCCCACAAGGGGAGAAGGGGGAGCGCTGCCGTTTCGTCTCGGCAAATCTCCAACGTTGATGATTGGCGCTGAGGCAAGCGCAAAACTCCCCCTTCTCCCCCTGTGGGAGAAGGTGGCCTCGCGCAGCGAGGTCGGATGAGGGGTGCTGGACGGAGTGCGACGCGGACCTTTTTGGACGCACAGGACGGTATCCAGTATGGAACATGCAGGGAGCAGAAATCATACTTCCGAGAAAACAATCCTTGACGGTCGCGGAAAGGCGAACCTGCCATCACCGCCGACACAACACATTGAAAAGGCGTTATTTTTCGAGGGAAAGCGGCGAGCCCCACAGTCCTCCCGACCTGAGCGAACGACTGTTCGAAAAGCATGTCATGCTTGTAAAACCAATCGGGAACAGGGAGTTGCTCGCAGCCCGCGTGGATTTCCGCGCAACAAGCATGACCAAGGAGGCAACTTCGCGGGTTCGTCTCGCCAAGCGCGAGCTTGTGACGCCGCCCGGTCCTTTCGGCTGCGGCAAGACAACGGCACGGCGCATGGCCGCCGACGCTGCGATCGCCGCGGAACCCGCCTGTTCTTCTGGCCGCGCCGTCAGCGCCGCAGGTTGACGATCACCACGCCGCCCAACGCCAGCAGGCCGCCGATGATGCCGAGCAGGCCGGGCACTTCGGCCAGCCAGACGAAGCCGATCAGCGTAGCCACCGGTGGCACGCAGTAGAGATAGTTGGAGGCGCGTGAGGCCGGCAGGCGGGACAGCGCGACGGCCCAGCTTCCATAGGCGACGAAACTGGGGATGATGCCGAGATAGACGGCCGAAAGCAGCGCCTCGGAGTTCGCCGCAGCCGCCTGCGACAGTGCCGAGGGCAGGGCCGGCGACAGCAGCAGGCCACCCACCACCATGTTCCACGCCGCCACCGTCAGCGGCTTGTGGCGGGAAAACAACGGTTTTTGCACGATGGTGTTGATGGTGGTGCAGACGGCGCCTCCGAAGATCAGCAGCGCGCCAGTGTCGAGCGACAGGCCGTCGCCTTCGCCGAGCGCGATCAGGCCGACGCCGAAGAACGACACGAAAGTGCCGACCCAGGCCATCGCCCGGAACCGCTCGCCGAGCAGCAGCGTGGCGAAGATGGCTGTCAGGATCGGGCTGACATTGATGATGAAGCTTGCTGCTCCCGCCGAGACGGTCTGCTCGCCCATGTTGAGCAGCACGGTGTAGAGCGCCACGAAGACGATGCCGCCGGTGGCGAACCGCCACGCCTCGCCGAGAGACGGCAGTGCGGGCCTCATGACCAGCAGGTAGACGAGCGCCGGCAGCGCGGCGATGCCGAAGCGGATGGCGCCGAGCTCGATCGGCCCGAACGCCGTCAGGCCGGCGCGGATGGCCGGGAATGCCGAGGCCCAGCCGACGACGGTGATGGCGACGGCGGCGACGGTGGCGAGCTCGAGGCGGGGCGGCGAGTCGGAGGTAAGCGCGGCGGCGGACATGGTGGTCTCCCAAATTCGATACCGGCTCAAATGCAGTTTCGGGATCGAATTGACAAACGAGAGATTCGATGACCTGCTGTGAGCCAGGCTCACAGCTCAAATGGATTCCTGGCGCAATGCCGATGACGGATCACACCTTGGACCGCTCCATGCCTCCGCTGGATACGCTGCGCGCCTTCGAGATCGCCGCCAAGACCGGTAGCTTCAGCGCGGCGGCGGAGAGGCTGAACCTGACGCACGGCGCCGTCAGCCGGCAGATCGCCAGACTGGAGCATTGGTTGGGGCTGAAAGTCTTCGACCGCGGCGCGCGCGGCGTGGCGCTGACCATCGAGGGCCAGCGGCTCTATCTGCGCACCAGCGAGGCCTTTGCGTTGATCGCCGACAACACGGACCGCTGGTCCGAGCCAAGGGGGGCCGCAGTGGTGCGTGTCACCTCGATCCCGTCGATCAGCGGCCTGTGGCTGATGCCGCGCCTGCGCTTGCTGGAGGGCGGGCCGCCAAAACTGCGCATCGTGCTCGACGTCGACAACCGCCAGGCCGACCTCGCCGAGGAGGGCCACGACCTGTCGATCCGCTGCGGGCGCGGGCGTATCCCGGGGCGCGTCTCGGTGCAGCTTTTCGAGGAACATTGCTTCCCCGTTGCCTCGCCGGGGCGGGCGAAGGAGATCGGCAGCGGGGCTCCGGAACGCCTGCTGGCGCATCCGCTGATGAACGACTCCGACGCCTCGGCCTGGCGTGCCTGGTTCGGGGCGCACGGCATCGACTATCGCCCGCGCGCCGAAGACCGGCGGTTCGAGGATTACAATCTGGTGCTGGATGCCGCCGCCTGCGGCCTCGGCATCGCGCTGGCGCGCCCGCCGCTGACGGTCGACCAGTTGCGTTCGGGCCGCATCGCCATGGTCGACGAGCGGTCCGTGCTCAATCCGGTGTCCTACTGGCTCGACCGGCCGGAAAGCGTCGCGCCCCGGCCCGCGGCGGCCGACCTGGCACGGCGGATTGCGCGCGAGGCGGGACTGGCTGAGGAGAGGATCGAAGCGTTCTTGAGTTCGGATGTAGCCTGATTGGCGCTACTTGCAGCTCGCGATCGACGACAGCGCCGCCGAAATGCCCTTCAGCGAGAAGGTATAATTCGTCGGATTGCCGCGTCCCGACTTGGCGGCGATCTTCATGTCCTGGCCGCCTTTCATCGCGGCGATCAGCAGCGGCTCCTCGGCGGCGTTTTCCACCCAGGCCGACTTGCCCTTGGTGAACATCGAGAATTTCTTGTCGCCGACCGAGACCTGGACCTTGGAATTTTCCTGGAAATTGTAGGAGGCGATGAACTGCGGCTCGTAGCTGACCTGTTGGCCGGGCCGCTGGCTGACGAAGAAGAAGATGTCGCCGTGGTCGAGCGCCGGCGGCTGCTTGTCGGTCGGCACGGTCAGCACGTAGCAGACCTTGCCGTTGCCGGACTGGTAGCTGTAGGTGCCCCAGGCATTGTGCTGGCCGATCTTGGTCGCCGACTGGGCAAGCGCCGGCATCGCGCCAGCAACGAGAACCACGCCCGCAATCGCTGCTAACAATCCGCGCATCTTTTTCATCGTCTCACGTTTCGCTGGAATTGCCGAAGCAGGCCTGGATTCGACCCCTGCCCGTTCGTTTAATTTTGAATTAGTCAGGGTTACCAAATGGTGAACGTCCGCGAAAAAGGCCATCCACCACGTTGCATCACCACCAACCTGCCCCGCAGCCTTGTCCGGGCCGTTGGAGCTTTGTCGCCTGAGGCGAGTTCAAGACAAGAAAAGCGGCAGCAGTTTGACTTTTTTCGCCGGCATGCAATGGAGGACGCGGTCGCGGCGGTCCGGGAAGCCGTTTCAAGACAGCGGCCGCAGACGGCGAGGACACGGCTTTCCGGCATGATCCGATCATGACCAATTCGCGCGATGAGGAGTTTTCCCGGCTCGCCGCCCTTGTGGCCCGCGATGGCGACCGCGCCGCGTTCACGCGGTTGTTCGACCATTTCGCGCCGCGCATCAACGGCTATCTGCAGCGGCTGGGCATGGAGCCGGCCATGGCCGAGGACCTCGCGCAGGAGGTGATGACCGTGCTGTGGCACAAGGCGCATCTGTTCGATCCGGAAAAATCGTCGCTGGGGACGTGGCTGTTCCGCATCGCCCGCAACCGCCGCATCGACCTTCTGCGCCGCGACCGCTCGCACCTTCTCGATCCGTCCGACCCGATCCTGCTGCCGGAGGATCCCGAGCCGCCGGACCAGGGCATCGACGCGCGGCAGCGCGACGAGCGGGTGCGCGCGGCGATGACGGCGCTGTCCGGCGAGCAGCTAGAACTTTTGCAATATGCCTTCTTCGTCGGGCTGACGCACAGCCAGATCGCCGAGCGCACCGGCCTGCCGCTCGGCACCGTCAAGTCGCGGATCAGGCTGGCTTTTGGAAGGCTGCGGAAGATTCTCGAAGCCGACGGCGCGGTCGATACGGATTGAGCGGCGGACCTGATATGGCGGGCGCCGATCAGGAAATGTCGTGCAACGCTTCGCGGGCGGCGAGCCGGTGCGCCGGCTTCATGTGGGCGCGCACGGCGGCAAGTGCTGCGGTCAGCACGGCGATGTCGTCGGTGAAGCCGATGCCGAAGAAAACATCGGGAATGGTGTCGGCCGGCAGGACGAAATAAGCCAGCGCGGCCAGCAGGATGCCCTTGGCCCTGAGCGGCGTGCCCTTGTCCATCGCGCAGTAGTAACCGGCGACGACCTCGTCCATGAACGGAACCTGCGCGGCGGCCTTCCTGGCGGTGCGCCAGAATTTTTCGCGCACGTCCTGTTCGGGTGCGACACCTCGAGATTTGGTCGACTTGGCCATCCAATTCTCTCCCTTCACGAAAAAATGTGGGGAGGGGGACGCCTTGCTGCAAGAGTCCGCATGCATTGGGACTCTTGCGCGCAAAAGAGCCGATCTACCGCATGGTGCCGTAAGGCTCTTCAAAACTGGCCGGCAGGCTGGGGCGCATGTCGGCGCCGGCCAGCGGCCAGACCTCTTCCACCACGTAAGGGCCGCCGCCGACCGAATCGCGCGACGACATCAGCACGAAGCGGCCGACCCGGAAGGGGGCAGCGGAAAAATTGCCCCGGGCCGAAAGGTAATGCGCCACGTCGATTGGGCTGGAGTTGCGCAGCCGCGCCAGCGTGACGTGCGGCGTGAATTTGCGCGCATCGGCCGGAAGGCCGAGGCGCTGGCAAATGCGGTCGATCTCGGCCTGGAGCGCGTTCAGGTCGGGCGAGGGCGAGGCAGCCGCAAAGATCGAATGCGGCTTCTTGCCGCCGAAGGCGCCGACGCCGTCGAGCCGAAGCTGAAACGCCGGGCGGCGGACCCTGTCCAGCGCATTGGCGATCTCGTCGGCGACATGGCCTTCGATATCCCCGAAGAAGCGGAGCGTGATGTGGTAGTTCTCGACGTCGATCCAGCGGGCGCCGGGCAGGCCGCCTCTCAGCAGAGAGAGGGAAAGGGCGGCATCACGCGGAATTTCGAGGGCGGTGAAAAGACGCGGCATCAAAAGCCTCCCTTCCTCGAATCGACTTACCAGTCAAGCGAATCATCGATCCGGCGCGACGGCAAGCGGTTTTTGTGCATCGCAACAGCAAATCGCTTTACGTTGCGTTATGTTAGGCGAGACGGGCCGATCCATGATCATCTCGTTCCGGTTCGGACCTGATCGTATCGGCTCCCGGCCGCCTTCAGGACGAGCCCTTGGGCGCGGCCAGCACCTTTTCCATCGTCGGCAGGAAATTCTCGACCATCCTGTCCACGCCAGCAGGGTTCGGGTGCATGCCGTCCTCCAGTTGCAGGTCGCGGTTGCCCGCGACGCCGTCGAGGAAAAACGGGTAGAGCGCCAGCCCGTATTTCGCAGCGAGGTCGGGATAGATCGCGTCGAAGGCGGCCTGATAGTCCGCGCCGAGATTGGGCGCGGCGCGCATGCCGGCGAGCAGCACGGCGATGTTGCGCTGCTTCAGACGCGAGAGCATCTCGTCCAAATTCTTGCGGGTGATGTCGGGGGTCACGCCGCGCAGCATGTCGTTAGCGCCGAGTTCGAGGATGACGATGTCCGTTCCGTCCGGAACCGACCAGTCGAGCCGCGAAAGCCCGCCGCTGGTGGTGTCGCCAGAGACACCGGCGTTGGAGATCACGACATCGTGACCCCTGGCTTTCAGCGCCGCCTGCAGCCTGTCCGTAAACCCTTTACCGGCATCCAGCATGTAGCCGGCCATCAGACTGTCGCCGAAGCCGACGATTTTGCGCGGTCCCGCCTGGGACGGCGCGAAACCGAGCGCCGAGGCCATCATCGCCGCCGCGACAAAAAGCATGAAACGTTTGAAAGCCATGCGCAAAAGCCCATATGACGACAGCGTGCCTACAGTCTCCCACTCCATATAGGGCTATTCCGTGACCGCAGAAGCCGTCATCGAACTTCGCGATGTTTCGTTGACGCTGGGCGAAGGCGCCTCGTCGGTGCACGTACTGAAGAACATCAGCCTCGACGTCTCGGCCGGAGAAACCGCCGGCATCGTCGGTCCATCGGGTTCCGGAAAATCGACGCTGCTGATGGTTCTGGCCGGACTGGAGGGCGTCGACTCGGGCACGGTGCGCATCGCCGGAAAGCTGCTCAACGGCAAGAGCGAGGACGAGGTGGCGGCGTTTCGCGGCCGAACCATCGGCATCGTCTTCCAGTCCTTCCACCTGATCCCAAACATGACGGCGCTTGAAAACGTCGCCGTGCCGCTGGAGCTTGCCGGCCATGCCGATCCGTTCGGCTGGGCGGCGCGCGAACTCGCGGCGGTCGGCCTCAGCGAGCGGCTGACGCATTATCCCGGTGAGCTTTCGGGCGGCGAGCAGCAGCGCGTGGCGATCGCCCGCGCCCTGGCGCCTTCGCCGCGCATCCTGATCGCCGACGAGCCGACCGGCAACCTCGACCAGGCGACGGGCCGGCAGATTGCCGACCTGTTGTTCTCCGAGGCCGCCGAGCGCGGCACGACGCTGGTGCTGGTCACGCACGATCCAGCGCTTGCCGCCCGCTGCTCCCGGCAGATCGCCATGCGGTCGGGGCGCATCGAGGCGGGTGCGGCGCGGCTGTCTCCCACCTCCCCCTCGATGGGGGAGGTGCCGAGCGTCAGCGAGGCGGAGGGGGGTGCGATGACGGTGGGATCACCCCACCCGGCCCTTCGGGCCACCCTCCCCATTGAGGGGAGGGAGGGAGCTTCGGCCATCAACGCCGGTGAAAGACTACGCTCCCTCAAACTCGCCCTGCGCTTCGCATTGCGCGAGATGCGTGGCGGGCTCTCTGGCTTCCTGATCTTCCTGACCTGCATCGCGCTGGGCGTGGCGGCGATCGGCGGGGTCAATTCGGTGGCGCAGGCGATCACGGCGGGCGTAGCGGCGGAAGGCCAGGCGCTGCTGGGCGGCGACATAAGGTTCGAGCTGAACCAGCGCGAGGCGACCGAAGGCGAAGCGGCTTTCCTCAAGGACCTCGGCACGCTGGCGGTGAGCGCCAACATGCGCTCCATGGCGCGGTTGGAGGATGGATCGGACCAGGCGCTGGTGGAAGCCAAGGCGGTCGACAATGCCTATCCGCTGTACGGCCAGTTGCTCACGGAGCCGTCGCTGTCGCGGGAGGACCTGTTCGGAGGGAAGGAAGGCGTGTTCGGCGCGGCGGCGCCGGAGCTTTTGTTCGAGCGGCTCGGCTTGCAGCCGGGAGCCCGGATCAAGCTCGGCAATACCACTTTCGAGCTGCGCGCAAAACTGACCGGCGAGCCGGACGCCATCTCCGACGGTTTCGGTTTCGCGCCGCGCCTGCTGCTCTCTATGGACGGGTTGCGCGCGTCGGGTCTCGTGCAGCCGGGCAGCCTGGTCGAGCATGCCTACAAGATCCGCCTGGCCGACGGCACGAGCGAGGCGCGGCTGGCCGAGATCCGCACGGAAGCGGGCCAGAAATTCCCCGAGGCCGGGTGGAGCATCCGCACCCGCAGCAACGCCGCGCCGGCGCTGTCCTCCAACATCGAGCGGTTCTCGCAGTTCCTGACGCTGGTCGGGCTGACGGCGCTGGTGGTCGGCGGGGTCGGCGTCGCCAATGCGGTCAGCGCCTATCTCGACGGCAAGCGCGGCGTGATCGCCACCTTCAAGAGCCTCGGCGCATCCGGTAGCTTCGTCTTCACGCTCTATCTCGCGCAGATCATAATCATCGCTGCGATGGGCATCGCGGTCGGGCTGGTGCTGGCGGCGCTGATGCCGTTCGCGGCGAGTGCCGCGCTTTCATCGCTGATTCCGGTGCCGGCCGAGGGCGGCATCTATCCCGGCGCGCTGGCGCTTGCCGCCATATTCGGCGTGCTGGTGACGCTGGCCTTCGCCATATTGCCGCTGGGCCGCGCCCGCGACGTGCCGGCCACCGCGCTGTTCCGCGAGGCCGGCATCGGCGGACGCGGGCTGCCGCGCTGGGTCTATCTGGCGACCACGCTCGGCATCGCAGCGCTTCTGGCGGCGATGTCCATATGGTTCGCGACGGACCGGCGCATTGCCGCGATCTTTGTCGGGGCAGCGGTATGCGCCTTCGTCGTGCTGCGCGCTGTCGGGCTGGCCGTGCAAGCGCTGGCGCGCCGCGCGCCGCGCGTGCGCTCCACCGCGCTCAGGTTGGCGCTGGGCAACATCCACCGGCCCGGCGCGCTGACGCCCTCGGTGGTGCTGTCGCTCGGGCTCGGCCTGACCCTACTGGTGACGCTGGCCCTCATCGACGGCGATCTGCGCCGGCAGATTTCCGGAAGCCTGCCGGAGCGCGCGCCAAACTTCTTCTTCGTCGACATCCAGGCGGCCGATGTAGACGCCTTCAGCAACCTCGTCGGCAGCCTGTCGCCTGAAGGCAAGCTGGTGCGCGTTCCGATGCTGCGCGGCCCCATCATGGAATTGAACGGCGTCGACGTGCAGCAGGTAAAAGTGCCGCCGGAAGGCGCCTGGGTGCTGCGCGGCGACCGTGGCTTGACCTATTCGGAGACAATTCCCGAAAACGCCACGCTGAGCGAAGGCGCATGGTGGCCGGAAAATTACTCCGGCGAGCCGCTTGTCTCCTTCTCCGCCGAGGAGGCGCGGCAGATCGGCCTGAAAATCGGCGACACGGTGACCGTCAACGTGCTCGGCCGCAACGTCACCGCGAAGATCGCCAGCCTGCGCGAAGTGAAGTGGGAATCGATGGGCATCAATTTTGTCATGGTGTTCTCGCCCAACACCTTTGCCGGCGCCCCGCATGCATGGCTGGCGACGCTTACCGCCCGCGACGCCCCGCCGCATGAAGAGGCGCGCATCCTCAACCAGGTGACGCGCGCCTATCCGGCGGTGACGACGGTTCGGGTCAAGGACGCGCTGGACATCGTCAATCGGCTGGTTGCGCAGCTCGGCACTGCGATCCGGGCCGCGGCGAGCGTCGCGCTGATCGCCTCCGTGCTGGTGCTGTCGGGCGCGCTCGCCGCGGGAAACCGTGCGCGCATCCATGACGCGGTGGTGCTGAAGACGCTCGGCGCCACCCGGCGCACGCTGATAACAGCCTTCTCGCTGGAATACATGCTGATCGGCCTCGCGACAGCGGTGTTCGCGCTTGCCGCCGGCGGCGTGGCGGCCTGGTTCGTAGTGACGCGCATCATGACGCTGCCCTCCAGCTTCTCGCCGGCCGTCGCAGCTTCGACCGTTGTGATCGCGCTGGTGCTGACGGTCGGCATCGGCCTCATCGGCACCTGGCGGGTGCTCGGGCACAAGGCGGCGCCGGTGTTGCGGAATTTGTAGGCAGTGGGCAATAGGCAGTCGGCAGTAGGTTAAGAAACAACTGCTACGCAGCGTCCCTACTGCCGACTGCCTCTTGCCC
>NZ_JBIRCY010000021.1:0-4127 GCF_044326205.1 Mesorhizobium sp. IMUNJ 23232
TTTTTGGTTTTGGCTTGCGCGGACGAAACGGCGGCAGCGTCACCACGATGCCTTGCGCCGCCGCGATGATCAGCCGCCGGGCGGCGGATTCGGCCGGGCGCAGCAGCAGCAGAATGGCGCGGTAGAGGTGGCGGGGAAGGCAGAGCGGCGGAGACGGCTTGTTCCGCCCGGTCTTTCCGGCGCGTCCCAATCTCGGAGCGACAGCGGCTTCGCCAAGCACCAGCGACAGCGGCCTGCCAAAACCCATCTCGGCCATGCCGATGAGCATCAGCAGGATATGTTTCAGCGCCTGCCGGTATCGCTCGATCGTCGTACTCGCGTCTCCAAACTCCACTGCCGCCTCCCTTCCGTTCCCGCAGCCGAACCGGCGACAAGTATGAGGCAGGTTCTGGGGAGGGGGATGAGAATCTTGTTTGGCGGTGTTTCGCGTGTCAGGCGGGAGAAAGCGCAATCAGCAAAAACAATGGCTTGGTGGTGACTGTCGGCGTGTGTCCAAGAAAATTTTCTGTCTGGCGGTGATTTTTCATCCCCGTTTTCGGCATGTTCTGCTCGCTGTTATCGGGACCGCCGGAACGTTTCGTCACCGGTACGGCATGGTTCCCAGGGTCTCCGCACTCGCTTCGCTCGTGCTCCGCCCCAGGATGACGAAGCGTGGGGCGTTTCCGCTAATCTCCGACGTTGGCGATGGGCTGAAGCGACGAAGGTGGCGGTTTGCTGAAACGAAGACGGTGGCGATTAGCCTGAAGCATCAACGATGTCGTCATTCCCGACCTCGTGAGCGAGCGAAGCGGAGCGGAGAGTGTCGGGAATCCATGCCTCGGAGGTGGCGAAGCCAAAGTCGACGAAGAACGGTCTGTGTCCGGCCAAGCCCCGCGCCCCTTCAGCAACGTCCGGCGCGAGCCCCTGCCCAACAGGTCCGGCAACGGGCCGTCGCATCTCGACCGCCGGATGACATCGAACTGCATGGGCCGGCTCATCCGTCGGCAGCCTATAAAGAATTGGCCATTCGATGAGAAGGCAGACCAAAACCATGCTAAGCTTCTTCAATGGGCAGGCGGGGCTATGTCTACATCCTGGCGTCGCAAAAGAATGGAACGCTCTACACCGGCGTGACCTCCGATCTTGCGGGCCGTCTTCTTCAACATCGAACCGGAACGGGTTCGAAATTCGCAGCCCGGTACGGCGTCATGCGCCTGGTGTGGTTCGAGGAACATGACTGGGTGATTGACGCCATCAAACGCGAGAAGGCGATCAAGAAATGGCCGCGCCAATGGAAGGTCAAGTTGATTGAAGAAAACAATCCGCACTGGCACGATATTGCGTGGCATCTGCTTTGACCGGGGTTTTGTATCGTAGAATAGAACCGGTTCTGCATCGGCTTTGTGATTTCGAATCCGAGGCATGGATTCCCGACACTCTCCGCTCCGCTTCGCTTCACTCACGAGGTCGGGAATGACGACAGTCTTGGATTGCCTCGGCTAGTCTTCGACGTATGCGCTTGCCCAGCCGAAAACGGGGGAAGATGTCCGGCAGGACAGTGAGGCCGCAGGGGCGGTCAAGGCAAATCGCCCAGATATTGCCTAGTCAGCCCCCACCGGGTGTTTCGACGGCATTGTTTTTGGATCCTGGTTTGCGGCAACTCGGTCCATTCCGAAGCGGTCGAGGAAATAGTCGCAGACGCCGTTCAGCACCTGCTCCGAGACATGGCGGGCGGAGGCGTCCTCGGCGCCGAACGTCTGGATCGGCAGGTTGGGGGCAATCCAGCGGACGATCTCGTAGGAAGGAAAATAGTGCACCTTCGGATCGGCTGCGATCCATTCGGCCATCGCCTCATACAGGGCGGCCCGCAGCGTCGACTTGCTGACGCAGTCGATTTCGGCCGCGCCGCCGGGAGCCATCTTCTGCAGGCCGATCGCGCTGTCCATCGGCACGGGCGAAAGCGTGAACAGGCAGAGCGCATGCGGGTTGAGCGCGCGCACCGCGCTGTAGAAGCGGCCGATCGCGGTTTTCGACTCCGCGAAAGTCCCCAGCCGGAACGACGCACCCTGCGCCTTGAGGCGCTGCGCGAGGCCCGCCCGCTTGTCCGCGTCCTCGGTGTCGGCGAGCAGCAGGAATTTTGGCGCAACCTCGCCTTCCCCCGTCGCGCCGCCTGCCGATGCGCCGGCGGGAAGGAAAAAATCGAGCGCGCTGCCGATCGTGACGATGACGACCTCGGCCGACGCAATCGAATCGGCCAGCCCGGAAAGCCGCCCGAGCGCCTCGTCGCGCCGGGCCGCGCGGCGCTCGGAACTCTCCTCGGGATAGAGCGTCTCGATCCAGTCCGCGACGAAGGCCTGGCGCTCGCCGGGCGGGGCCGAGGCGACACTCAACATGCGGGCGTTGGAGAACGGCGAGTTCAGGTCCTCGGTCTGCATGAAGGCTTCGGCCGTAAAACCGTTCGCCTGAAGGAAGACCGCGATGTTGCGCGCGAAGCAGGAGCCCATCGTGAAGATGCGGGTCCGCTGCTCGATCGCCGGACTTTTTTCGACACCGAGCACACTGTCGAGAAACGCCGGCGCGAGGCTGAACTCGTCGGCGCAGTCGGGGAAGGCATCGCGCAGGCGGCTGCGCCTGGCCCGCAGCGCCGCGAGCCAGGGCTCGAGCTCGGCGCGCTCGCCGGGTCGCAGCCGCCTTTCCAGGAAGGGCGGCAGGACCATGCGCAGCTTCAGCCCCTCGCCCCGGCTGCCGTTCGTCTTGAGCTCGTCGCGAAACGACTGGATGGCGGACGCACGCTCCGTCGGGCCAGCCGCCGTGTCGAGCGCCTGGGCAAGGCGGCGATAGACGAAGCGCGGCCGGCCCGCCGACTTTCCGGCGTAGAACGCGATCGTTCCGTCGGCGGCCGCGATTGCCTTGAGCGACGCGGTCGAGCGTTTTTCGCGAGGCTTCTTGCGGAAAAGCTTGCTTAAGGAGAAACCCAAGTCACCACCTTTTTCGCGAAAAGCCCTAGCCGCGCTCGATGACCACGGTCAGCGTGCGGCGCACCGCACCCTCCGGCCCGACCATCTTGCGGACGCCGTGAAGCGAGTTGTGGGTTTTTACGAAGATCATCGCCTGGTTGGTCTTGTAGGGCACCGTGGCGACGGTGTCGGTTTCCTCGTAAGGCACCTGGGCGTTCATGAAATTGTAGCTCCTGGTCACGTCCTTCGCTACGAGCAGGTCGGTGCCGCCGCCCCAATTGTCCGTCCAATCGCCCGGCTTGACCATGGAGAAGACGATCGTGACGAATTTTCCGGGCGAATCGGTGTGCGGGATGACGATGCCGCCGTCGGCCGGCAGCGCCGAGAATTCGAAGCGGGAATAAAGCGGCCTTTCCACCGTGGGCAGCTTGCCCTGCATCAGGCTCTTCAGCGTCTTGCGGACTCTTTTGGCCCGCGACTGCCCGGCGCGCGAGAGGCCGAGATCGACGTTGCGGTTGCGCAAGGCATCGAGAACCGAAAACACGAAATCGTCGCTCTTCACATAGGAATGCACCTGCCGCCACGCCGGATGCGACGCGATGAACTTCTCGTACTGCGGGCGATTGCTCTTCTCCGACAGGGAATATTTGTTCCCGAATTTGGAATGGAACTGAAAAAGCTCCATCGGCGGAAACGTGTCGAGCAGTTCCGAATAGAGCGCTTCGTCGAACACCGGCGCGATCACCCCGAACGGATAGGGGGAATATTCCATCTTGAGATTGGAGAAACGGATCGGAGAAGACGCCATGGACCTTGTTTTCATCTTGAGGAGGCCAGGAACGCTATCTCACCGCCTGACACGGAAAAATTAACAGGCCCGCCACCATTCGGCAATTGCCGTCGGGCGGGGCGTCAAGGCGATCGATTGAACCAACCTTGTTATACCGGGGGTTTTTACCTTGACCGTCCGCACTGCCCGTCCTTCGGTCCCGCCTGCCGGCACCTTCTCCCCGTAAGAACGGCAGGGCAATCGCATATGGACATTATCCGCTCCGAACCGGCTTCGCCGGCTCGGTTCGGCATCACCCCCTCACCGGCCCTTCGGGCCACCTCTCCCCCTGCCCGGGGGAGAGGATCGCTGCGTCGACGATTGGCGCCAAACTCGCGGCCGGCAGTCCTCTCCCCCGGGCA